>CAMHBH010000009.1 GCA_946183175.1 uncultured Oscillibacter sp.
CGGCAAAATCGGCGTGCTGGTGAATCTGGAAACCAGTCTCCCGGCGGAGCAGGTCTTGACGGCGGGCAAGGATGTCGCCATGCAAATCGCGGCGCTCAACCCGCGCTTCTGGGACAAGGCGCAGGTCTCCGACGATGTGCTCGCCGAGGAAAAGAAAATCATGCTGGCCCAGATGGACAACGACCCGAAAATGGCCGGCAAGCCCGCGCAGGTCAAGGAAAAAATCGTCATGGGCAAGATGAACAAGTTCTACGCGGAAAACTGCCTGTTGCAACAGGAGTTCGTCAAGGACAACACGACGACAGTCGGCGCGTATCTGGACGCCGCCGCCAAGGCCCTCGGCGGTACTATCGCCTTCAAGGACGCGGTGCGCTTCGAGAAGGGCGAGGGTATCGAGAAGAAAGAGGAGAATTTCGCGGCGGAAATCGCCTCCCTTGTCAAAGGGGCCTGATATAACCGCACAGCGCCGGATTCGACCGTACAGGCCGAATCCGGCGTTTTGTTCCCCCGCGAAATCCGGTTACGCGGGACGGTGAAAGGCGGAGTAATTTTCACCCCGCAAGCGAGCGCTCTAAAATCCGCGCCACGGCCTCCGCGTCCTCGAACGCGTCCGCGCTCAAGTCCCGGAACAGGTCGCCCAGACACGGGTCGGGCGTACCGTCCGCCGCGCGCGCGTAGTTCATCGCCGTACAGGCCGCGCCGTGGTAGCGTTCCCGCAGTGCCGGGAGCCACTTCCCGACGTAGATTTTCTCCGCGCACACCGCCGGGGAATACGCCTCCCCGGTAATCAGGTAGTACGTGGCCAACAGCCGCCGGACGCGCGCGGCGGCCTGCGACGCCAGTCCCCAAAGCGTCTGCCGCGCCCAGAGCGGCGACTGTCGGGCGAGGGCCTGTAGCTGTCGTTTCTCGGCCTGTTCGTCCTCCACGAACCCCGCGACGACCGCCGTGTCGGTTTCGGCCTCCGTGCCCATACAGCACGGGTTCGCCTGCGCCCCTACTGCCATACTTCCCGCTTGCGCGTCAGACAACGTTACCATACTTTCCGCGTCCGGTACCGCTACTGTCCTTTGTGCGTGGGTGTCCGGTACCGCCAGCATACTTTGCGCGTGGGCGTCCGGTGCCGCTGTCATACTTTGCGCGTGGGCGTCCGGTGCCGCTATTGTCCTTTGCGCGTGGGCGTCCGGTGCCGCTACTGTCCTTCGCGCGCCAGCGTCCGACGCCAGTACCGCGCCCTCCGCTTTCGCGCCGTCGCGCAACGCCTTTCCCACCGCGTCCGCGCCCGGCCACGGGTTCAACCCCGGCGATACTCTCTGCCATACTTCTCTTTCCATAGCTCCCGCCCCTTTCCGTACAGTCTATTCCGGACGCCCCGCGCGCGTTCGCCTTGACCTCCGCCCTTGAATCGTGTATAATCGTAGCGCAAGGGGGGATTTGCTTTGTTGCGTTTTGAGTGGGACGAGGAAAAGGCGGCGACAAACTGGAAAAAGCATAGAGTGAATTTTTTCAACGCCACACGCGTTTTCGAGGACGAAAACCGAATAGAATACTATGATACCGCGCACAGTGACGAGGAGGACAGATACATTACGATTGGTATGGCGGACGATGTTCTTTTTGTTGTATATGTGGAACGTCGCGAAAGAATCAGAATTATCTCCGCCAGACGCGCCACCCGTAAGGAAAGGAGATTGTACTATGATGATTGAATACACCTTGACGCGCGCTCCGAAACCCCGCCCGCCGCTGACCCCGGAGAGAATCGCGGAGATTGAGGCCCGCGCCCCGCGCGACGAGGAAATTGTATTCGACGAGGACTGCCCCGAGCTGACCGACGAACAGCTCCGGCAATTCCGCCGGGTACACCCCCGCCCCGACGACCGCAAACTCGGATAAGCCGCAAGCCTCCCCCGTTTTCGCGGGGGAGTTTTTCGCCCCAAAAAAAGCAAGGCTTTACACTAGACATTTGCCCTTTCGTGGTGTAGAATAGAGCGTATATGCGGCGGAATGTCCACAGCGACAGGCACCGTGTCAAGGAGAAAATGAGGTGAAAAAATGGCAAATGCGTTCTTTGGCGGCGTTCATCCCCACGACATGAAGGCCGCGACCAATGAGAAAGCCATACAACAACTCCCGCCCCCGCCGGAAGTCGTGATTCCGATGTCCATGCACTTCGGCGCGCCGTGTACCCCGACGGTCAGGAAGGGCGACCGCGTGAAAGTCGGGCAGAAAATCGGGGAGTTCCGGGGGCTTGGCGCGCCGATTCACGCGAGCGTATCCGGGACGGTCAAGGCCGTGGAGCCGCGCCCGTACAACATGGGCGGAAACATGATATCGGTCGTCATCACGAACGACTTTCAGGACGAATTGAGCGAGGAAGTACAGGCCCCCGCGAACCCCGACGCGCTGAGCGTCGAGGAGATGGTCGAGGCCGTCAAAAACGCCGGAATCGTGGGCATGGGCGGCGCGACGTTCCCGACGCACGTCAAGATTTCGAGCGGAATCGGCAAAGTCGACACCGTGATTATCAACGGGGCCGAGTGCGAGCCGTACATCACAGGCGACCACCGTACCATGCTGGAGCGCCCCGGGGAGATTATCGGCGGGGCGGCGTACCTGGCGAAAATGTTCGGCGTCGAAAAGGTGATTATCGGCGTCGAGGACAACAAGCAGAACGGTATCGAGAGCATGAACCGGGTCATAGCCGAGCGGAACGCGCCCGTAGAAGTACGCGCGCTTGCGTGCCGGTACCCGCAGGGCGGCGAAAAACAGCTCTGTCAGGCGATTACCGGGAAGCAGGTACCCCCGGGCGGACTGCCGTCGAATATCGGCTGTGCCGTGTTCAATATCAACACGACTTGCGCCATTTACCGCGCCATCAAGGACGGTATGCCCGTCGTGAAAAAGATAGTGACCGTCGCGGGTTCGGGCGTCGCGGAGCCGAAAAACATCGAATGCCCGATTGGTACTCCGGTCTCGCGGCTGTTCGACGAGTGCGGCGGGCTGGACGAGAAAACTTACAAACTCGTCATGGGCGGGCCCATGATGGGCATGGCCCAGTACACGGCGGAGGTACCCGTAGGCAAGGGAACGGGCGCTATGCTGGCGTTCTGCGCCGACGAGGAGCAGACCGTAGAACACCCGCAGTGTATCCGTTGCGGGAAGTGCGTGGCGGCGTGCCCGATGCACTTGGAACCGCTGTTTATGTACCAGTACGCGTCGAAAGACATGCTGGACGAGTTGAACGAGGCGCACGTCATGGACTGCATGGAGTGCGGCGCGTGCGCGTATGCCTGCCCGGCGCGTATGCACCTGACGCATATGTTCAAGTACGGCAAGCAGAAACTCAAGGATAAAATGGCCGCTGACCGCGCGGCGGCGGAGGCCAAAAAGGCCGCGAAAAAGGAGGCTGTAGCGAAATGACTAAGGATTACAAGAGCCTGAAACTTATCGCGACATCCTCCCCGCACATCCGCGGCGAACAGACTACCCAAACTATCATGCGCGACGTACTGATTGCGCTGTGTCCGGCGCTGTTGTTCGCCTGCTACAACTTCGGCGTGCGCGCGCTGTCCGTGACGGCCTTCTCGGCGGCGGCCTGCGTGTTCTTCGAGTGGGCCTACCGCCGCCTCATGCACAAGCCGCAATCCGTGAACGACCTCAGCGCCGTCGTGACGGGCGTACTGCTGGCGTTCGTCTGCCCCGTCCAGATTCCCTACTGGACGATTCTTATCGGCGACTTCTTCGCCATTGTACTCGTGAAGCAGTTGTTCGGCGGAATCGGGTGCAACTTCGTCAACCCGGCCCTCGCCGGACGCGCCGCGCTTCTGGCAAGCTACGCCGGGACGATGACGACCTGGGCGAACCCCGTCGGGAAATTCGCCGCCGTGCTCGGCAGTACCGCCGACGTGACGACCACCGCGACGCCGTTGGCACAGCTCAAGGGCGGAACCGCCGCGTTCCTGATGAGCAAGTACAGCGTCGGCGACATGTTCCTCGGCACGATTCCGGGGTCTGTCGGGGAAGTCTCGACGCTGGCCCTGCTGATTGGCTTCGCGTGGCTGTTGTACCGGAAAATTATCAACTGGCAGACGCCCGTTTTCTACGTGGGCACCGTCGCCGTACTGGCGCTGTTGTTCCCGCGCGGCGGCGTCGGAAACTTCGACTGGATGATTTACAACGTACTCGGCGGCGGCCTCATGCTCGGCGCGATTTTCATGGCCACCGACTACGCCACGTCGCCCGTCACCGCGAAAGGACAGGCCATTTTCGGCGTCGGCTGCGGACTGTTTACGATTGCAATCCGCTATTTCGGCTCCTACAACGAGGGCGTGTGCTATTCTATTATGGTAATGAACCTGTTCGTTCCGCTGATTGACCGCTATGTGAAACCGCCGCGCTTCGGCGTGGTCAAAGAATCCGAAAAGGAGGCGAAAGCATGAGCGCAGAAGTCAAAGAAAACGCGAAAGTCAGCATGGACCCGAAATACATCGCCACATTGACTGTCCGGCTGTTCGGGACTTGTCTCGTTGTCGCGTTTCTGCTGGGGCTGGTCAATATGGTGACGCTCCCGAATATCACGGCCCGCAAGAAGGCCGCCACCGACGCCGCCTTGAAACAGGTCGTGGAGAATCCGGACGCCTCCGAATTTTCCGACGCGCTCGAACTCTCCGACGATATGACGGCGGCGGCGTCCGGGGCCGGGGCGACGCTCTCGGCACTCTACGCCGTCACGGAGGACGCCGCCCCCGCCGGCTACGCCTTTACGGTCGTTTCCAGCGGCTCTCAGGGCAATATTGAAATGATGGTCGGCGTCGACGAGGCCGACGTGGTGACGGGCGTGTCGATTGTCAGCAACTCGGAAACGCCGGGAATCGGGTCGAAAGTCATGGGCAACGAACCGACAGCAAGTGGGACACCCGTCCTTGACCAGTTTATAGGCAAGTCGCCGGAGGACGGCGCGCTGACGGTCGGCGGGAATATCGACGGAATCAGCGGCGCGACGGTCTCCTCTCGCGGCGTGACGACGGGCGTCAATGCCGCGCTGGCGGTCGCCGCCCTGATGGACTAAGGAGGCGTAACGATGGATTTCAAGTCGCAATTCAAAGAGGGCCTCATCACCAACAACCCCGTACTCGTACAGCTCCTCGGCCTCTGCTCGACGATGGCTATCACGACTTCCTTCTTTAACGGCCTCGGCATGGGTATCGCCGTGACGATTATCCTGACCCTCTCCAACATCATCATCGCCGCCATCCGGAATATCGTCCCCGACAAAATCCGTATCGCCATGTTTATCGTGGTCATCGCCGGATTCGTGACGATGGTCGATTTGCTGTTGCAGGCGTTCGTCCCGGCGCTGTCGGAATCGCTGGGCGTGTTCATCCCGCTGATTGTCGTCAACTGTATCATTCTGGGCCGCGCGGAATCGTTCTCCTATAAGAACGGCGTCGCGGCGTCGGCGGTCGACGGGATTTGTCAGGGTATCGGCTACACCGTCGTGTTGCTGGTCATGTGCGTCATCCGCGAATTTCTCGGCGCGGGGACATTCGGCGGCGGCATTCTGGGCCCCGGCGGAATCTTCGACGGCGGCGCGCTCGGCGCGGGCAAGGGCATTACGATTCTGCCCGAACAGTACCCCATGAAGCTCCTCACGCTCCCCGTGGGCGGATTCATCGTGCTGGCGGTACTCATTGCCGCCATGCAGTGGGCCTTGGAACGCTCTAAGGCCAAGGCCGAAAAGGAGGCGGCGGAAGTATGAAAGAGCTGTCTACGCTTGTCACGATTACTATCGGCGCGATTCTGTCGAATAACTTCATCTTTTCGCAGTTCCTGGGCTGCTGCCCGTTCATGGGCGTGTCGAAAAAAATCGATACCGCCACCGGCATGGGCTTCGCGGTCGTGTTCGTCATGGGGCTGGCGTCCGCGATTACGTGGTGCGTCTACCACTGGATTCTCGTCCCGCTGGACTTGGTTTACATGGAGACCGTCGCCTTTATCCTCGTCATCGCCGCCCTCGTGCAGTTCATCGAGATGTTTTTACAGAAGTCTGTGCCGTCGCTGTACACGGCGCTGGGCGTGTACCTGCCCCTCATCACGACCAACTGCGCCGTGCTCGGCGTCGCCCTGCTGAATATCCAGAACTCCTACAACTTCATCGAGTCCGTAGTCTACGGCATTATGGGCGGCGTGGGCTTCCTGCTGGCAATCGTACTGCTGGCGAGTATCCGCGAACAGCTCGTCTTCGCCGACTATCCGAAATCCTTCGAGGGGTTCCCGATTGCGCTCGTCTCCGCCGGACTGATGGCGCTGGCGTTTATGGGCTTCTCCGGGCTGGACATCTTCAAGTAAGGGGGGCTGGACATGTTAAACGTAGTTTCCGCCGTACTGGTGCTCGGGATTCTGGGCGCGGTATTCGGCGCGCTTCTAGCGGTGGCCTCCAAAATCTTCGAGGTCAAGAAGGACCCCCGCGAGGAGGCCGTACTGAGTAAACTGGCCGGGGCCAACTGCGGCGGGTGCGGGTACCCGGGCTGTGCGGGGTGCGCGGCGGCGATAGTCGCGGGCGACGCGCCCGTGACGGCCTGTGCCCCCGCCGGGCCGGACGCCGCCGCCGCGATTGCGCAAATTATGGGCAAAATCGCCTGTGTCGGCGAGCGGGAGACGGCGTTCGTGCGCTGTAACGGCGGCACCGCCGCCGTCCGGCGGTTCGAGTACGTCGGCATTCAGGACTGTACGGCGGCGGAGAAAGTCGCGGGCGGCCCCGTCGAATGCGCGTGGGGCTGTCTGGGCTTCGGGTCTTGCGTGAAAGCGTGTCAGTTCGGCGCGATGAGCATCGGCCCGAACGGCGTCGCGGTCGTCGACGAGAGCAAGTGTACGGACTGCATGGCCTGCGCGGCGGCGTGTCCGCGCAAGCTGATTGTGTCGGTACCGGTGTCGAAAAAGGTGCGGGTCATGTGCCTGAACCAGGAGAAGGGCAAGGCCGCGATGACGGTCTGCAAAAATTCCTGTATCGGGTGCGGGCTGTGCGAGAAGGAGTGTAAAAAGGACGCCATTCACGTCGTGAACGGTATCGCCTCCATCGACTACGCCAAGTGCGTCAACTGCAAGCTGTGTACGAAAGTCTGCCCGCGCGACGCGATTACGCCCGTTGCCACGCCCGAGGAAAAGGAAAAGTACAAGGAAATCAAGAAGCGTCAGGCGGAGGCGGCGAGACAGAAGGCCGCCGCGAACGCGAAAAAGTAAGTGTCCGAAAAGGCCTCCCCCGGAACTGGGGGAGGCTTGCGTAAATCGGAAAGGAGTGGCGGCATGGGTTTTGCTGACGGGAATTTAGCGTATCAGATAGAGGTGCCGGAGGAAATCATCGGCGGCAAAGTCGTCATGATGGCCCCGGCCTCGGTCAACCACAACCGCATTAATAAGAACATTTCCCGCATTTTCGACGACCATTTCCGGGGGAAGCAATGCGAATATTTCATTGAGGCGGGGCTTTACCTGACCGCCGACGAGGACGAGTACATTCCTGACGGAATGGTAGTCTGCGACCCGGACAAGGTAAAGGGCGATTCCGGCGTGTACGGCACGCCCGATTTGGTGGTAGAGATTCTTTCACGCAGTACGGCCCGATACGACAAGGGCCGCAAGAAGGACATTTACGAGCGTTTCGGCGTCCGGGAATACTGGATTGTAGACCCGCTTAGTTTGAGCCTGGAACAATACGTGCTGGAAAACGGGAAATTCACCCTGCGGGATGTTTACCACAAATACCCGCCCTCCGTCTTATCGGACATGAAGGAGAAAGACCGGGCCGCAATCGTCACGGAATTTCCGTGCGCGACCTTCGACGGCCTGACTGTCAAACTGGATGACGTTTTCGGTCGTGTCGTTGTGAAGTGACTTCCCGGGAAGGAGCGGCAATATGAATCATATCGAGGGGAATTTGGCGGGTTGACGTACGGAACGCCGCCTCGCAGAGAATCCTTGAGAAGTGCGGCTACACGCGTGAGGGGCTGATTAGACAGGGCAAAATGGTCAGTACGTGGTGTGACTACTATATCTACGGCATTCTGAAAACGGATGAGGCATAGCGAAAGCGGGGCGCGCGGCCCCGCTTGTTTAATAGCGGTTATAAATCTGTCCACGGTCTCCGGCGTCCACCACAAAGACCGTCAAGCGCCCGTCGTCTACAGAATAGATTATCCGGTAATCGCCGACGCGGAGACGGAACAGCCCCTTACTTTTCCGGCCTTGCAGGCGCTTGATGTCGCCCCTGTCGGGCAGTCCGTGAATCGCCCGGATGACCCGTTCCCTTTCGGACTTGTCCAGCTTCATGATGAACTTTTCAGCGGGCTTTTCGATGACAATCGCATACTTCACAGTTCGATTCCTTCCCGCTTTGCAAGCTCTTCCAGCGTAATGGTTTCGTGCTTGTCCGGACTGTCGTCGTTCAGATAATCCTCTACCAGCTTCTCGCAGTAGAGTTCGTCTTCCATTTCGTCGTCGAACTGAATCCCTTTCAGGAAGAGAAGCAGGGGGCCGATTTTGTATTCCGGCAGACTGTCGATAATCCGCTTTGCCTGTTCGCGTTCGCTCATAGCGTTTCTCCCTCCCGCGCGAATGCCCCCTCCCGGAATTGCGGGAGGGGGCGTCGCGTTACTTGGCGTATTCGACTACCTTCGTCTCCCGGAGGACGTGTACTTTGATTTGCCCGGGGTACTCCATCTCGTTTTCGATTTTCTTGGCGAGGTCGCGGGCCATAATCACCATTTGGTCTTCGCTGACCTGTTCGGGCTTGACCATGACGCGGACTTCGCGTCCGGCCTGTATGGCGTAGGCCTTGTCTACGCCCGGGTAGGAGTTCGTGATTTCCTCCAGTTGTTCCAGACGCTTGATGTAGTTTTCGAGATTCTCGCGGCGCGCGCCCGGACGCGCCGCCGAAATGGCGTCGGCGGCCTGTACCAGACAGGCGATGAGGGTACGCGGCTCCACGTCGTTGTGGTGGGCCTCGATGGCGTGTATGACCTCGTCGCGCTCGCGGAACTTCCGCGCGAACTCCACGCCCAGCGCGACGTGGGTGCCCTCCATTTCGTGGTCGACGGCCTTGCCGAGGTCGTGGAGAAGTCCGGCGCGGCGGGCTACCTGCGCGTCGGCACCGAGTTCGGCGGCCATGAATCCGGCGAGGTGGCTTACTTCGATGGAATGCTGTAGGATATTCTGCCCGTAGCTGGTGCGGTAGTGGAGGCGGCCAATCATTTTGACGAGTTCGGGGTGGAGGTTGCGCACGCCACATTCAAATACGGCGCGCTCGCCCTCGGATTTGATGGTAGCCTCCACGTCGCGCCGCGCGCGCTCTACGGTTTCCTCGATGTGTGTGGGGTGGATTCGCCCGTCGGCGATGAGCTTCTCCAGGGCGACGCGGGCGATTTCCCGGCGGACGGGCTCGAAACAGGAGATGGTAATGGCCTCGGGGGTGTCGTCTATGATGAGGTCGACGCCGGTGAGGGTCTCGATGGAGCGGATATTGCGCCCCTCGCGCCCGATAATCCGGCCCTTCATCTCGTCATTGGGCAGGGGAACCACACTGACGGTCATTTCGGCGGTCTGGTCGGCGGCACAGCGCTGAATCGCCTGCGCGACGACCTCGCGCGCGCGGGCCTCGCACTCCTCTTTCATGCGGGATTCTACTTCTTTGATTTTCAGGGCGGTCTCGTGCGTGACATCGGCCTCGACCTGCTGGATGATGTAGTCGCGGGCCTGTTCGGGCGTGAAACCGGAAATGCGCTCCAAGAGGGCCATTTGCTCCCGCTTGACGCGCTCCACTTCGGCGTTGACCTCGTCGGCGGCGGCGTGTTTGCGGGCGAGGTCTTCTTCCTTCTTCTCGATGGCGTCGAGTTTGCGGTCGAGGTTGTCTTCCTTCTGCTGTAAGCGGTTCTCCTGCCGCTGAAGTTCCGTGCGGCGCTCGCGTACTTCCTTCTCATATTCGCTTCGGTCTCTCAGAATCTTCTCGTTGGCTTCCAGGAGGGCTTCGCGCGTCTTCGACTCCGCCCGCTGGTGGGCGTCGTTGAGGATGGACAGCGCGCGGTCTTCGGCTTCCCCGATGGTCTTTCTCTCCGTTGATTTCCGGTAGCGAATACCGAGCAGGAAGAACACAATCGCGCCAATCGCCAGCCCAATGGGGCCGGAGACGTACCATGGCATTGCGAGTTCCTCCAATCCTGCGGTATCGGTGAGCGTGATAGGGTTCCCGCACGCCTTACCCCTGCGGCGCGACGGGCATACCTCTACTAGTTTAATCGTTTCGGGCGGAACTGTCAACCGGAAAACGGAAATTTTCTCTTTTTTTATGCGCGTTGTATTTTCGCGGCGGGTGTGGTATGATAGGGGGAAGAATCCCGCCGCAGGGCGGAGTAAGGGGAAAGCGTATGGATTTGGAAACGTATCTGTCAGGCCTGCGCGGGAAGCGCGTGGCGGTGATTGGCGTCGGGGTGTCGAACCGCCCACTCATTGCGCTGTTGCTGTCGCACGGCGTACAGGTGACGGCCTGCGATAAGAAGTCCGACCTCGGCGCGTACGGCGACGAACTGCGCCGGAAGGGCTGTCAGCTCCAACTCGGCCCCGACTACCTCCGGGGCCTCGACCACGACCTGATTTTCCGCAGTCCGGGGGTACGGCCCGATTTGCCGGAGTTCGGCGGGGCGCGCCCGGTCTCCGAAATGGAAGTATTTTTCGAGGTCTGCCCGTGCCGGAAAATCGCCGTGACGGGAAGCGACGGCAAAACGACGACCACGACGATTATCGCGAAACTGCTGGAGGCGTCGGGGAAGCGCGTACACCTCGGCGGCAACATCGGACGCCCGCTCCTGTCCGACGCGCCCGACATCCTCGCCGACGATATCGCCGTACTGGAATTGAGCTCTTTCCAGCTCATGACGATGGAGAGAAGTCCGGAAATCGCGGTCGTCACGAACATTTCCCCGAACCACCTCGACGTACACAAAGACTACGCCGAATATATCGCGGCAAAAGAGAACATTTTCGCGCACCAGTCGGCGGGGAATCTCGCGGTATTCAACGCCGACAACGCCGTAACGCGGGAGGAGGCCGGGCGCGCCCCGGGACATGTACGCCTGTTTTCGCGGCGGGAGGAAGTGCCGGAGGGGGTATTCCTGCGCGGCGGGGACATCGTGTCGCGCCGCGAGGGGCGGGAACGTATCGTGATGACGGTATCCGACATCCGTCTGCCGGGCGTCCACAACGTCGAAAACTATATGGCGGCGGTGGCGGCGGTCGACGGCCTCGTGCCTGACGGCGTAATCCGCGCCTTCGCGCGGGAGTTCGCCGGGGTCGAGCACCGTATCGAACTGGTACGCACGCGGAACGGCGTCCGGTGGTACAATGATTCTATCGCGTCGAGCCCCAGCCGCACTATCGCCGGACTGCGTTCCTTCCCGGAAAAGGTAATCCTTATCGCGGGCGGCAAGGACAAGGGAATCAGTTATCAGGACTTGGGGCCCGTCGTGAACGACCACGCGAAATATTTAATTCTTTGCGGCGCGACGGCGGGCGTTATCCGGGAATCGGTTGAGCGCGCCGGAAACTACGCCGGAATGCCTGTTGTAGAAGTCGACAACTACCCCGACGCCGTGAAAGCCGCCGACAGCGTCGCGAAACCGGGCGACGTGGTGATACTCTCCCCGGCGAGTACGTCGTTTGACCGCTTCGCGAACTTCATGGAGCGCGGCAACGTCTTCAAAGAACTGGTGCGCGCTTTGCCGTAACGCGGGCGCGGCGTAAACCCCGCTTGACGTTGCGGACGGCGGAATCACGGATACGGTCAGGCCGTCCGGGCATAGGATACCCGGGGGTGTGCGCGATGTATCGTCTGCGATTCCGATTCCGCCGGGGCGTCCCGCTCCGCCTGATACTCTTCGTTGCTGTCGCGGGCGCGTGCGGCGTCCTGCTCTACGCCGGGGCGCACTTACAGCCCGTGTTAAGCCGCCTCGCCGTGGCGCGCGTGTCGAACACCGTCAACCGGATTGTGATACAGTCCGTGGATGAGGCCGTCCGGGGCGGGGCCGTGCGCTATGAGCAGTTGATTTCCTTCGAGAAGGACAACGACGGCAGAATCGCCGCCATCCATACGAATATGGCCGCCTGTAACCGGCTACAGGCGGAAATACTGGGCATTATACTAACGCGGATAGAGGAAGTACCCGCGCGGGAACTGTCGATTCCTATCGGTACGCTGTTGGGCTCGGCGCTCCTCGCCGGACGCGGCCCGCGCGTATCGGTACGCGTGGAATCGGCGGGTTCGTCGTCGGCCCACTTCGGCAATACGTTCACCTCGGCGGGAATCAACCAGACCCGGCACGAACTCGTATTGTATATCGACGTGAGCGTCGCGATACTGCTACCGGGTTTCACGACGGCGACGAAAGTCTCGAACGCCGTGACGGTCGCGGAGACGGTGATAGTCGGGGCCGTGCCGGAAACCTACACGTACTTTTCCACGAACCCCGCCGACGGCACAGACGACCAGAAAGACTACGTTTTGAACGGATGACACAAAAGGAGGCCACATGGACTACCGGGAGGAGATACGGGAACTGCGGGAGAAGCTCAACGAGGCCAGCCGCCTTTACTACGAACTCGACGCGCCCAATATGCCCGATTACGAGTACGACCAGCTTTACAGGCGCTTGGAAGATTTAGAGGCGGAACACCCGGAGGAAGTCACGCCCGATTCGCCCACACAGCGTATCGGAGACAAGACGCTGAAGGGCTTCGCGTCCTACGAGCACGAAAAGCCGCTGGAAAGTCTGCAAGACGTATTCGACGCCGGAGAGCTGTCCGACTTCTGCGCGCGTCTGGAAGAGGCCCTAGGCGAAACGCCGGAGTATTCGGTAGAGCCGAAAGTCGACGGGCTTTCGGTGGCGCTGGAGTACCGCGACGGCGTATTTGTACGCGGCGGCACGCGCGGCGACGGGCGTACCGGCGAGGACGTGACCGAAAACCTGAAAACAATCCGTACCATCCCGCGCAAGTTGCCCGACGCGTTGCCGCGCCTGATTGTACGCGGAGAGGTGTATATGTCGCGGGCGGTCTTTGAGGAGTTAAACGAACTCCGCGAAATCGGCGGCGAAAAGCTGTTGGCGAACCCGCGCAACGCCGCCGCCGGGGCCTTGCGGCAACTCAACCCGAAAGTCGCGGCGGAGCGTCGGCTTGACATCGTGATATTCAATCTGGAACAGGCCGACGGGATTGCCTTCGACACCCACGCCGCCGCGCTGGACTATCTCGAATCCCAAGGCTTCCCCGTGATTCCGCACAGGACGCTTACCGGGACGGAGGCCGTACAGGCCGAAATTGACCGTATCAACGACGAGCGCGCGGCGTACCCGTTCGACATCGACGGCGGCGTGATGAAATTGAACGTCCTCGCGAAACGCGCGCGCCTCGGCTCTACGGCCAAATTCCCGCGCTGGGCCGTGGCGTTCAAGTACCCGCCGGAGAAAAAGCAGTCCGTCGTAAAGGACATCGTGGTACAGGTCGGGCGGACGGGCGTCCTGACGCCTAAAGCCATACTGGCCCCCGTACGCCTCGCCGGGACGACCGTCAGCGCCGCGACACTCCACAATCAGAAGTATATCGCCGAAAAAGACATCCGAATCGGCGACACCGTGACGGTACAGAAGGCCGGGGAGATTATTCCGGAGGTGCTGGAAGTCGATTTCGACAAGCGCCCGGAGAATACGGTGCCGTACCAGTTACCGGAAACGTGTCCGGTATGCGGCGCGCCCGTGCGCCGCGACGAGGACGGCGTCGCGCTACGGTGTACGGGGGCCGAATGCCCCGCGCAATTGTTGCGGCGTCTGGCGCACTTCGCCGCCCGCGACGCCATGGATATCGACGGCCTCGGCCCCGCCGTCGTGAAACAACTCGTAGAGAGTGGGCTAGTCCGCAACGAGGCCGACTTGTACGCCCTGCGTGAACAGCGCGAGAAACTCGTCAAGTTAGACCGTCTGGGCGAAAAGTCCGTCGACAAACTGCTCGACGCGATAGACAATTCCAAGGGCCGCGACCTGTCGAAACTGCTCTGCGCGCTGGGAATCCGGCAGATAGGCGAAAAGGCCGCGCAGGCCTTGGCGGCGCATTTCCACACGATGGACGCGCTGTTATCGGCGACGCCGGAAGACTTGACCGCCGTGCCGGACGTGGGCGAAATCACCGCGCGCGCCGTCACGGAATTTCTCGGGCAGGCGCAGTCCGCCGACCTGATAGCGCGCCTGAAAGCGACGGGCGTGCGTATGGACAGCGCCCTACAGGCCACGGGCGGCCCGTTCAGCGGCATGACGTTCGTTTTGACGGGCACGCTGTCGCGGTTCGACCGCAAGGCCGCCGAAAGCAGAATCAAGGCGTTAGGCGGCAAGGCGACGGGTTCCGTCAGCAAAAAGACGACGTATGTCGTAGCGGGCGAGGCCCCCGGAAGCAAACTCCGCAAGGCGCAGGAATTAGAGATTCCGGTACTCAGTGAGGACGAGTTCGCGGAGATGTTGCAAAAAGCGGAAAACGAATAACGAAACGTCTCCCCTGTCGGCGCGGGGGAGATTTCTGATACCAAACTGAAGTCTGCCCGGGCAGACCGTCTCCCCCGTAGGCGCGGGGGAGATTTTTGTATAAGTAGCGGATTTCCGGACACTCTAAAGCGTGAATCGGAGGTGCGCGCCGTGAATAGGAAACGCTTAGGGCGGCAGACAGTCGCGTTATCGAACCCGCCCGCCGTGATTGCGTCGGCGAATATCGGGGGGAGTATGGAGGGGCGCGGCCCCTTGGGACAGTGGTTTGACGAGTGGAACGAGGATTCCTTTTTCGGACAGAAGACGTGGGAAAAGGCGGAATCCTTCATGCAGAAACAGGCACTCCGGCGCGCACTCGACCGCGCGGGGCTGTCCGCCGAACAACTCGACTACGTTTTCGCCGGGGACTTGCTCAATCAGTGTATCGGGACTTCCTTCGGCTTACGGGAGTTCGGCATACCGTTCTACGGCCTCTACGGGGCGTGTTCGACAATGGGCGAATCGCTGGCCTTAGCGGCGCTGACGATTGACGGCGGTTTCGCCGAACGCTGTGCGGCTATGACGAGTTCGCACTTCTGCACGGCGGAGCGACAGTACCGAATGCCGGTGCCGTACGGGAGCCAGCGCACGCCGACGGCGCAATGGACGGCGACCGCCGCCGGGTGTACGATACTCGCCGCCGACGGCGACGGCCCCCGCGTGACGCACGTCACCTGCGGGAAAATCGTGGACAAGGGAATCACCGACGCGAGCAACATGGGCGCGGCAATGGCCCCCGCCGCCTACGACACCCTCCGCGCCTTCTTCCGCGAGACGAACACCGCCCCCGACGACTACGACCGCGTCGTCACCGGGGACTTGGGCGAACTCGGGCACGGAATCGTCCGCGACTTCTTCGCCCGCGACGGAATCGACCTCGGCGAAAACTTCCTCGACTGCGGCCTCCTCCTCTACGACCGCAAGGGACAGGATATGCACGCGGGCGGTTCGGGGTGCGGCTGTTCGGCGAGCGTGTTCAACGGGTACCTGTTAGACCAGTTGCGCCGGGGCGTGTGGCGGCGGATAGTCTTTGCCCCTACGGGCGCGCTGTTGTCGCCGACTTCCAGCTTTCAGGGCGAATCGGTGCCGGGAATCTGTCACGCCGTCGCCGTGTGCGCGTAAATACGCCGCCGTCCCGTACTTCGCGGGAGGCGGCGCTTGCTTTTGGGCAAAAGTTCGGAAATTCGGCCCTGATTTTATGGAATCTGACAAAAATTTCTCCCGCGCGGCGAAATCGGAAAAAAGCGCTTGCAATTTCCGCTGCTATCCGTCATAATACAAGCACAACGAGCGCCGCACGGCGTCCGTTGTCAGAAACAAATAAGCGGCAGGCCGTGCAGTGTTACCAGCACCGTACAGCCCTATGATGAGTGATAAGCCCACTCAACACAACAGACGATTATGCCTGTACCGTAGGCGTAGTATACCCGTTTTCCCGGAAATTTACAATCCGGAGACCGGGGTGTAATCGTTGTGTCATAGTCTGATTCTGTCAGGCGGTGTTGAGTTCACGCTCGGCACCGCTTGTTTTGTTTCTGACAGGGAGCGCCTGAACATTTTCGGACGCCCACTGTTAGCCGTATACGAAACGAGGAAGTAAGGAGGTAAAGCACAATGGCAGAGAAATACGCGTCGAGATGTAGATACTGCGGAATGAACGGCGGTTCTACCCAATCTGGCCCTCAAAGCGGCGGTCCGCCGAGAATTAGTCCGCCTCCGCCGCGGATGGGCTGTCAGAGTAGCCCTGACAAAAAGCACCACTTTGAGTGGGTGAGAATCTCCTGACAACGGCAGAAACACGGTAAACCAATCTCCACAGCAGGAAATTACCACGGCGGGGCGCGGAGCCGGGACAGGTACCCGCGCCCCTTGATTAGAAAATCAGCGTCAAACCGTTGACAATCGGGACAAACGGAATATAATAAAAGGCGAAAGTTTGGTGAGAGATATGTCATCGTTCAAAGTTGTTTTCTACGAAAAAGAGGACGGCACTAGACCCGCATACAATTTTGTCAGTTCTCTTTTGGAGAAACACCAGTTTCCAAGTTTTTGGGTACACATATCCCCCTCGAAAAGCCCATTATTCGGACAAGAATGAAGCAAGCCCGGATTTTTTGCCACTTTGGGAGGCACCCCCTAAAGCCTCAAAAATATAGCCGAAGTTTTGACCTCTAAAAATGTTGCGAATTTATGTGCAATCGACCGATTTTTTGAACTTTTCATCGGAGACCTTTCCAGAAAACTTGGAAACTGGTGTTGGAGAAAATGAGGGCGCGGATATATAAAGCCGCCTCTGTACTGGAATTAGAAGGCGCACAAGCCCGTATGCCGTACTCCGAATATCTGAAAGACGGGATTTTTCAGATTCGCGCCCAGCAGGAAGGGAATATTACCCGTGTTTTGTACTTTTTCACGCTCGGAAAGTTGATTGTCCTGACCAACGGATTTACCAAGAAGACGCCCAAGACCCCGCCCGCCGAAATCGAACGGGCGAAGCGATACCGTGCCGACTATGAGCGAAGGGAGGCCAAAAGGAATGCTGACCTTAGATGAAGTGATTGCGAAAGAAATGGAAAACCCGGAATTTAAGGCCGAGTGGGACGCGCTGGAACCGGAGTTCCAGATTATCCGGGCGATTATCGAGGGCCGCACGGCGCGGCAGTTCAGCGAAGAACAGCTTGCGGAAGCGACGGGCATTTCCCCGGCGGAAATCGTGCGTCTGGAGGAAGGCAACGCCGACCCGACTTTGACAGACTTGAAACGTCTCGCGGCGGGTTTGGGAATGACTTTGCGTCTGGACTTCCAGCCGATAGCGTAAGCGACAAACAGGAATCGCGCATGGCGATTCCTGTTTTTGTTTTCTCATGAAGCGAGGGAGACTTTTTCCTTATACGGGGAACTGCTGACCGGAGGGCCAGTAGAGGATTTGCACGCCCCGGTCGTCAAGCGAACTCTGCCGCCGGAGACTTTCCAGCATAATCGCCTTGGCGAGTTCCTGCGGCTCGTCGTTCTCCCACCCGGCCAGCAGACTTTGCAGCCACTGGTCCTGCGCGGGGTCGGCTACGCCGTCGCTAATCATGACCGCGAAACTGCCCGGGTCGAGGTGTACGTGTGTCACGTCGGGGGCGGTGCCGCCGTCGCGGAGGCCCACCGGGAGACTGATACCCGTAATCCGGCGCACGACGCTTCCTTTTTTGAGGTAGCTGGGCGCGGCCCCGTACTTGTAAAACGCGGCGTCGCCCGAAAGCGCGTTGAACATGCACAAGTCCATCGTCGTGAAACTCCCCGTGACTTCCCCGCGCAGTGCCATAGCGGAATTGAGCGTCCGGAGCGCCGATTCGGGGCGTATCCCGGCTTCGAGGAACTGCCGCAACAGCCGACACGTCAGCGACGATTCCTCTTTCGCCTCCGCGCCGCTTCCCATGCCGTCGGCGAGTAACAGACACCACAAGCCGTCCTCCGTGCGGAACGACAGCGCCGTGTCGCCGCATACGCTCTCCCCGCGCTTGGCCCGCAACGCCGTGCCGAATCGGCAGGGCGGCTGTTCGCGTTGCGACGCGGGTACGGTTTCCTCCGCCGAGGAAGCGGTCGCGGCGAGCAGTTCGGAGAGTTGCGCGTACTGCCGCCGCGCGGCGCGGCGGGTCTCGTCGAGCTGTTGCCGGTACTGCCCCCGTAGCAAGTACGCGGACACCTCCAGATTCACCGCCGACACGAACTCCGTCAGCCGGATACAGCGCCCCGTGAACGACTGCGAAAAGTCCTCCGGCACCGCCCGCCCGCGGTCTAACAGTAAGGGCGTGGCGTTGTTGAGCGCCCGGAAGGTCTCCCCGTACTCGTCCTGCCAGCACCGTTCGCAACGCGTACAGTTCCGGCACGCCCTTTCCGCCGCGCGGTCGAAGATAATCGCCGGGTTTTCCTCTGTGACGATGGTATCGAGGGCGCAGTTGTCGTAGAGGTCGCGCAAGGCCGCCGCCGCGAGGTTGAGGCGTTCTTTGAGGCGCTTGGCGCTCTCCTGTTTGGCGACGGGTTTCGGTACGGCGCGGCGCGGGCGGAAAAGTTTGTCCGGCAACAGTAAGAATAACAGGACACCGCTCCCGCACTCCACCAGTAGCGGATTCGACAGCGGGTCGGGCGTCGTGAGCAGAACCGTACAGGCCCCGCCCAGGAAGTACAGCGCCCCGCGCCAGCGTTGGCCGTCGGCGTAGCGCCCGCAGAGAAGGGAGGCGAACCCGAACGCGGCGGTTAGCAGACAATTCCCGTTTCCGGCGCACAAGTCGGCAGTAAGGCCGAGGCCGAGGCCGATGGCCGTACCCGTCGCGGCACCGTGCGAGAACGCCGTACAGGCCAGCAGGACGCAGAAGAGCATACGCCCCGGCGACAGTCCGCCGAAGTCGAGGCGCTGTACGGACAGCAACAGCGTCGCGGTCAGGAACAGCACGCCCTCCGCCGGACTTCTCCCCTCCCCGGGCTGTAACAGGGGCCAGAAGAACCACGTACTGGCCCCGACAAGCCCCGCCGCCGCGATACACTCGCTCAGGGCGCGACTGCCGTCGAATACGTAGATGACCGCCACCGACAGAAACAGCAGTCCGGCCGCGACGCTCATGACGCGGGGGCCCGTCAGGGCGCGATTTCCGCGGAACGCCGCCGACGCCGCGAGAATCAGCGTACAGGCGGCGAGAAATGGCAGGGCGTCGGCGAAGTCCATGAGGCAGAGCGCGCCGAGGGCGGCCCCGCAGAGAGCGGCGAGCGCGCCGATTCCGGGCCCCGACGCCGCCACACAGCCCAGCGCGAAGGGCGCGTAGCCGCCTAGAATCTGGTTTCCGGACAGCGCCGCCGCGAGGAAGAAGCGGATTCCGCAGGACATCAGCAGGGCCGTCCCGGGTTCTTTACGATGTTTCTTTAGTTTCTTTTTCAAGGCCTGTCCCCTCCCGGAAAGTATCTGGGAGATATTGTATCCCAGGTGTCCTGAAAAGTCTGTCGAAACCGGGCGGGGAGAAAGCGTAAAAAGGGGCCGGGAGACGGTACGCACACCGCCGCCCGGCCCCCAGGAGAGGGTTAGGGAATCAGTCGAGAAGTCCGGCCTCCTTCAAGCCGGCCTCCATTTCCTTGTCGGACATGATATTCTTGAGGGCGATTACGACCGTGTTCTTCTTCTTGGCGTCGTCGAAGGTCTTGGCGAAGTTGCGCGCGCAGAATACCACGTCGAAATTGGCGGCGGCGGTCTTGCCCTCGGAAATCGCGCAGTGGTGGAGCTGTGCGGGGGTGATGTTGTGCTTCTTGAGCACCTTCTGGAGGGTCATTTTCATCATGAGGGAGGAACCCGCGCCGTTGGCACAGCAGACCATGAGTTTCTTGTTGTCAAGTTTTGCCATTGCAGTCGTCTCCTTACAATACAGCAATATTCCAGCCCTTCCGGGCCGCCCCGGAAGGGATTGGACGCTTTTCTTAGTCGTCGTACTCGGACTTAATGCCCTTGTATTCCTTGTAGGCCTCGTAATCCTCGGTGATGAGGAAGTAGCCCTTGGGGTCCATGCGGTACTCGATTTGCGGAATGGCGAGCAGAATCACGGCGACGAGCGCGACGCCGACGTAGCCCAGGTATTTCATCAGGACGGTGAAGCCCGGCCACACGGTAGCCCAGTCGAACATGCCCAGGTAGCCGCCGAAGTCGGCGAGGCCAGTCCAGCCGGCGATGAGCGCGGAGCCGAAGACCTGAATCAGGCCGCAGAAGAACGGGATAATTAAGCAGGCTTTGAGGCCGCCCTTCTCGTTGGCGACGAGGCCTATCGTGGCGTTGTCGAAGAACACCGGGACGAATCCGCAGATAATGATAGTCGGGGAGCCCGTGAAAATCAGGACAAGGATGGCGAGAATCTGTCCGACGAGGCCGGCGAGGAAACCGAACGTGACGGCGTTGGCGTCGCCGAAGCCGAAGCACACGGCGCAGTCGACGCCCGGCACGGACGACGGCAGGAGCTTATCGGCGATACCCTGGAAGGAGGCGGTCAGCTCGGTGACGAACGTCCGGACGCCCAGTTGCAGGATAGCCAGATACACGGCGAAGTTGAGGGACTTGTCGAAGCACCACCAGACGTAGTTTGTGCTCTCGGCGATATCGCCCGTGCCGACGAAGTAGGGCTTGCCGATAATCGCCAGAATGACGCCGAAGAAGGCCGTCATAAGGAGGGCCGTACAGACCATATTTTCGTTGAAGATGGAGAAGAAGCCCGGCATTTCCATATCGCCGACTTTTTTGAGTTTCTTCCCGTTCTTGGCCCCGAAAAGTTTGTCGGAGAGGAAGTAGCCCAGACGGATACCGAACATTTGTTGATGTGCGATAGCGAACCCGGCACCGTCGGAGAGTTCCTGCATGGGCTTAATGGTCAGGTTCGCGCCGACGGCCCAGTAGGCGCCGAGCAGAATCGACATGACAATCATCATGGGGAGCGGGACATTCGCGCCAGTCCCGGCGAGCTGCGGGAGGGCGAAAATCAGGAGCCAGATGGCCGTCGCGGCCTGCTGTACCTGTACGTGTCCGGTGGTGAACAGCGCGCGGCATTTCGTGATACGGTTGAAGCGCACGAGCAGAATGTTAATGATGAACGCGATAAGCAGTAACATCATGGTGTCGGCGAAGCTCTTGCCGATATTCGCCATAGCGTCCTGTACGGCGTTCTGCCCGTAGTAGGGGTCGGTGACGCACGCGGTGAGGTTGAAGCGTTCGCGCAGGCCGGCCAGAATCGGGCGGAAGGTCCCGGTCAGTCCGGCGGAACCGGCGTTGAGAATGAGCATGCCGATAATGGCCTTGAGGGTACCCGCCAGCGTGTCGTACCACTTTTTGCCCATGAGCGTATAGCCCAGCAGGGTCAGGAAGCCGACCATATAGGGGGCCTTCTGGAGAATGTACGTGGCGAAGAAGTCCCATATTGCCCGGAGAATGTCAAGAACTATCATGGAAACCTCCCTATATCTTTACATCAGTCGTCGTCTTCCGGCGGCGGGGGATTTTCGGCCTCGGCGCGGAGAATGTCCTCGGGGGTATTGGCCTCCTGAAGCGCGTCGAGCAGGGGATAGTTGGTGAAGATGGTCACCAAGTCCTGAATGTTGTCGAGGTGTTCGCTGGGGTCGTTGGCCACGAGCGTAAAGAAGAGTTTGGCGTGTTTGGGTTCGCCGTCCTCGTCGGTGCCGAAGTCGACGGTCTCCTTGACGCGCAGGAAGCCGACCGCGGTCTTGTACGCGCCCTCGGCGTGTTCCTGCGTGTGGGGCATGGCGACCTCGTGGTCGTAAATCATGTAGGGGCCGTACTTCTCAATGCACGCGACAATCTGCTTGTAGTAGTCGGGGGAGACGTAGCCCGTCTCGATGAGCGACTCCGTGCTGATACGTACGCCCTCCTGCCACGACGGCACGCTGTCGACGAACTTGTAGTGTCCGCGCTCCACGATTTTCTGCAAGATACTCTTTTCCGCCATAGTCTGGTCTCCTTTCCGGGAAATGCCCCGTGACGGCACTCCGCCACGGGGCGGCGCGTCCGCCTTACAGGCAGGAGCGGAACGGGATATTCTGCGGGGCCTCGAAGCAGTCCTCGAACCCGCGGCGGTGGTGGTAGTAGATTTTGTCCTTGTCGGCGGGGTAGACGTACTTGCCGCCCACCTGCCAGAAGAACGGATGGAACTTGTACTCGTTGCGGTCTTTCTTGAAATCGTACAGGAGCTTGATTTCCTCGCAGTCGGCTTGGAAGTTCGTCCACACGTCCCAGTGGATGGGCACGACGACCTTGCAACGCAGATTCTCCGCCATGCGGAGCACGTCGACGGAGGTCATTTTGTCCTGCATGCCGATGGGGTTCTCGCCGAACGAACCGAACGCAACGTCGATGTCGTAGTCTTTGCCGTGCTTGGCGAAGTAGATGGAGAAATGGGAGTCGCCGGAGTGGTAGATGTTGCCGCCCGGGGTCTTGACGAGGTAGTTTACGGCCTTGTCGTCCATGTCGGTCGGGCACTTCCCGGTCAATTCCTCGCGGTCGGGGCCCGTGGAATCCGTCGTGACGATACAGGTACGGTCGAAGCTGTCCAGGCAGACAATCTCGATGTCCTTAATCTTGATAACGTCGCCGGGTTTCACGATACGGCAACGCTCCTGCGGTACGCCCCACTTGACCCACGTTTCCACGGATTTGAGAGGCCCGATGAACGGTACGGGAATCTCGTTGCCGTTCTCGTCGGTGGTGGTCATGCCGCTTTGGATGACGTGCGCGGCCCACTCCGCCGACATATGGTCCTGGTGGTAATGCGTCGCGAGTACGGCGTCGACCTGCTTGAACGCGAACGGGTCAATCACGAACGGCACGTTGCGGAGGTTGGGCTGCATGGCGCGCCCGCCGCACATATTGGCCATTTGGTGTCCGACGGCCATTTTGCCGTTGCCGTGGGTGCGCTTACCGTTGCCACACCACAGGTCGATGGTGATATTGGCCCCGCCGGGCGTCTTGAACCAGATACCCGTACAGCCCAGCCACCACATCGCGACGTTGCCGGGTTGCACGACCTCGTTTTCGATATCCTCTACCAGCCAGGTACCCCATTCCGGGAACGTGGACATAATCCACTTGTCCCGCGTCATTTCAGAAATTTTGCTCAAAGTCTCTCCCCCTCACAAAAATTCGCCGGAGACCGGCCCGCGACAGTGTTTTCATGTAAAGTTATCATAGCAGAAGGGGGCGCGGATTTCAAGCGTTCTTTTATGTTCGTTTCCGGTTTTACGTTCGTTTCAATTTTCCGCGAAAACGCCTTTGTGGAAATTGCCCGTAACTTTTGCGCGGATTTTTAGCGTGAAACTATGACATTTATCATGGTTTCGGATTCCATTCCGGACGATTTCCGGGGGAGGTTTTGTGGAGAGCGTCAAAATGACGAATTTTCAGGAAAAAATTTTCGGTAAAATTCTCCGATTTGTCTTGCAAATCGGACGGGAACGCCGTATAATCAGACGGAAAGCGGGCCGTGTGCGTTTCGGCCCCAAAACGAACAAGGGGGAGAGCGTGTGAAAAAGTATGCCCTCGGCCTTTACGAGAAGGCCATGCCGCCGGGCCTGTCGTGGGAGGAAAAGCTGTCCTTCGCGAAATCGTGCGGGTACGATTTCGTCGAGCTGAGCGTCGACGAGAAGGACGACAAGCTCGCGCGCCTGGACTGGTCAACACAGGAGCGTCTCGCACTCGTCGAGACCATGTCGAAAGTGGGGCTTCCCCTGCGGAGCATGTGCCTGTCGGGACACCGCAAGTACCCCTTCGGGGCGTCCGACCCGGCTGTCAGGGCGCGGAGCATGGAAATCATGGAGAAGGCCATACAGCTCGCCGACGACCTCGGAATCCGCATTATCCAGTTGGCGGGCTACGATGTCTACTACGAGGACAGTTCCGCCGAAACGAAAGCCGCGTTTCTGGACAACCTCCGCCGCGCCGCCGATATGGCCGCCGTAAAGGGAATCTCCCTCGGCTTTGAGACCATGGAGACCGACTTCATGAACACCGTGTGGAAGTCGATGTACTACGTCAAGCTCGTGGGCAGTCCGTGGCTGGGGGTGTACCCGGATTCGGGCAACCTGACGAACGCGGCGCTCTCGTCGGGCGGGAACGTGTTCGACGATTTAGAGAGCGGGCGCGGGCACATTATCGCCCTGCACCTGAAAGAGACGGTTCCGGGCGTATTCCGGGAGGTGCCGTTCCTGACCGGACACGTCGATTTCCCGGGGGTTATCGCCAAGGCGTGGAGCATGGGAATCCGTCGCTATGTTACCGAAATGTGGTACGTCGGCAACGACGACACTTGGGCCGACGACATCCGCTTTGCGCGCAAGAGCATGGGCGACATTCTCGACAGGCAGTGATTGGGAGGTTTCGCATGAAAGTCGAAAAGAAGGTTATCTCGAACCTGAACAAGTGCTACGCAATGGCGGAACTCGTCGACGGCGGGGAGCACAAGTTCCTCGTGGCGGCGGAGAAGCGCGACCCGTGCTATCTGTTCTCGGAGGACGGCGAGTTACTCGAAACCGTCTGGACGGAACCCGGCGGAATTATGACCATGCAGCAAGTCCCGGGCGTCGACGGGCAGTTCCTGTCCACGCACAAATTTTTCTCTCCGAACGACTCCGCGGACGCCAAAATCGTCATCGCCACGCACAAAGGCAAGGACGATTGGGAAATCCGCACGCTCTGCGAGGCCCCGTTCGTACACCGCTTCGGAATCCTGGAGCGAAACGGGACGCGCTTCCTGCTGGTGTGCTGTCTGAAATCCGGGCACGAGTACAAGAACGACTGGCGCTTTCCGGGTGCCTGCTACGCGTCCGTACTCCCCGCCGACCTGTCGCCGTTCAGCGCCGAACACCCCCTCAAACTGACGAAAATCAAGGACGGCATGCTCCGCAATCACGGCTACCGCGCGATTGAAATCGACGGCCACGACGCCGCGATTGTCGGCTGTGAAGAGGGAACCTTCCTATTCACGCCGCCCGCGAAACCCAACGGCGAGTGGGAAATCGAACAGCTTTGCGGCGTCCCGTCCAGCGATTCCATTCTGCTCGACTTCGACGGCGACGGCAAACTCGAACTCGGGACTATCAGCCCGTTCCACGGCGCGTCGCTGACTATCTACCACCTCGACGCGTTCGGGAACTACGTCCCCACATGGAAACTCCCGTTCCCGGAGGCCGACACCGACTTTTTACACGCTACCTGGTCGGGGATACTTGCGGGCGTCCCGGCGTGGGTCGTGGGCTGGCGCAAGGGCACCCGTCAGACGATTGCTATCACGTACTCCGACGGCGCCTACAAGACGGAAGTCATTGACAGTAACACGGGGTGCGCGAACCTCATGCACTTCGTGAACAAGGACGGCAAGGACGTATTAGTATCCACGAACCGCGAGATTGACGAGGCGGCCATGTACACCGTCACGGCCTGACGAAACGGAGGAGATATCATGCTGGAAGAACTCAAGCGGAAAGTCTACGAGGCCAATATGGAACTGCCCCGGCGGAATCTGGTCACGTACACCTGGGGCAACGTCGGCGGAATCGACCGCGAGAAGGGGCTGTTCGTGATTAAGCCGTCGGGCGTGGAGTACGACGAGCTCAAGCCCGAGGATTTAGTCGTCATGGACCTGGACGGCAACCGCGTCGAGGGCACGCTGAATCCGTCGTCCGACACCAAGACGCACCTCATACTCTACAAGGCCTTCCCGGAAATCGGCGGCATTGTCCACACGCACAGCCCCTACGCCGTCTCGTGGGCGCAGGCCGGGCGCGACATCCCCGCCTACGGCACCACCCACGCCGATTACTTCTACGGCCCCGTGCCGTGCGCGCGGAATCTGACGCCCGAGGAAATCGAGGAGGACTACGAGGCCAATACGGGCAACGTCATCGTGGAGACCTTCAAGACCCGCGACATTAACCCGGTGTACGTCCCGGCGGTCATCTGCCGCAACCACGGGCCGTTTACGTGGGGCAAGGACGCCGCGCAGGCGGTTTACCACTCTGTCGTACTGGAAGAAGTCGCGAAAATGTCGCTCTTCACGGAGAGCATTAACCCGAAAGTAGGCCCCGCGCCGCAGTGCATTCTCGAAAAGCACTTCATGCGCAAGCACGGCCCCAACGCCTATTACGGACAGGGCGCGCACTGAGCCGCATTTACGAAGCCTCCCCTCATGGGGGAGGCTTTTTGTCGCGCGTAGGTATAATCTTCCGCCGTAGGTGGAATCATGGGTACGGCGGATTCCGCGGAACGGAGGCAGTAGCATGGTAAAAGGCATTTCCAGACAGGTGGTCGTGATTGACTCCCCCGACCAGAAACTTTTCGAACAGGCGATTTTCATAGTACGCAACGACGCCCTGCGGGACGGCGTCACGCCGCGCGCGCTCGTACAGGAGGCCCGGCGCGTGGCCCGGAACTGTGCGGAGGAGCGCCCCCGGCAAACGCTCTGGAATCAGTGTCTGCCGTGGCTGACGGCCTTCGTCGGCGGCGGATGCGTCGGCGTGGCGTGGCTTCTGGTGACGTTCTTCTCGATGTAGTACACAGGCCCTCACCCGGAAGCGGGCGGGGGCCTGCGGCTTTTTGACGCGTGGCGGGGCTTGCGGCTTTCGGAAAACTGTGGTATGCTTTCCGCACACGCGAGAAAGGGAGGCGGGACTGTATGCGCCTGTTATTCAGGGGCGGCACCGTGGTTTCGGGACGCCGGGCACGCGAGGCCGATTTGGTCACGGACGGCGAAAAAGTGTACGCGATAGAGGGCACGTACCGGGGGGAGTTCGACCGGGCCGTGAATGTCACGGGCTGTCTGCTGTTCCCGGGGTTCGTCGACGCCCAGACGGGTTTCGACGCCGAGGAGCGCGGCGCGGTCTCCGCCGACGATTTCTATACGGGTTCGCGGGCGGCGCTGCGCGGCGGCACGACCACCGTACTGAACGACGCCGCGCCGAATCCGGGCGAAGCGCCGCGCGACACGCTCTCCCGCTGGCATGCCAAAGCCGAGGGGCAGACGTTTTGCGACTACGGTTTCCACGTCGGCCTGACGGCGTGGAGCGACGCGGCGGGCGAATTGTTTGCCGGGGGCGTGTCGTCGTTCCTGCTCTCGACGGGCGGAACCGCCGACCGGGATTTCTACGAGGCCTTGCGCGGGCTGTACGCGCGGGGCGGTATCTGCGCGGTGACGTGCGGGAATCCGGCGGTATCGGCGGCGCTGGCGGCGGAGGCGGAGTACCCGGACACGCACCCCGCCGCGCTGGAGGCGGAAGGCGTAGCGCGGGCGTTGCGGCTGGCCCAGACGGCGCGCGTGCCGATTGTACTACGGTCTCTGTCGGGCGCGGAGGCGCTGTCGGAAGTCGCGCGGGCGCGGCGTCGCGGGCAGACCGTGTACGCCGAGACCTGTCCGC
>CAMHBH010000010.1 GCA_946183175.1 uncultured Oscillibacter sp.
CCACATTTGGAGCCGTCATGCCTTATTTTTTGTTCGCTTCTTTTGGGACACGCCACGCGCCGCCTCCTTTCCGGTTGCTTTTACGTTATCCTCTGGACTTGCCGCCCGAAATGTTCACGGTCGTTCCGGTGATATAGCTGGCGCGGTCGGAGACCAGGAACGCCACGAGGTTTCCTACTTCGTCGAGTTTGCCGTCGCGGCCCAGGGGGATGACCTTGGTGTAGTCCGTGGACAGGTCTTCGACCTTGACGCCCCGCGTATAGGCCAAAGCCGTATTGTAAGCCGGGGTACGCAGTCCGGTAGCCTCCATAATGCCGGGGGCGACGCCTACCACGCGGATATTGTAGGGGCCGAGTTCCTTCGCCCAGGAGCGGACGAGGCTGTCCCGCGCGCCGTTGGTGGCCGAGTAGGCGGACTGCCCCTGCGAACCCTCTTTGCCGGATTCGGAGGACATGCCGACGATGACGCCGCCGTTGCCCTGTTTGAGCATTTGCCGCGCGCAGGCCTGCGCACAGTAGACCATGCCCCGGACGTTGATGTCGAACATCTTGTCGTAGGAGTTGTCGTCGAGTTCGTATTCGGGGTGCTCGCCCTTCACGTCCACCAGCAGGCGGGGCAGGTTGATTCCGGCGACGTTGACGAGCGCGTCGAGTTTGCCGTACTTCGCGACGACCGCGTCGACCATGGCCTGTACGCTCTCCTTACTCGTCACGTCGCAGTGAATGCAGTACGCGCCGGAGAGCTCCTGCCCGGTCTGAACCGACACGTCCGCGATGACGGGCACGGCGTCCGCCGCCTTCAGCGTCGTGACAACGTGGTTGGCAATGCCGGACGCGCCGCCCGTTACGATAATCACGCGGCCTTCCAATCCCAGCCAATTCGCCATAATTTATCGCTCCTTCTCCGTGTATTTCGGGGATGTTTCCCAAAGCCTGAGCTTATTATACGGGAAAGGCGGCGCTGTTTAAGTCAATGTTTTTCCGGGGCTTTGAAAAACGTTGCAAGAGGCGGCTATTGCACGAAATTGTTGCGAACGCAACTTGATTATTTTACAAGGAAGCGTTATAATGTTTATTGGAGAAAAGAGGTGAAAACTTGCGTGAAAGAAGCGTTTCGCTTCTTAGTTTTGTCATAATAATTGTTTTCCAAAGTGATTCAGATTCCTAATTATTATGTGGGTTGAAATTTATGTGGGTTGAAATCGGGGGCGGAAATTCGTTGTAACAACTCCGGAAAGCGGAACCGGCGGAGAGCAAACAACTCTCCGCCGCTGTCTACGACCGCAAGGCTTCCCGGATGAGTTCCAGCACGTCGGGCGATTTCGATGCCGCCCGTGCCTGCGCCTGGCCGTCCCGCGCCCGCAACAGTTCCGCGAGAACGGACAGCGCGTCGCAGGAGACCGACTTCGTGTCCCTCTCCGGCTGGCAGTCCTCCCCGGCGACGCCCTCCGCGCCCTCCGGCAGACGGTACGCCGGAACGGTGTAAACGTACATAGGCCTCCCGCCGCGCCTCCGTGGGAATGCCTCCCGGAAATCGTCATTCGAGAGCGTTTCGCCGTTGACCGTCCAGCGGTTCCCCTCACAGGGCAGTCCGCGCATGGCCTCGCCCAGAAGCTGGCGATTCCACACAGCCGGACAGCGCAACTCCGGCAGGGGCGCGGAATCGTCCGCCCTCGGGGCGTCGGAACAGAGCAGAATCCGGAAGGGCTCCGTCCGTGTGTCCGCCTGGATATCGTCCAGAACCGTTTCCCACATTTTCAACAGCGTGTCCCGGTCGGCGCGCGTCCACTCGTCGCCGTCGGCCCGGAGTACCCGGAACGGCTCCGAATCCGTCTCGCGGCAGCGCGCCTGACAACGGCCCCCGTATTGCAGTACGACTACCGTAATGACGCTCACTGGTTCGGGCCCTCCCCGGACAGGCCGCGGCGGTAGCGCTCGACACAGGCGTCGATTTGCCCGCGCAGTACGTCCGCGCCTACATCGCCCATCTTTTGCAACAGGGCGTCTTGCAGGGACTTGTCGACGCACTCGTACTCGTAGGGGTCGTTTTCCAGACGCCCCGCGAAAAAGTCGTCCAACAGCGTGCCGTCCTCGACGCCGTTCGCCTTCAGGGACTCAATCAGCGCGTCCATGGAAAATACGTCCTTCATGCCCGACTGCGCAACGGCATTCCAGAACGCGGGCTCCAGCATGACGCCGTACTTTTCCTCCAGGCTTCTGGCGTACAGGCCCGACGCCACGGAGGCGTATTTCAGGCGGTCGCGTTCGTCCATAGCCTCGAAAAATTCGGGCGGTTCGTCCGGAATCGCCTCCCGGACGTGGTTCAGGTACTCTTCGGTGGAATCGAAATCCTCCGGTTCCATGTCCATCTCGGCGGCGCGTTCGATTTTACGCCCCAGCGCTTCGGGGGTCTCCGTGCGCGGGATACTGTCCAGAAGCAGTCGCGCCACGGCGGGGATGACGTCCACGACGAGCGTTTTCAGGACTTCCAGCACGGGCCCCGGGGCCGGAATCCGCGCCACGAACGGTTTCAGCGCCGGGGCGATATTGGCGATAAAGCGCGTGACGCGTACCATCTGCGGACTTTTGAACGCCTTCGTAATCGTGAGCGCCGCGTTGGTAACGCCCTCCAACAGCGCGAGAGCGCCTTCCTGAATGCCTTGCCATAATTCCATAAATGTTACCCCTTTCCAAAGCTACGATTCCGAGAATACCGCCTCCAACAGAAACTTTTGCACTTTGGCCTCCGTACTCCTGCGAAAGCTGTCGACTTTGATTTCGCTTTCCCCGGCATGGCGGCAAATCCAGTCCGTCAACTGGTTTTTGTCCAGTGTCCCGCCGCGCACGAGTTCGCACAGCATAGCGCGGTCGTCCTGCGTCCGGCGCGCCCATTCCGCCGCCGTCCGCGTGTCTATTCTGGAATCCCGGTAGCCCCTGTACAGCACGACCGGGACGTTGCGGCACGCGAACAGGAACAGCGCCTCCCGCCGCTCCGGCGGCAGGCCCCGGAACGACATCGGCAACAGGATTCCGCGCCCGTCCGCGCCGCCGCCGTAGTAATACCCGATACTCTTCCGGCGGAGTTCGCTTTCCCCGACATGGTTGCTGGAAGTGTCGCCCGATTCCTGCACCTGTACCTGTACGGGCCGCTCGTAGTCCTCGGCGTAGAGAATCACGCGCCCCGTCCGCAAACTCGACAGGAAACGCTTCTGGTCGTCGCTCAGCGCAATCGAATTGCCGATTGCGTCCTTGTCGTCCTGCGCGAAAATCCGGTGTACTATCTTCGTATTCGTGTTTTTGAGCACGTCGTCGGCGAGCTTGTTCGGAATCTGGTCGGCAATCATCAGGCACACGCCGTACTTGCGGATTTCCGCCAGCATGTCCGTGAAGATTTCCACGCCCTGCTTTTTCGTCGGGGCGTCGCCCGGCTGGTACTTGCTCAACAGCCTGTGCGCCTCCTCAATCAGCAGGATTCCGGGCCGCCGCTCCCCGCTCCGCTGATAGCGTAAACGCACCGCCTCCTGGTACCGCGACAGAATCAGCCCCATCAGAAACGACTTCTGCGCGCCGTTGCGGATGTTCTCCAATTCCAGCACGACGTTCCGGTCGAGCAGTTCCATGAAGTCCGCGGACTTCTGACAGTTCAACATCTTCCCTTTCGCGCCCAGTAACAGGCTTTGCAGTCTCGCCCGGATAGAGCCTATGTAGTCGCTTTGCAGACGCTCCGCGAACCCCTGTTCTTTCACGTTCCTGTCGACCTGCTCCAGAAGGTCGTCGAGCGTGGGGAATACCCCCGGGGACGTGCCGCGCGGGTGTAGGTTCCTGTCCATGTCCCAGCCCTTGGCCTCGTAGCAGTTGTAGAGGGCGCTTTCGAGAATCTGCGGAATCGCGGCCTCCATGTCGAACGCGGCCTCCAGACTGGCCCGGAACGCGTCCACATGCGCGCTGATACTCTCGCCCGGAAGCAGTTCGAACGGGTTGAACCGGAACGGCGCGCCGCCCTCGTCGCCCAGCGTGAAAACAAGCGTGTCCTCCATCGTGCGGTACTCCGTCTTGGCCGGTTCGATAACCCAGAACGGAAGCCCGCTCCGCTTGATAAGCGCCTGACAGGTCGTCGTCTTGCCGCTCCCGGTCACTCCGGAAACGAAAATATGTCGGTCTAGTGTGCGCCGCGACAGGCACACGGGCGCACCCGTCGGGACGCCGTCCTTGACCAGGTAGCCCAGCGGGATACTGTCCACGTCGGCGGTCAAAGATAGCAAGTACGCCTCCTCGCGCTGACGCTCCTCCGCACTCTTTCTCCGCTCTATGCCGCGCTCCGGCACCGTCAGCCCGAACGCGATTTCCTCGCGGACAGTCAGCCCCTGCACCTCCTTGCGCGGGAGGCCCGCAATCATGGAGAGTTCCTTCGTGGTCATCCAGTTGCTCAGCGGGAAATAGCCGTCGTTCCGTACCTGCTGGGACAACAGCGCCCGCGACAGAATTTCCGAATCGGCCATCGTCCGCCCGGGACAGAGCCGTACTTCCGGAATCCGCAAGGCCTCGACCGCGACTTGTCGCCGCGCGGCGTCGGAGAGGCGCACGGCGCGCAACGGTACCCGGTTTTCCTCGCGCCCGGAGTAGAGCGCCAGGACGGTATTTTCCAAGCGCCGCTGTACGGTCAGCGAATCGGACATGACGTAGAACGCCGTATGGAACGCGCCCTTTCCGCGCCCGTAGTCCAGGCGCTTCGCGATGACTTCGTCGATGTACTGCACCCACTGCTGGGCGCGCTTGTTCGGGGCCTCCCACGACAGAGACTCGTTTTCGGAAGAAGTCTGATTTCCGCCCGTACCGCTTGCGCGCCCTATCTGCTTATTGCTCCGCGCCGCCGGGGACAGCATTTCGTAGCCGCCGTAAAGCCTGCTCTCCACTTCCGACAACTCCCCGGCGTCCATAGCGTTGGCTATCACGAGTACCGCAAAGGCGCTCCCCTGCATGACATCCGTCAGGCGGTCGACACTCTGAAAGCGTTCGTCGTCCTTGACGCTCCCCGGTACCCCCTCGATACGCGCAAGAAACCGGAACAACTTCACGGCGTCCACAATCTTTTGATTCTCCCCCGGTTCCAGCTTCCGGATATCGCTCCCGCGATAGTTCCCCTGTAGCCCGGCCTGCAACAGCCCCCTGCCGAGTTCCGGAATCCCGAGTTCGGGCGTCTTGCGGTCGCGCCGCGAGAGGCCGTAGTAGAAGTGTACGCCCGCGCGGTCGCCCAGAAGTAAGTACAGGAAATTCACGTCGGCGTGGCGTACTTCGCTTAATACGATTTCCAGCGCTTCTTTCCACGGCGCTTCCTTCTCGTAAGTAATTTTCCGGACTTCAAAGAATACCCTGTCGCGCCGCGTGTACTCGTCCTGCGCCCGGAACGATACGTCCAGATTGGATAAGCTGTACCTGTCCGGACTGCGCAACAGTTCCAGCATGTCCGTGACTTCCCGCGCGTTCGCCTCGTACTTCTCCGTAAAATTTAACAGTTTCATAGCCGCCCCCGTGTCACAGCCTGATAGGGCTGGATTTCCATAACAGTCGCCCGTCGCGGGCGTCGTCGGGACTTTCCGCGACCGCGCACTCGATACTATCCGGCTTCACGGCCCGGAGGTAAATGTGCCGGGTCTCGTCGACGTACTTCGGCGGAATCAGGAACTGCCGCGCTTTCGTCTCCCGGACGGACACCCCGCCCGGCATGCCCGCCGTCGGGGAAGCGGTGTAATAGATATCGAAACTCTCCTCCCCGGCGTCCCAATACTCCACCCATTCCTCGTAGGCGCTCCCCGGCGTCAGGTACGGGTGCAGACAGTCGCGCGCGTCGATGTCGCCGACCCAGTAGCGGAAACGGATTTCCTCCGCGTCCCGCTCCCGCGCCGTGTCGATGACCTTGACGCCGCTCCCGCTGCGCGTCAGCAGTAATCCCATCGCGACGCCCGTCTTGCCCGTACAGTCTGGCAGTACGGTATCGGGGTCTCCGTACTCCTGTATTTGTTTTTCCGCCTCTTCGGTGCCCAGCGGGGCGAAAATCTCAAAGAAGGATTTCGGCGGGTCTCCCCGGTAGCGCTCCCCCCAGATTCCGCGCATACTCTCGTTTAACTCCGAAATCCGCGCGTCGATAACCTCCCGGAAAATCCCGGACTGGCTGGAATTGCCCGCTAGAAAGATGTCCATGACGGGCGAACACTTGCGGTCGCCCTCCGCCCGCGACAGCGCGAACGACTTCACCATGTCCAGAAACTTCCGTACGCCGTCCTCAATCCGCGCGCGAATCAGTTGTAGCAGTTTCGACACGTTGACTTGAATCTCTACCTGTTTCTGCTTCCCGTTCTCGTCGAACAGCGGCAACCGTGTAATGCCCGATTCGTCGAAGTCGTAGCCGCCGCCGCTCCCCGGTTCGATGGAGTAACCGTCCTCTTCACTGCCCCTTAGCTTTCCTTCCCAGACCGGACGGAGAAGTTCCGACAACGTGCGCAAGTTGACCTGTGCCTCTAAGGTGTCGTCAATCAGGTACTCAAAGCCCGCCTCCGGCTTTATCCACGCCGGACAGGCGAATTGTACTCCCTCGCGGCGGAGTGTGTCGGCGTTGTCCCAGAACGTGCGGTAGGCCATTTCCAGAATGAGGTTTTCCCCGCCGAGGTACTCCGCGCCGCCATACGCGCAATGCTCGATAACGTACCGGACGCCGCGCCGGTTCTCCCGGCCCTCCGGCCTCCGCCAGATTCCCAAGTCGAAATCCGACGTGCCGCCGCCGAAGTCGAACACCGCGAAGCGTACCGGCACCTCCGGGACAATCCCGAACTGCCGCAACGCGCACACCGCGTAGGCCGCCGGTTCCGCCGCGCCTTCCTTGACGTAGAAGGCCTCCATACACTCCTCGTCGCGCAGGATACTCTCCGGTAGCGACTTCCGAAGTCCGACTTCAAAACTCCGCCGGATTTTCTCCCGGACTTCCCGCGAGTAGGACACCGGGAAAGAAAGCAGGTACTTCAAGCCGATTCTGCCCGTGCGCATGTTGTTAATGTACAGGCCGACGTAGTAGGCATAGTATACAATCGGATTCAAGTCAGGTTTGGCGCCGTCTATGGCGCAGTAGGCGGGGCCGTCGACGGTATCGGTGTCTTGAATGGTCAGGAACGGCTTCAACTTCCGGGGCTGTCCGTGCTCCTGTATGCCGCGCCTGTCCATGATTCGCACGCTCCCCCGCGAACCGCTCGCCCACTGTTTCAGCTCGCTGAAAAAGGACGGGAAATATACCGGGCCGTCACTGCCACTCAGGCCGTTGCGGATTTCCAGCGCGGTGTGCGACGTGTTCACATCGGCCCAGCGGGTCAGCGGACGCCCCCCCCGGGCGTGGAAATCCCGCAGGAAGCGCTCCAAGTCGACGAATTGCAGAACCGTCGGGTTCTCGTACTGCTGTCGGCTGACGCCGCTCCTGTAGTCGCCAGTGCCGACGCGCACGAGGTCTATGTTGCCGTCGATTTCGCGCGCGACAACCGTGCTTTTCGTGCCGAAGTCAATGCCGATTATCTCATGCCACGCAACGTCGAGTTTCGGCGGGCGCGCGTACACGGGCGCGGACAATTTGACAGTTTCCGTCGCGCCGGGGCTGCGCCGCAACAACTCCCAGAGTTCCCAGATACCGCCGTTCGGGTTTTCGAGTTTGCGCCGATTCTCCGGGGTGATGTCGGCGCGGATAAAGTCGGCTTTGAGAAGGGCGTCAAGCGCGGTATCGGCACCGGGGGCCGCCGTGGAAGTCGCGGATTCCTCCGTCACCTCGTCCGCGAGACTGGAAAGCGCCGCCCGTAATTCCTCGCCTTGAAGGGCTTTCAGCTTCTTTGTGACTACGATTTCCGTGCCGTCGACGTTCAGGAAACCGCCCTCTATCATACGGTACATGGACTGCAAATCCGCCTTTTCCTTTTCGGAGAGACCGGAAGGAATCATAGCGTTTTTAATCACGTACCATAGGATTGGCCCCTCGACGTGGATTACATACGCTATCATGGTTTGGTACACTTTGTTTCCTCCCGGAACTGCGCGAGGGTTCTCTATGTCATACCAGACCTGCTCTGAATTTCCGCGCACAGCAAGCGCTTTTCTACATTGGCTCTCCGGATAGTTTATAGCTGTTTTCCCCTGCGTTGTCAAGCTGTCAAGGATAAGCTGGGCTTCTTTACGAGTGGGCAGAGTACGTTCTGAAAATACAGGGAGCTTTACAGAGCCGCGAATACGGGAATATCCGGTTCCCGCCGTTCCGGTACGGTCAATCCGAACCCCCAATTTATCACCGAGTATATCTTCCATAACAACCGTGCGGAGACCGGACGGAATCCACACGTCGTAGTTGTCAAAAAAGACATTTCCGGTGTAGACAGCGTGATGTAAGGAATCTAAAATCCGCGTGAGCGCCTCTTTCATCGCCTGCGTGTTGAGTGTGTGACTGGTTCCGGAATACTCCGCTTTCCCGTCCGCCTCTTCCAGCGGTATTTCGTAGACCGCGCGAATGTCGTCCATCGTATGCCCCCTTTATTCTACCGTGACGACGCATTTCCGCCACGTCTTCCGGTTCTTGCAATCCCAGATTCCCTGCAAGAGCACTTCCTTCACGTTCCCGGAGTACGGACTGCTCTCCTTTGCGCGCATATGCAAAGCGTCGTCGAACTTGTCCCCGGGCTTGCACGCCAACAGTCTCACTGCCGGACTGTCGAACGTCGAATTGTACTGTTCCAGCAGAAAGGCCAGCACGTCCGACATGGTTTCCCAGTCGGCACTCTCCGTCTCGCCGGGGAGTTCGCAACGGTTCCGCATGGCCTCCCAGTGCGCGACTATCTGGTTGTTGCGGCAGCCGTACACGAGAAAATGTAAGGGCGTATCCGTGGGGAGAAGTTTTTGCCACGTCTCGCCCGTCGCGGCGTAGCGGCGGCAGATGTCCAGCAGTTCCCGGAACGGCTCCAGGTCGCCTTTGATACGCTCTAGCGCGCTCTCCGCCGCGTCCCGGTCGGACAACGCCTGCTTGCGTTCGCCTTCGAGACGCTCTAACTTGTCTCGTGACGCTTTGAGTTCCGCCGTGAGGCGTTGTACTTCTTCTTTGAGGCGCTCTACTTCGCCGCTGTCGGGTATACCCGTTTCCAGTCGATTGAGGCGCTTATTTAATTCTTCTACTTGTCGATAAAGCGGCGCGACTTCCTCCGCGACAATGGCCTTTATTTTCTCTTGCGTCTCCTCCGAGAATTGACGCCCCGGCGTTGTGCCCGTATCTTTTACCATGAAAAGCCCTCCAAAGCGCGCAGGGCGTCCCGATACCCATGCCGCGCGCGTTCCGCCGTGATTTCCGGCGTCAGCTCAAATGTCGCGAGAAAGTCGTCCGTGAACCCCTCCCCGGGACGGATGACGCAAAATGTACAGGGTTCGGAATCGAACGGTATCCGCCACGGGCGGCCCTGTTCGCGCTTCAAGTCCACGACGACGAATTTCCGGTAGCCCGCCCCGTACAGCGGCCATATCGGCACATTGTCGTACAAGCCGCCGTCGTAGTACGCCCGCCCGCGGAAGTCGACCGGGTCGTAGGCGGGCGGAATCGCCGACGAGGCCAGCAACAGGCGCACGGTGTCCATATTCGACAGCCCCCGCCACGAAATGTAGTGCGCGTCCGGGTCCGTGAGTTCGTCCGCGAATGCCGCCCCTTGCGCGTCGAACAGTCCCGGCAACAGCAGGAACGTTTCTTCGAGCGGCGTCACCGTGGAGAATAACGCGTACTCGCGGCGCTTTTCGGGGTCAAGCCGCTTTATGACCGGGAGCAGGTGCCGCTCTAATTCCGGTTGCGAAATAAAGCTGTCTTCGAGCAGTTCGAGGAGCCACGGCGGGAGTATACTTTCACTGTGCCGCCGTCCGTAGGCGCGGGTACGGCGTTCGATGTCGTCGCGCTGTGTGCGCCTGATGTCGGGGTCGCTCAACCGTAGCCAGAGTTCGTAGGCCGCGCGCCAGCCCCCCGACAGAAACAGCGGCGTGTTAATCGCGCCAATCGAGACGCCCGAAAAGCCCGTGACGCGTGTCGAAAGGCCCGTCTCGCACAGGGCGCGCCATACGCCGACCTGATACGCCCCTTTCGCGCCGCCGCCCGCCAGTACAAGCCCGATTTTCCCCCGGTTGCGGGTGTCCGGGGACGCAAGGAACGCTTTCAGCGCGAAATACAAGGCGCTCTCGTCTCCCTGTAGCTGTACGCCGCGCGCGGCGTCGCGCACTCTCGCCCGGTGCGACACGGAATCGGTCTCAATCCGCAGGCGTCCGCGCGTGATTTGCGCGCGCCATTCGCCGCCCGTCGCGGAAGGCGTCTCCCCACGGAACGGGGTCTGTTGTAGGAACTGTTCCAGCGCGCGCGCCGTCAGACGTTCGTCGATTCGTTTCCAGTTCATAGCCTGTCCTACTCCTCAAAGCGGATTCTCCAGCGCGGCGGTTCGGCGTCCGTGCTTTCGTCCGGCGCGGGCGTATCGGGAGTTACGTCCGGCGCGGGCGCGTCGTGGATTTTATCCGGCGCGGACGTGTCGGGGAGTTCTTCCGCTTTGACAAGTTCCTTGAACTTTTTCAGCGCGTCCGGCGTTTTCAGATAGTCGCTGTCGACTTCGTTCTCGGACATCCAAACCATCAGTTTAATATAAACCTCTCCGATAAACGTTGTCAAGGCCCCGGCGGTTCCGGCGGAAATAGCGGTTCCGGCGGCGGTTCCCCAGAAGGGCACCGCCTTCAACAGACTGGATACCGCCGTTTTTCCCAGGAACGTCGCCCCGCTGACGCTTATCGCGGAGTAAATCAGCGTCGTGAGCACCGCCTTGCTGACTTTGAAACCGAATGTGGCGGTAATCGAACTCAGCATAAGAAACTGTTCTCCGATAAGGGGGAACATGTCCGCGACGGGAATCGGGATAACAGCCGTGGCGAGACTGCCCGCCGCCGCCGCGGCTACGATTTTATGGGCCTGTGCCTTTTTTTCGTCCAGAGATTTTTCAGACATACGAACTACTCCTTTCCGGACAGTTCCAGCGCGGCGGCGTAGAGTTGATTCTTGGAAAGCCCGGTACGCCCCGCGACTTGCGCCGCCGCTCCTTTCAGACGCGCCCCGGCGTCGCGGAGCGCGAGCACCTCCGCGACCGCGTCCTCTACGGAGACTGTCGGCGCGTCGTCCGGCGCGGCCCCTTCGAGGACAAGCACGTACTCCCCGCGCGGCGGCACCGTCTCGTAGTACGCGACGGCCTCCCCTAACGTCATGCGCATGGTCTCCTCGTGGAGCTTCGTCAACTCCCGGCACAGCGCAATCCGGCGTTGCGGCCCGAATGCCGCGCAGAAGTCCGCGAGCGTGCCGCGTAATTTGTGCGGGGCCTCGTGGAAAATCATCGTGCGTTCCTCCGTCCGCAACGCTTCTAAACGTTCGCGGCGGCTTTTCTTGTTTACCGTAAGAAAGCCCTCGAACGCGAAACGCCCCGTAGGTAATCCGCTGACGGCGAGCGCGTTGACCGCCGCGCAACAGCCCGGTATCGCAAGCACCGGAATTCCGGCCTCCGCGCACAGGCGCACCAAATCCTCCCCGGGGTCGGAAATCGCGGGCGTTCCGGCGTCGGTGACTAACGCGCAGGATTCGCCGGCGAGCAGGCGCTGTAGGATACTCCGCCCCGCCGTGACGTGGTTGTGTTCGTGGTAACTCGTCAGCGGCTTTTGTATGCCGAAGTGGTTCAGCAGTTTGACGGAAACGCGGGTGTCCTCCGCGGCGATAAAGTCCACGCCGCCGAGGGTCTCGACGGCGCGCGGGGAGAAGTCGCCCAGATTCCCGATGGGCGTGGCGACGAGGTAAAGCGTACCCGGCATATTACAGGCCTCCAGTCTACGGGCGCGTGTCGCGAAAGTAAATCGTGTCGAGTTCGGGCGTGGGGGTGCCGTCGGGGCGGCGGAGTACCAGCGGGCGCTCTATCGTAAGTCCGGGTTTGCCGCCCCGGCGTCCCTCGACGAGTATCAGCGAGGGCGGCGCGTCGGCGGTCTCGTGTACGAGGCGCAGACGTTTCGCCTCACAGCGCCCCTCCCGCAGACAGCACAGCACATCCGCGAGGCGTTCGGGCTTGTGGACGAGGCAGAACGCCCCGCCCCAGCGTAGCAAGTAGGCGGCGGCGCGCACGAGTTCCGGGAGCGTACAGGCGGATTCGTGCCGCGCCGCGCGTCGGGCGTCCCCGGACGCCGGCACCCCGTGTCCGTCAGGATAATACGGCGGGTTCGACACAATCAGGTCAAAAGAACCCGTCGCGAAACGTGCGGGGGCGTCGCGCAAGTCCATGCGGTACGATTGCAGACGCCCCGATAATCCGTTGATTTCCGCACAGCGTTCGGCCAGGGCGACGGCCTCCGGCGACTGTTCCAGTCCGGCGACGCTCAACGACGGTTCCCTCTGTAGCAGGAGCAGTCCGAGCAGTCCGGTACCGCTCCCGAGGTCGCACACCCGCAGGCCGCGTTTGAGGCGCGGCAGGGACGACAACACGAAACTGTCCGTGCCGGGCCGGAACAGCCCGTCCTCCCACGCAAAACGGTAGCCGTCCGGCCTTAGCGCTTCCCAGTGTTCCATACGTCCGGCCTCAAAAATTCCCGGCGTTCCATACGTCACAGCGGCAGGCGTCCGGCCCCAAAAATTTCCGGTGTTCCATACGTCACATTTGTTCGAGCAGGGCTTCCAAGTCCGCGCGTGTAAAGGCCTGTACGTTGCCGCAGAAGCGGCAGGACAATTCGGCGTGGCCCTGTTCGTCCAACAGTTTGCGCAGTTCCGGACGCCCCAGCGCAATGAGCGCCGCTTCCATACGGCGGCGGCTGCAGTCGCAACGGTACGCCACGGGGGCGCTCTCCAGAATGTCTAATTGAAACTCCGGCAGGGCCTTTCGCAACAGTTCCGCCGGGTCGGGATTGCCGCGCAAAGCCGCCGTCACGGGCCCGAGCGACAGTACGCCCCGCTCCACGCGCGAAATCACGTCCTCCGGCGCGCCGGGGAGTAGCTGAATCAGCGTGCCCCCGGCGGCGAGTACGCTCTGGTCGCGGTCGAGCAGGACGCCCAGCGCGCAGACGGTCGGAATCTGTTCCGATTCGGCGAAGTAGGCCGCGATGTCCTCCGCGATTTCCCCGCTGAGCAGTCCGACACTCCCCGTATAGGGTTCTTTCATGCGCAGGTCGCGGATAATCGTCAGGGTTCCGTCGCGCCCGACGGCCCCGCCGACATCGAGTTTCCCGTCGGCGCGGAGGGGCATGTCGACGCCGGGGTTGTCGACGTAGCCGCGCACGTTGCCCTCGTGGTCGGATACCGCCAGCACAGCCCCCAGCGGCCCGCCGCCCTTGAATTGCAACGTGACGCTCGCGGCGTCCTCCTTCATGGCGTTGCCCATCATCGACGCCGCCGCCAGCGTCCGCCCCAGCGCGGCGGTCGCCACTGGTAATGTCTTATGAATCTGCCGAGCGCGTTCGGTCAGGGCGCGCGTCGACACCGCCGCCGCCTTGACGTAGCCGTCCGCGGACACCGCCCGGACTAGACAATCACTCATACTATAACTCCTTCTCCGCTGATACGTTCCAGCGGGTTTCGTTGTCTTTCGGGGGCTTGCGCGACAGGTCGCCCGTGATTTCCACGTTTACGAATCCGGCGTCCCGCAGAAATTCCCGGATTTGTTCCGTACTCCAAGCGCGCTCCCGGTGCTCCTCGTAATCCCGCTCCCACGCGCCGTCGGGGCGTAAGTGGAACAAGTCCACCTGCCACACGCAGACTTGACGCTTTCCCGAAAAGAACGTCCGCCAGACGCAGAAACTTTCCTCCGTCTCGTCGAGATACGTCTGCCTGTCCATGAGGCGGAAGCGGTAGGGCGTATTCAAGTCGAACAGGAACCGCCCGCCCGGGCTGAGACAGCGGTACACGCGCCGGAACGTTTCGCGCAAGTCGCGCTCACGGGTCAGGTAGTTGACGGAATCGAGCGTGGAAACGACGCCGTCCACGGGGGCGGCGAGTTTCAGGCGCGGCATCGACTGACAGATGAACAGGGGCGGCGGCACGTCTCCGGGGAGGGTGTCGCCCTTGCGGACGGCTTCCGTAAGCATTTCGGCGGAGCTGTCCGCCGCGATGACGCGGAAGCCTTCCCGGGAAAGTCCCCACGCGACAGTACCCGTGCCACAGCCCAAGTCAAGCACCGTCCGCACGGGGACGGCGCTTTCGCGGAGGCGTCCGGCAAGGAAGGCTATCCGGGCGGGGTAGTCGCCGTCCCACATGAGCCCGTCGTAGCTCGACGAGAGGGACGCGTATGGCCGGGGCGGCGTCACGGCTTTTCCTCCGGCGGAATCCGCGCGAAGAGGCGCTCATAGGCCCCGGTTCCGTAGTTGAGGGAGCGGCTGACGCGGCTGATAGTCGCGCTGGAGGCCCCGGTACGCTTCAGGATTTCGCTGTAAATCCAGCCCCGGTAGAGCAGGTAGGCCACCTCGAAGCGCTGTTCCATGGAGCGCAATTCCGGAACCGTGCAAAGGTCCTGAAAGAACTCGTAGCACTCCTGTTCGTCCTTGAGTTGCAGGATGGCTTTGTAAAGCTCGTCATTCTTTTCTTTTCTTCCGATTTTCATGGGTAAACCGTCCTTTCTCCCGTGGGCGTCCCTCATGTCTCTGACGGCGCGTGTTCGTCATTTTACCACAAACGCGCCGGGAAAGCAAAGCCTTTTTTCGGGAAATCTTCCATGCGGGCCGCGCACGGAATGGCCCCTCTTTCACTCGCGCGCGGCGGGGAGGCAAAAGCGGGGTAAGCGGCACGGCGCGCACGCGACAGCCTCCCGGGGCATAGTCTGGAACAGGCCCGGGAGGCTTGCGGGGAGAGGGAGCGGTTGACATGGCAGAGTTCACGGTACAAACTACGGAGACCGAGCGCGTATGGGACGCGGAGGGCGTCCCGGTACTGACGGCGCGCGCGTCCATGCCGAAGCCCGTCGGGACGGAGCGCCGCTACCGGAGAATCGCTTCCTTCTACCGCCTACAGGAGCGCGCGTTCTTCCAATACTGCCAACGCGAGTTGCGCCCGTGGGCCGAGACGGAGTACCGCGCGGCGGCGAAAAACAGTGTACCGCGCTCGTGTTCCTGTGCGACGCTGAACTTTCAGGAGACGTACCGGGCGGGGCGGCTGTGGAGCCTCTACACGGAATTGCGGGAGAACGCCGCGCCGGGGCCGACGTTCCGCCGCCGCTGGGGCGATACGTGGGACATCGTCACGGGCTACCCCGTCGCGCTGCCCGACTTCTTCCCGCCGCGCTTCCGCTGGAAACAGGCGCTGTGGCGTCTGGCGGCGGAGGAAATCGAACGGCAGGAGCGGCGCGGCCTCGCGCAGTACCACCCCGACTGGCGGCGGAGACTGCGCCGCTGTTTCAATCCCGCGAACTACTGCCTCACGCCCGAGGGCGTGGCGTTCTTCTACCCGATGTACGCGCTGGCCCCGGCGGCGGAGGGAATCCCGTGCTTCCTGTACCCGTGGGACGGAGACCCGCCCCTTTCCGTCAGACAGATACGGTAAGGCAGGGAATCCCGCGCGGCGCGCCCGTCAGACAAATACGCACTCCGCGGTAAAGCAGAGTTCGGCGGGGCCGTGGCCCTCTATAAAGTACGTATTCCCCGCGCGGCGTCCGGAGAGGCGCACGCTGTCGCCGAGGGTCACTTCCCGGCTGTAGTTGATGGCGAAGGCCTCCACCGGGCGCGACTGGTACGCTTCCGGGAGAAAGTCCCATACGATGTCGCCGTAGTTGCCGCTGAACAGGTGCCCGTTGCCGTCGAGGTCAGACCAGTACACCGGACGCGTCCCGAGTACCTCCGGTTCGGCGGCGGGCGGGCGGATTTTTTTCGGTTCCGGACAGTCGATTTCCAGTCCGCACGACGCCGGAATCGCGCGCGCCGCGAACGACGCCGGACGCAGAATCTTGCGGCTTACCGGGTCGACGAGTAGCCAGTCGCTTTTCGCGCTGACGCACAAATTTTCGTTCTCGTCGAACATCCGGTAGACGCGCCGGAAGTGCGGCCCGCGTACGCCGTCCTCCCAGGTGTCGACGCGCAGGACTTCGCCGTTGACCGGGCGGCGGTGAATCCGCATTGCCGCCCGCGAGAGTAGGAAGACGTGGCGCAGTTCCGACAGCTTTTCGTGTGTCAGGCCGCGCGCGTCGTAGTCGTAGCCTCCCCAAAGCGCCATGATACTCAACAGCGCCCCCACGCGTACCTGTTTATTACGGTCGCAGTCCAGAAAATTCAGTTCCCTTTGCCGGGAGTAGCCGACTTCGTACAAGCGCTGTTCAAACTGCTTTAACATAATTCCTCCAATTCCAGCATGACGGGGCAGTGGTCGCTCCCCCGGATTTCGGGCCAGATATCCGCCGTCCGGATGTACGGGCGCAGGCGGTTCGACACGATGAAGTAGTCGATTCGCCACCCTATGTTCCGGTTCCGCGCGTTGCTCTGGTAGCTCCACCACGTATAGGCCCCGGTGGTGTCCGGGTGACAGGCCCGGAAGGTGTCCGTAAAGCCGCTGTTGAGCAGGGCCGACAGCTTCTGCCGCTCCTCGTCGGTGAATCCGGCGTTCTGTCGGTTCGCCGACGGGTTCCGCAGGTCGATTTCCTCATGGGCTACGTTCAAGTCCCCGCAGTAGACGACGGGCTTTTTTGCGTCCAGCTCCATGAGGTAGTCGCGAATGTCGCTCTCCCACGTCATCCGGTACGGGATACGGCTCAGGTCGCGTTTGGAATTGGGCGTGTAGCAACAGACCAGGTAGAACCCGGGGTACTCCGCCGTAATGACGCGCCCCTCGTGGCGGTGGATGTCGTCGCCGAAGTCGCAGGCGACGCCCAGCGGCGCGCGGCGGGTGAAAATCGCGGTACCGGAATACCCGGCCTTGTCGGCGCTGTTCCAGTAGCGGGAGTAGCCCGGGAGGTCAAATTCGGCCTGTTCCGGGCGCATTTTGGTTTCCTGAAGGCAAATCATGTCGGCGTTGGCCACGCCGCAGACTTCCAGAAACCCCTTTTTCAGACAGGCCCGCAGGCCGTTGACGTTCCACGAAATCAGCCTCATAGGCAATTTCCCCCTTGTCGAAATCCGTCGTTTTTTTTCGCGCAAATTCCGCGCGTGCGTTTCGGCTATGCTATAATTTTCCTGCGCGCAAATCCAGCCCGGTACCGGGGCGCAAAGGAACGAATTATGAATTATGATGCCCGTGTGCTGGCACTGTTCCGGCGGCTTGGCCCGGAAGAGCGTCAGTCTGTACTCGCGTTTGCCCAGTTTCTGCGCTCCCGGCGGCAAGTTCCAGAACGCGGAGAAGCGCCGCCTTCTGCACAGGCCCCAGACCCCGGACAGCCTCCAGAAGCTCCCGCTCCTGCGCGGGAAGCTCCGGCTCCCGACGGGGCCGCTTTTCCGTGAGGCGGACAGGGGCCTTCCCGCCTTCCAGACTGCCCAGCCCGAGACGCACTAACTGCCGGATTGCCTTGCTCATGGATGTGATTCCGTACTGCCACTGGTAGGCCGTGACCTGTTCAAAGAGTTCCGGTTCCAGTGTCACCGGGACGCGCGGTTTTTTTGTGGCCATGCTCCCACCCCCGCGCGAGAGTATATCACAAGTGTTGCACCGGACGCAAGGGAAAAGTGTCACACAAACGTTAAAAAAGTGACGCACTTTTTAGGGAATCTGCCCATTGAAAAGTGTGTCAGTTTTTGGTATGCTGTCCATAGTGATTCACTTTTGAAAGTGCGTCACCAGTAACGACGGGAGGGAACAGAATGACTACCCTGAAACGCGTGATGGTCTCTCTGCCGCGCGACTTGGAGGCGGAACTCGACAAACTCCGCCAGAGGCCGGAATTTGAACACCTTCCGGCGTCGCGGATTCTCTGCCGCCTCATCCGGAGAGGCCTGGACGAGTACAAAGGAGACCCGACATGGACAGAAGAATAGTCGAATACAGCGAGATGGAAAGCGTACTGTTCCGCCTGCGTTGCGTCTACGACACGCTGATACTGATTCACAACCACAGCGTGTCGAAGCCCCTCTACTGCGCGGCGGACGAGCTCATGCACATTACCGACGAGTTCGGCGACTTCCTCTCCGAAGCCGCCCCGGCCCCCGGAGAGCCGTAAACGAAAAACGTCCCGGAACGGAGAAGACGTAAACAAAACGCCCCCGGTCCGTAACGAACCGGGGGACGCTTTACGCCCGAGAAAGGAAGAAAGCGGGCGTTGATTCGGAAGTCCTGTTCGACAGCCTAGGGTTCCGGAAGGGGTCGGCCCGCGGAAGGAGGAAAGCGGGCACTCCGGATTCTGTCAGACTTACCGACCGAAGAAACCGTTGCCGAAGAAGTAGTTGAAGAAGTCGTCGTTGAAGGGGTAGCCGTAGCCGCCGTAGTTACGGGGCTGTTCCTGCTGTTGCTGCTGTTGCTGCTGCGTGCTCTCGGTCTTCTCCTCGGCGGGAACCGCGCCCCAGACGATGTCGACGGAAATCGTCTGCCCGTCGCGGTAGACCGTCAGCGTCGCGCTGTCCCCGGCGGAGTATTTCTTTTTCGCCGCGTTGAGGTCTTCCACCGTCTTAATGTCCTGGTCGTCGACTTTTGTAATCACGTCGTCACGCTTCAGTCCGGCTTTGTCGGCGGCGCTTCCCTCCTCGACGGAGTAGATAATCACGCCGGCCTGTACGTCAAAGCGGTACTGCGCCGCGAGATTGCTGTTGAACGTCCCCGGGACAATGCCCAGATACGGCTTGTTGGCCACATAGCCGTTGGTCATGATGTCCTCAATCATGGACAGCACGTCGTTCATCGGGATGGCGAATCCGAGGCCCTCGACGGTCGTTGTGGAATAGCTGGAGTATTTCGCCGAGACGATGCCGACCGCCTCGCCGTACTCGTTGAACAGCGGCCCGCCGGAGTTGCCCGGGTTGATGGCGCAGGTGACTTGAATCATGTTGAAGGGCGTGCCGTCGACGTTGATGGCGCGGTTGACGGAAGACGCGATTCCCTCGCTCATGGAGAAGGTCAGCTCGCCCAAGGGGTTGCCGATTGCCGTGACGTGGTCGCCGACTTTCAGTTGACTGCTGTCGCCGACGGTGACGGCCTGGAAGTCGGCACCCTCGATTTTGAGTACGGCGATATCGTAATCGGCGTCGCCGCCGATGATTTGCGCGTCATAGCTGGTGTTGTCGTAGAGCGTGACCTTGACGGTCTTGCCGCTCTCGACTACGTGGTAGTTCGTGACGATGTAGCCGTCCGTGGTGAGGATGAAGCCCGAGCCCGAGGACGCCGACTGCACGGGCTGGCCGAAGTAGTTGACGCCGCTCTCCCCGGTGACGTTAATCGAGACCACGCTTCCCACCTGCGAGGCGTAGACTTCCGCCTCTGTCAGGGAACGCCTGCCGTTGGTCAGGGCCTTGACGCCGGTGGCGTCCGTCTGCGGCGCGCTGACTTGAATCGTCGTTTCCCGTACCACCGGGCTGTGCATACGGCTGGCCGCGTACCACGCGCCGCCTCCGCCCGCGATTCCGCCCAGCAGGGAACAGCACAGCGCAAGCGCCACGACATTCGTCTTTCCCTTCTTTTTCGAGGGCTTCATGTCCCGCACGGGCTGGAAGTTCCGGTAGGGTTCCGACTCCATATTCGCGTAATATTGCCGCCGCCCGCTCGTGCCGTACTGGGTCTCCGGGACGTTGCTCCAATTTTCGTTATCGTACATGGTGTGATTCCTCCTCAATCGTTTCTGTCTGTTAGAGGCAGTCCGTATTTATGGAATGAGTTCGGCGGGGTGTCCCGCGTCTCTCTCAACCGTCTGGCGACATGATAGCACGCCTAACTTAAAAAATCCTGAAAAAACAGAAAAAGTTTCGGCCTGGTAATCGTTGCCCCTCCGTCGCTACGCGACACCTCCCTCCGCGTGGTGGGAAAGGTGTCAAATTTCTGAAAAAGCCTCCCCCGTGTCAACGGGGGAGGCCGAAAGTTTGTCAGGAGAGAACCGCGAAGGCCTCGTAGGGGCGCAGGGACTGCCCGTCGGGTGCCGCGCCGTCCCCGTAGCTGGACAGCAACACTTCCCCGGCGGGCACGGCGACTGCCGCGCTCTCGGGCTGTCCGCTGAAGTTGCAGACCACGGTCAGGCGCTGTGCGCCCAGACTTCTTTCGTAGGCGTACACGCGCGCGTTGCCCGTGTCAAGGAAGCGGATTTCGCCCTCCGCGATAATCGGGTACCGCTTGCGGAGTTGAATCAACGCGCGGTAGTAGTTCAGGATGGAGTCGGGGTCGCGCTCCTCGGCCTCCACGTTAATCGAACGGTAGTTGTCCGGGATTTCCAGCCAGGGGGTGCCGTTCGTGAATCCGGCGTTGTGCTGTGGGTTCCACTGCATGGGCGTGCGGGAGTTGTCGCGGGAACGCGCCGCCAGTACGCCCAGGGCGTCGGCCTCGGACAGCCCGCGCTCCCGGAGAATCTGGTAGTAGTTGATGCACTCCACGTCGTTGTACTGCTCAATGCGCGTATAGTGGGCGTTGGTCATGCCGATTTCCTCGCCCTGGTAGACGTAGGGCGTGCCGCGCAGGAAGTGGATGAAGGTTGCCAGCATTTTCGCCGACTGCCGCCAGTACTGGCCCTCGTCGCCGAAGCGCGACACGACACGCGGCTGGTCGTGATTGCACCAGAATACCGCGTTCCAGCCGCCCCGCCGCGACATCTCCTCCTGCCATTCCTTGAAAATGTCGTGAAGGCGCACGTAGTCGGGCTCCATGAGCGCCCACTTGTCGCCGTTCTTGTAGTCGACTTTCAGATGGTGGAAGTTGAAGCACATCGACAGCTCGTGGCTCTCCGGGTTGGAGTAGCGGATACAGTTTTCCAGCGTGGTGGACGCCATTTCGCCGACTGTGACCATGTCCTCAATCTGCGTGTCGGTGACGAGTTCGCGGATGAACTCGTGGATTCTGTGCCCGTCCTTGCAGTAGCTCGTACCGCTCCCGGGGCCGCAGTCCTCGATACGCTCCGGCTTGGAAATCAGGTTCAGCACGTCGAAGCGGAATCCCTTGACGCCCTTGCCCTTCCAGAAGCGGATAACGTTCTTGAGTTCCTCCCGGACTTTCGGGTTGTCCCAGTTCAAGTCGGGCTGTGACTTGTCGAACAGGTGCAAATACCACTTGTTCAGCTCCGGGACGTACTCCCACGCGGGCGTACCGAAACTGGCCGTCCAGTCGAGGGGCTTGTCGCGGAAGATGTAGTAGTCCATGTACTCCGGGTCGCCCGCGAGGGCCTTCTTGAACCACTCGTGGTCCCACGAAGTATGGTTGAATACCATGTCGAACATGAAGCCCATGCCGAGGCGTCCGGCCTCCGCAATCATGGCCTCGCAGTCGGCCATGGTGCCGAACATCGGATTCACCGCGCGGTAGTCGGCGACATCGTAGCCGTTGTCGAACATGGGCGACGGGAAGAACGGCGTCACCCAGATGTAGTCCACGCCCAGACTTTTCAGGTAGGGCAGTTTGGCCCGGATTCCGTTCAGGTCGCCGATACCGTCGCCGTTGCTGTCGCAGAACGACTTGACGTAAATTTGATATACCACGCTGTTTTTGTAGTCCATGGAAAAGCCTCCTGTCATATACACCCTCCCCGGCGGGGAGGGTTTTGTGTGTCTTACTCGGCGTGTCCGACGACACCGCCCCCGGCCTGTACGTCCTTCCCGGCGTCGAAGCGGAACTTCCCGTATCCGCCGTTGTCGGTGACGACCATCATCGTAATGAGGGGATGTCCGGCGGCCCTGATTTTCACGGGGTCGAAGGTAATCAACTGCTCCCCGGCCTTGACGCGCTGTCCGGGCCGGACGTGAATCTTGAACCCGTCGCCGTTCATGCCGACGGTGTCGAGGCCGATGTGCAGGAGGATTTCGATACCGTTCGGGAGAGTCAGCCCGAGGGCGTGGTTGCTCCCGTCCATCGTCTGGGATACCGTCGCGTCCGCCGGGGCCAGAAGTACGCTGCTCGTCGGTTCGATTGCGATTCCGTCGCCCAGAACCTTTTCGGCGAACGTCGGGTCGGGTACCTGCTCGATAGCGACCGTCTTGCCCGTCAGGAAGGCCTTGAAATCAACGGGGGCGTGCGCGGCCTTGGCTTGCGCGTCGAATACGGCGGCCTCCGCGTCCAGACGCTCCGCTTCCGCCTCCGCGGCGGCCTCCGCGTCAAGCCCGCGGCGGTGCCCGACGATGTACGTCAGCACGAACGGAACGACGATTGCAATCAGCATGCACAGCGCGAACGACGACATATACTCCGGGCGTATGGACAGAATCCCGGGCAGGCCGCCGACGCCGATGGCCGTCGCCGTGACGCTCGTCGCCGTGCTCACGATTGCCGCGAGGCACGAGCCGCACATGCCGCAAATGAACGGGAACACATACTTCAGGTTGATACCGAACATCGCCGGCTCCGTGACGCCCAGATAGCAGGAAATGCAAGAGGGAATATTCAGTTCCTGCGCGCGGGCGCTCTTGCGCTGTAAGGCAATCATACCGAGAACGGCGCTTCCCTGCGCGATATTCGACAGCGCAATCATGGGCCAGAGCATGGTACCGGGATGGGCCGAACCCTGCGAACCCGCGATAAGCTGTAAGTCGATAGCGTTGCTCATGTGGTGGAGGCCCGTAATGACGAGCGGGGCATAGAAGAAGCCGAAGATTGCGCCGAATATCACGCGGAAGGAACCGCTGATTCCGGCGTACACGACATCGGAAATCACCGCGCCGATTTTCCAGCCGATGGGGCCGAGTACGAAATGCGCCGCCATGACCGCGCAGAGTAAGCTACAGAACGGCACGAGAATCATGGACACCACTTTCGGCGAAATCTTCTTGAAGAACCGTTCGAGATACGCCAGCGTGAACGCCGCGAGAATCGCCGGGAGAACCTGTGCCTGATAGCCAATCATGTTGACCTTGATAAAACCGAAGTCCCACTGGTTGATGGTGCCGTTGGCGAGGGCGTCGGCGACGCCGTAGGCGTTGGTGAGCTGTCCGGAGACGAGCGTCAGGCCGAGGATAATGCCCAGCATTTCCGTACCGCCCATTTTCTTCATGACCGTCCAGCAGATTCCGACCGGAATGCCGACATGGAACACGGCCTCGCCCAACAGCCACAGGAAGTGGTCGATTCCGGCCCAGAACTGGCTCTGACTGACGAGCGTGGCGCCGTTGAAGACTTCCATACTGTCGATGACGTTCCGGAAGCCGAGAATCAGGCCGCCCGTGATGATAGCCGGAATCAGCGGGGCGAAGATTTCCGCGAGGGAAGTCATGGCCTTTTGCAGAATGTTTTGATTCTGCTTTGACATGCTCTTGACCTGGTCTTTGGAAACACCGGAGACGCCGGACACCGCCGTGAAATCGTCGTAGAAGTCGGCGACCTCGTTGCCGATAATCACCTGAAACTGTCCGGCCTGCGTGAAGGTGCCCTTGACGGAGGGAATGCGTTCGATACGCTTGATGTCGGCCTTTTTGGGGTCCATCAGCACATACCGCATACGGGTAATGCAGTGGGAGACCGCCGCGATGTTGTCGCTGCCGCCGATTGCGGCGAGCAGTTCCTTGGAGTCTTCTGTAAACTTGCCCATATCTCTCCTGCTACTCAAAATATGGACAAATGTGTCCATATCGAGAAAATTCCTGCTTCTACCTGCGTGCTTTCGCGCTGACAAATCAGACGCTACTCACAAGTTCTTGCGCAGTCCACAGGCGTAAATTCCCGACTAGCCATCGGTACACATCCGCGCTCACGTTTGCATTGTGATTTCGCGGATTTTTCTCGGTAGCGTCTCCTTTCCTGAAATTTTTTAGAACTTGTTTTGCCCTTGGTTTTCGGGACTTGACCATTGACCAACCATCGCCCACAGGGTTCTACCCCATCGTTAGCCGGACTGTTTCAACCGGCACGGGTCATTCCGAGGTTCCGCCCGCTGTAAAGTCAGCGCGAACTAACGCCACGGTTTTTAGGCGTCTTCCACCTTTTACTGTGGCAAACGCGTATATTTGACCATATTTTCGCTAACTTACACCTCCTCCTCACATGACTGAAACCGTGCCTTTGGGACAGGTTTATCTTAACTTGTTTATACAACTTTGTCAAGAAGCGCGCCGAAAAAAGGTGTACAAATCGGGGACGTCTTTCTTGTACACTTTCCCGGTTTGGCCGGATTGCCCCTGAGAAGTCCGCTTTCTGACAGGCGCGGAGGCTTGTCACAAGTCCGGCGGGGAAAACGCGCCGAATTTCGGCAAAATTTACGCTTGACAAGCCGGGAAACCTGTATTATATAAGAGTACGGGATTTTTTGCCGTCGCGGACGGCGCACACCATCCGAAAAAGGAGTTCACAACATGGCAATCAAGAAGTATTACGATTCCGACTGCAATCTGGGCGTACTGGACGGCAAAACCGTCGCGATTATCGGCTTTGGCTCGCAGGGCCACGCGCATTCCGAAAACCTCGCCGAGAGCGGCGTCAATGTCGTGGTAGGCCTCCGCGCCGGTTCCGGACATGCCCAGAAGGCCGCCGCATTCGCCGAGACGCACCCCAATTTCAAGGTCATGAGCGTCGAGGACGCCGCCAAGGCCGGAGACGTGATTATGATGTTGGCCCCCGACGAGTTGCAGGGCGAAATCTACGAAAAGAGCATTGCGCCGTACCTCACGGAAGGCAAGACGCTTGCCTTTGCGCACGGCTTCAACATTCACTTCAAGGTCATCCAGCCGCCGAAGAATGTCGACGTCATCATGATTGCCCCGAAGGGCCCCGGCCACATCGTGCGCCGTACCTACACCGAGGGACAGGGCGTGCCCAGCCTGATTTGCGTCGAGCAGGACTACACCGGGAAGGCCAAGGAGACCGCCCTTGCCTACGCGTGCGGAATCGGCGCGGGCCGCGCGGGCATTCTGGAGACGACCTTCCGGGAAGAGACGGAAACCGACCTGTTCGGCGAACAGGCCGTACTCTGCGGCGGCGTGTGCGAGCTGATTACCGCCGGATTCGAGACGCTCGTCGAGGCCGGATACGCCCCCGAAATGGCCTACTTTGAGACCTGCCACGAAATGAAGCTCATCATCGACCTTATCAACGAGGGCGGGCTTGCCAAAATGCGCTACTCCATCTCCAACACGGCGGAGTACGGCGACTACCGCACGGGCAAGCGCCTCATCACCGAGGAGACCCGCAAGGAAATGAAGAAGGTACTCTCCGAGATTCAGGACGGCACATTCGCCTCCGAGTTCCTGACGGAGATGTCGCCGAAGGGCGGACGCCGCGTGAAGTTCCTCGCCCAGCGCCGCCTTGCCGCCGGACACCTCATCGAGAAAGTCGGCGCGGAATTGCGCTCCATGATGTCCTGGCTTAAGAAATAAGCAACGCCGGAACAGTTGCCGTCGGGGCCTCCGGCGGCGACTGTCATTATAGCAAGAATGGAGAATCTTGTATGAGAAAAATCGCAAGCGTTTTTTTAATTGCAATTCTCTTGACAGTCAGTGCAAACGGGACGAGTAGCGGGTATATTTATTCCGCTACGCTCCAGTCTAACTCTATCGACGTGCGTCTGATTGCTCCTGAAAATGCTTTGCTTGTTCTGGGCGTGTATGACAGTTATACCCATCAGATGAAAGACGTACTTGTACGAGAGACGGGTATCGTCTCGACTACGAGGACTTTGACAGTCAGCTTTAATCGCACTCCGCTGAGTACGGAGTATGTGAACGCGTTTTTACTGGATAAAGAGACATCCGCGCCTCTGTGCGTGGGAGTTTTGGCGGATGTCGTGATACCGTCCAATCCGGAACCCGTTGTAAACCAGTACAATTACGTGCTGAACACAAACAGCAAAATTTTCCACAATCCTACTTGTGCCTCCGCAAATAGAATTTCCACGAGGAATCGTGAAGACTACTACGGGACACGGGCGGCTGTCATTGCAATGGGATACACGCCTTGCAGAACCTGCCACCCCTGACACTAATAATGGCTTTGAAGTAAAGGAGACTATTATCATGCGAAGCGACAACGTGACGAAAGGCGCGGAGAGAGCGCCGAACCGGAGCTTGTTCTACGCTCTGGGCTACACGCAATCAGATTTGGAAAAACCGTTAATCGCGGTCGTCAGCGCCCACAGCGACATCGTACCCGGGCACATGAACCTCGACAAGCTGACCGACGCCGTCAAGGCCGGGATTGAGGCCGCCGGCGGCACGCCGTTCATGGTACCCGCTATCGGCGTTTGCGACGGTATCGCAATGGGCCACGTCGGCATGAAATACTCCCTTGCGAGCCGGGAGTTAATCTGCGACAGCGTGGAAACGATGTTCATGGCGCACCAGTTCGACGGCATGGTCTTACTGCCCAACTGTGACAAGATTGTCCCGGGTATGGTCATGGCAGCGGTACGGATGAATGTCCCGGCGGTGGTGTGCAGCGGCGGGCCGATGCTGGCGGGGATGTACAGCGGCGAGGAAGTGAGCCTGTCGAAGATGTTCGAGGCGGTCGGCGCGTACAAGGCCGGAATCATCGACGGCAACAAACTCGAAGAGTGTACGCAGAACTGCTGCCCGAGTTGCGGGAGCTGTTCGGGGATGTACACGGCGAACTCGATGAACTGTCTGTGCGAGGCGATTGGAATCGCGCTTCCGGGCAACGGCACGATTCCCGCCGTTTACAGTCGGCGCCTGCAACTGGGCCGTATGGCGGGCGCGGCGATTATGGAGATGGTACGCCGCGACATCAAGGCCCGCGACATCATCAACGAGCGGAGTATCCGCAACGCGCTGACCTGCGACATGGCGCTGGGCTGTTCGACGAATACCGTACTGCACCTGCTGGCGATTGCCCACGAGGCGGGCGTAGAGCTTGACCTGAAGCTGTTCAACGAGATTTCCGCGCGGACGCCGAACCTGTGCCACCTGGCCCCCGCCGGCCCGA
>CAMHBH010000011.1 GCA_946183175.1 uncultured Oscillibacter sp.
TCGGAGGCGCTGCGATGAACGCTGACAAAGTGCTCAATATGACGATGCTCTGTGACTTCTACGAACTGACCATGGCAAACGGCTATTTCCGTTCCGGACGGAAAGACCGTATCACGTACTTTGACCTCTTTTTCCGCGACGTGCCCGACGGCGGCGGCTTCGCCATATGCGCCGGACTGCAACAGGTCATCGACTATATCCGCAACCTCCATTTCGACGAGGACGATATCGCCTACCTGCGCGGGCGGAACCTCTTCACGGAAGATTTCCTCGACTACCTCCGGACGTTCCGCTTCACGGGCGACATGTGGGCCATTCCCGAGGGGACGCCCATTTTCCCCCGGGAACCTGTCATTACCGTGCGCGCCCCGGCGATTCAGGCCCAGTTAATTGAGACCTTCCTTCTGCTGACGGTCAACCACCAGAGTTTGATTGCCACGAAGGCGAACCGTATCACGCGGGCCGCCGAGGGCCGGACTGTGCTCGAATTCGGCTCCCGCCGCGCGCAGGGTATCGACGCCGCGATTGTCGGGGCGCGTTCGGCGTTCATCGGCGGCTGCAAGGGCACGGCCTGTACGATTTCCGACCAGGTTTACGGCGTCCCGGCGGGCGGCACGATGGCCCACTCGTGGGTGCAGATGTTCGATAGCCAGTACGACGCCTTCCGCACCTACTGCGAACTCTACCCCAACAACGCCACGCTCTTGGTCGACACCTACAACACGCTCAAATCGGGCGTCCCGGACGCGATACGCGCCTTTAACGACGTGCTAAAGCCGCTGGGAATCACGAATTGCGGAATCCGGCTGGATTCGGGCGACATTGCGTGGCTGTCGCGGGAGGCCCGGCGCATGCTCGACGACGCCGGCTGGACAGGCTGTAAGATTTCGGCGTCCAACTCCCTCGACGAGTACATTATCCGCGACCTGTCGCGGCAGGGCGCGCGGATTGACATGTACGGCGTCGGCGAACGCCTCATAACGTCGAGCAGTTCGCCGTACTTCGGCGGCGTGTACAAGCTCGTCGCCGTGGAGAACCCCGACGGGAGCATTACGCCGAAAATCAAGGTCAGCGAGAACGTAGACAAGATTACGGTGCCGCATTTCAAGAAAGTCTACCGCCTTTACAACCGCGAGAGCGGCAAGGCCGAGGCCGACTATATCTGCCTCCGCGACGAGAGTCTCGACGGCGTGCGGGAACTCGAACTCTTCGACCCGTTCGCCACCTGGAAGCGCAACACGTACAAGAATTTCGACGCAAAGGAGCTCATGGAACCTGTCTTTGTCGGCGGGGAACTCGTGGCGGCGGAACGGCCCCTGAAAGAAATCCAAGGCTACTGTCAGCGCCAGGTCGATTCCCTGTGGGACGAGGTGAAGCGCTTCGACAACCCCCATCACTACTACGTCGACCTGTCGCAAAAGCTCTGGGACATCCAGAACCATCTTTTGCAAAGCAGGCGCTGAACGCAATTCCCCTCCCCCGCCGTGCGGGGGAGGGGAAAACGCACCTTTTCAAAAAACGCGAAAAAAGCTATTGCAAAGCCGTCGCGGCTGTGGTATACTGTCGCTTGACAGTAAACGGAACGTATGGAGTGGACCGCGGGTCCGCTCTTTTATTTCGCGTTTACACGGGCACCTACGGGCTGGGAGGGGACGCCATGAAGAAAATCACCGAATTGACAGCGGAACTCGCCGCCCCGCTGATTGCGCAACGGGGCTGCACGCTCTGGGATGTGGAGTACGTCCGGGAGGCCGGGACGTGGTATTTGCGCGTCCTGCTCGACAAGGAGGGCGGCGTCGACATCCTCGACTGCGAGGCCATTTCGCGCGCGCTGTCCGACAGGCTCGACGAACTCGACCCCATCGAGGGCAGTTACACGCTGGAAGTCGGCTCCGCCGGGGCCGAACGCGCCTTGAAACGTCCCGAGGATTTCGCGCGCTTTCTGGGTAGTCCGGTACTCGTCAAGCTCTACCGCGCATTCGAGGGCCGCAAGGAATTTCCGGGCGTCCTGAGCGCCTACGACCCCGCCACGGGCGAAGTCACGGTAGACGTAAAGGGCCGCGCGTACACGTTCGGGAAGAAGGAAACCGCACTGGTTCGCCTGCGCGTGGAATGGTAAAGTATCATTGTATAAGGAGAATCGTCCATGAAAGGCAAAGGCACGAAGGGAAGGAAACAGAAAGAACCCGCCGGAATGAACCCGTCGGAAATTTTCAACGCGCTGACGCTCTTGGAGAAGGAGCGCGGGATTCCCAAGGCGTTCATGCTGGAAAAAATCATTCAGGCCATTGTCGCCGCCTACAAGAAAGACCACCCCGACACCGAAAACGTCGAAGTCGAGGCCGACGAGGAGGCCCAGACTTTGCGGATGTTCGTCAAGAAGAACGTCGTCGACGAGGAGGACTACGTAGACCCCTTCAACGAGATTCCGCTGGAGGAGGCCAAGCGCATTTCGGCGCGCTACGAAATCGGCGACACGGTCAATATCCCCGTGGACAACCTGGAATTTGGCCGGATTGCCGCCGGGAACGGCAAACAGGTCATCATACAGGGCCTCCGGGAGGCCGAACGCGGCATGGCATACGAGGAGTTCAATTCCAAACAGCACGAGATTCTTACCGGGACTGTGACGCGAATCGACCCGCGCAACCAGAACGTCACACTGCATATCGGCACGGGTTCCGAGGCCACCGACGCCGTACTGACCGCCGGCGAACAGATTCCCGGAGAGGAGCTCACCGAGGGCATGATGGTCAAAGTCTACGTCGTGAACGTCAGCCGGGCCACGCGCGGGCCGCAGATTCTGATTTCCCGCACGCACCCCGGACTGGTGCGGCGGCTGTTCGAGCTGGAAGTGCCGGAGATTTACGACGGTACCGTCGAAGTCAAGTCGATATCGCGGGAGGCGGGGAGCCGTACGAAAATCGCGGTTGCGTCGACCGACGAACAGGTCGACCCAATCGGGGCGTGCGTGGGGCCGCGCGGACAGCGCGTGAACCACGTCACGGAGGAGTTGCACGGCGAGAAAATCGACATCATCAAGTATTACGACGACCCGGCGGAATTCATCGCGGCGGCGCTGGCCCCGGCGGAAGTCGACAGCGTGACGTTAGCCCCCGAGGGCAAGGCCTGCCGGGTACGGGTACCCGACCACCAACTGTCATTAGCAATCGGGCGCGAGGGGCAGAACGCGCGGTTGGCGGCGCGTCTGACGGGCTACAAAATCGACATCAAGCCGCGCAGTTTCGAGGAGGCCCCCGCGACGCCGGAGAGCGCGGACGCGGCAGAAGTCGCGGACGAAACGGACACGCCGGAAGTACCGGAGAATCCGGACACCGAAGCGGCGGAAGTCTCCGAACCGGAAACGCCGGAGAACGCCGACGAAACCGAAGTGACGGACGCGGCGGAAGTACCGGAGAATCCGCACGCCGAAGCGCCGGAAGTCGCGGACGCGGCGGAGACGGCAAAGAATCCGGACGCGCCGGAAGTACCGGAGGACGGCGGAATCTAAGCGGTTTTCTTTTAGGCGGTCTGCCCGGGCAGACTTCCGAAAAAAGAAAAAAGAAAAATCGGAAAGGGTGCGCGCGATGCCGAAAGTGAAACGGATACCGCAGAGGCAGTGCGTAGGCTGTCGCGAAATGCGGGATAAGAAGTCGCTGTTGCGGGTGGTGAAGTCGCCGGAGGGCGAAGTCAGTCTCGATTTCAAGGGCAAGAAGCCGGGGCGGGGCGCGTACGTGTGCCCGAACCCGGAGTGCCTCAAGCGGGCGCGCAAGACACGCGCCTTAGAGCGGGCGCTGTCCGTCGCGATTCCGGCGGAGGTCTACGACGCCATGGAGGCGGAACTGTCCGGGGCGAAAGGGGGCAGCGATGGAACCTCATGAAAGCTATACGCGCCTGTTAGGGCTGGCGCTCCGGGGCGGGAACCTCGTCAGCGGCAGCGACGCCGTACAGGGTGCCGTGTACGCCGGGCGCGTGCGGCTGCTTTTGCTCAGCGCCGACGCGTCGCCGCGCGTCTGCCGCGACGCCGAACAGTGGGCCGAACGCGGTCATTGCCTGTGTGTCGCGCTTCCCTGCGACAAGGCCGAACTCGGGCACGCCCTCGGACACGGTACCGTCGCGGTCGCGGCGCTGACCGATACCGGGCTTGCCAACGCCGTCGGCGAACGGCTGGCCGCGCTTGACCCCGAACGTTACGCGCACTTGTCAGAGCGGTTACAACGGAAAGTAGTCCGCGCCGGGGAACGCCGCGCGGCCCGCGCAAGGGCGCGCCCAGAAAAGCCGAAGGCCCGTCCGGCTACCGGAAAGGCGAAACCCCGTCCGGACACCGGAAAGGCAAGAAACGCGGATTCCAAAAAACCGGAGGCGAAAACAAGTCCCGACAAGCCGAAGGAGCGTACAACCAACGCGACGCCGAAACCTCATCCGGGTACTGTAAAGGTGAAAGCCCGTCCGGATACCGGGAAGGCGCGTACAAACAGCGCAAAGCCGACGCCGAAAGCGCGTCCGGGCAATACGAAACCTCATCCGGCTACGGTAAAGGCGAAACCCCGTCCGGATACCGGAAAGGCGCGTGCAAACAACGCAAAATCCACACCGAAGGCGCGTACAACGCCGCGCCCGCGACGCCCCAAGAATCCGGATACCTGATTCCGGCTACTACTCCCGGCCCCCGGGCCGGTTACTGCGAGGTGTTTTTGATTGGCTAATAACGGAAAATACAGAGTGCATGAAGTGGCGAAGGATTTCGGGATTCCGTCGAAGTCCATCACGGAAATTCTGGGCACATATTCGGTCAAGCCGCGCAACCATATGCAGCCGCTGTCCGAGAGCGATTTGTCGATTATTTTCGATTACCTGACCCAGCACCACCAGATTTCAAACATACAGTCCATTTACGACGACACCGCCAAGCCCGAACCGCGTACCGGAAAGGCGGCCCCGGCGGCGGAAGTCGCCAAGGCGGACGAGGCCCCGAAGGCCGAACCCCGTAAGGCCGAGGCGCGTCCCGGGAAGGCCCCGGAGAATCGCGGCGGCGGCAGAAGGCCCGACGCGCCGAGTAAGCCCGCCGCGCCGAAGTCCGCCGAAAATAAACCCGCTGCGCAATCCAAGCCCGACGGCAACAAGCCCGCACAGCAGAGTAAACCCGCCGACAACAAGCCCGCCGCACAGAGTAAGCCCGCGCCGCAGAAGTCGGGCGACGGCAAACCCGCCGCGCCGAAATCGCGGGTGCCGCAGCGGAAGATTGTCGACACGCGCAAGGGCGGCGACGTGAACCTCGCCAAGTACGACGAGCGCCTCGAAGATTTGGGCGGACAGCGCGGGGAGCGTATGCAGCAGAAGGCCGGAAAAGAAAAATTCCGTAACAGTCAGCGCCAGAACCGGCAACAGGCGATGTCGGCGAAACGCCGTCAGGACGAGGCCGAACGTCTCCGCCGCCTCAAACTCGAAGTCGCGCGCAAGTCTCCGGTCAAGGTCTCCATCCCCGACACGATTTCCGTCGGCGAATTGGCCTCCCGCATGAAGAAGACCGGGGCTGAAGTCGTGAAATGCCTCATGAAAAACGGCGTCATGGCCTCCCTCGGGCAGTTCATTGATTTCGACACCGCCGCCATTATCGCCGAAGAAATGGGCTGTAAGGTTGAGCGCGAAATCGTTGTCACCATCGAAGAGAAGCTCATCGACGTGCGCGAGGACAAGGCGGAGGATTTGCTTCCGCGCGCCCCGGTCGTCGTCGTCATGGGCCACGTAGACCACGGCAAGACTACACTGCTTGACACCATCCGGAATACGTCCGTAGCCGCCGGGGAGGCCGGAGGCATTACGCAGGCAATCGGCGCGTATCAGGTCGAAATCAACGGCAAGCCGATTACCTTCCTTGACACCCCGGGCCACGAGGCGTTCACGTCCATGCGCGCGCGCGGCGCTATGATTACGGATATCGCCATTCTCATGGTCGCGGCGGACGACGGAATCATGCCGCAGACTATCGAATCCATCAACCACGCCAAGGCCGCCAATATCCCGATTATCGTCGCGGTGAACAAAATCGACAAGCCCAACGCCAACCCCGACCGCGTGTTACAACAGCTTACCGAACACGGCTTAGTCCCCGAGGACTGGGGCGGGGATACGATTTGCTGTCAGATTTCGGCCAAGAAGAAAATCGGCATTGAGAACCTGCTGGAAATGGTCATCCTCACGGCGGAAATGGCCGAACTGAAGGCCAACCCCAACCGCGCCGGACAGGGTACGGTTATCGAAGCGCGTCTCGACCGGGGGCGCGGCCCCGTCGCGACACTGCTTGTACAGAACGGCACGCTCAAACAGGGCGACATCATCATCGCCGGGACGGCAGTCGGGCGCGTGCGTACCATGATGGACTACAAGGGGAACCGTCTGGAAACGGCGGGGCCGTCGGTGCCCGTGGAAATCGCGGGGCTGTCGGAAGCGCCGACGGCGGGAAGTCCGTTTTTCGCGGTCGCCGACGAACAGATGGCCCGGAAACTCGTCGAACAGCGTAAAGCCGAGGAACGCGCCAAGTCCGCCGCGCCCGTACAGAAGGTGTCGCTGGAAAACCTGTTCGACCAGATTCAGGCCGGGGAGCGCAAAGAACTCGCGCTCATCGTCAAGGCCGACGTACAGGGAAGCGTCGAGGCCGTCACGGCGTCGCTCGAAAAGCTGTCCAACGACGAAGTCAACGTAAAGGTGATTCACGGCGGAGTAGGCGCTATCAACGAATCGGACGTTATGCTTGCGTCGTCGTCGAACGCGATTATTGTCGGGTTCAACGTGCGCCCCGATACCGCCGCCCGCGACGGTGCCGCCCGGCAGAATGTCGACATGCGCATGTACCGGGTTATTTACGACTGTATCGGCGAAATCGAGGCCGCCATGAAGGGCATGCTTGCCCCGAAGTACCGCGAGGCCGTGCTGGGGCACGCCGAAGTCCGGAAGGTGTACCACGTTTCGGGCGTGGGTACCGTCGCCGGGTGCTACGTCAAGGAGGGGAAGATTCTCCGCTCGTGTTCGGTGCGCGTCGTGCGCGACGGCATCGTGATTCACGAGGGTTCGCTGGCGTCGCTGAAGCGCTTCAAGGACGACGTGCGCGAAGTCGCCGAGAACTACGAGTGCGGCATGACCGTCGACAAGTTCAACGACATCAAGGAGGGCGACGTAATCGAGGCCTTCACGATGGAGGAAATCCCGCAGTAAGGAACCTGTCAGGGGCGGCGACACCGCCGCCCCGGTTTGATATTCCACTAGTCCATGTGGCGTTTATTATGGATGGAGGAATTGAGATGGAAGTATTAACCGAAAATCAAATGCAACAAATCCTAAACACGCTGTATCATAAAGCGCTGGATGGTATTCCGATGGTCAGCAAATCTATTAACGAATTAGCCCGTGAATATCTTTCCAAGCACCCAGACCCCAAAGACGCCGCAAAAAGTCTGATTAACTATCAGGTTCTTAAATGCGGCACTTCCGGTTTTCTTACCGGTTTAGGCGGTTTAATTACTCTGCCTGTCGCGATTCCGGCGAATGTCAGCAGTGTACTGTACGTTCAAATGCGCATGATAGCGACAATCGCTCAAATAGGCGGCTTTAATACCCATTCTGACCAAGTTCAGTCGATGGTTTACGTTTGTTTAACTGGCACTGCCGCGGCGGATATTATCAAGCAGTCCGGTATCAAAGTGGGAGAACGGGCGGCTATGAACGCAATCAAGAGTATACCGGGAAAAACTCTCACCGAAATTAACAAAAAAGTCGGTATGCGGCTTTTTACAAAATTCGGGGAAAAAGGTATCGTCAATTTGGGAAAAGCTATCCCGCTTGTTGGCGGAGTGATTGGCGGCGGAATAGACGTTGCTTCCACAAGAGTTATCGGGGACAATGCCTATAAAATGTTCATTATGCGGAATTTCTGAACAGTCGAGGTTATGCGTATGAATGCCGAGATTGCAGAGGAAAGCCAATTGTCCGCCACGGAACAGGCGCGACGTGCCTTTGAGAATGTGGACGCTATTCTAGACGGCGACACGGGCTGGGCCTCCGAGGAAGAAATGATAGCGGACTTGGCGGAGTTCAGGCGACAGCGGGAAGCGGAAAGGAGCAGTCATGGCGGGGAACAGAATCGGACGCATTAACGAGGAAATACAGCGCGAACTCTCCGTGCTCATCCGGCAGTTGAAGGACCCGCGCGTGAATACGGTGGGGATGGTGTCGGTGACGCGCGTCGACACCTCCGCCGATTTGCGCTACGCGAAAGTCTACGTCAGCGTACTGGACAAGTCGCGCGAGAAGGACGCGCTCAAAGGCTTGAAATCGGCGTCGGGATTCCTGCGGCGCGAAATCGGCGGCGCGTTGCGCTTGCGCTATACGCCGGAATTACAGTTTTTCGGCGACGATTCCATGTTGCACGGGGCGCAAGTGCTGGAAATCCTCCGGCGCGTGGAGCAGTCGGACGCGGAACGCGAAAACGATACGGGAGAGGACGAAACATGCTGACAGTACGCAAGGCCGCCGCCCTGTTGAAAAGCTGGGACAACATTCTAATCCTGACGCATATCCGCCCCGACGGCGATACGGTCGGGTGCGCGGCGGCGCTGTGCGCCGGACTGCGCGCGCTGGGCAAGACGGCGTATTTGTGGCCCAACCCCGGCCTCACGGACGCCACAAGGCCCTATTTCGCGCCCTACGCCGCGCCGGACGGGTTCGAATACGCGAAGCTGGTCTCCGTGGACATCGCGACGGAAAACCTGTTCCCCGACAACGCCGCGCCCTATAAAGGACACGTCGACCTTGCGATTGACCACCACCCGTCGTTTGAGGCGTTCGCGCGGGAGAACATTGTACGCCCGGGGGCGGCGGCCTGCGGCGAATTGCTTTACGATATTTTAGCCGCCCTCGGGCCGATTACGCCCGAAATCGCGTTGCCGCTGTACGTGGCGGTCTCGACGGACTGCGGCTGTTTCGCCTACGCGAATACCACCGCCCATACGCACGCCGTCGCGGCGGCGCTTATCCGTACTGGTATCGACTACAGAACCGTCAACAAAGTCTTTTTCCGCACGAAAACCCGGGTGCGTATCCAGTTGGAGGCGGCGCTGCTGCGGGAGGCGGAGTTCTACGACGGCGGGCGCGTGGTCTTTATGACGGTGCCGCTGTCGCTGATGGAATCGCTGTCGGCGACGGAGGGCGACGCGGAGGAGCTGTCGTCGCTGGGCGGGCAGATAGAGGGCGTCGACTGCGCGATAACTGCGCGGGAATTGAAGCCCGGCGAGTGGAAAATCTCCCTGCGGACGGGCGCGCGCGTCAACGCGACGAAAGTATGCCAGCTTTACGGCGGCGGCGGACACGCGGCGGCGGCGGGGTGTACGATTGAGGCCCCGCTGGACGAAGTACGGCGGCGCATGCTGTCGGGAATCGAGCAAGTCGCGGCGGGGTGAAACACGGGGAACGCGTCGGAAAGGGGGAGAGTATGCCGGACGGAATCGTAATTATCGACAAGCCCGCCGACTGGACAAGTATGGACGTGTGCGCGAAACTCCGCGGCATACTCCGCGAGCGGCGCGTCGGGCACGGCGGGACGCTTGACCCTATGGCGACGGGCGTCTTGCCGGTGTTCGTCGGACAGGCTACGAAAGCGGTGGAGTTCGCGGAGAACAGCCGCAAAGAGTACGTCGCGGGCTTACGCCTCGGGGTGTCCACGGATACGCAGGACATCACCGGGCGCGTACTCGATACGCATCCTGTCAGCGCGGCGGCGGCGGACGTGGAGGCCGTATTCCGGGCCTTTACGGGCGAAATCGAACAAATACCGCCGATGTACTCGGCGCTCAAAGTACGGGGGCGGAAGCTGTACGAGCTGGCGCGGAAGGGCGAGAAAGTCGCGCGCGCGCCGCGTACTGTGACTATCTACGAGTTGGAGCTACTCGGGCAGGAAAGCCCCACGGAGTACAAATTCCGCTGTCTGTGCTCGAAGGGCACCTATATTCGGACGCTCTGCGACGATATCGGGGCGCGGCTGGGCTGTGGCGGGACGCTGTACGCGTTGCGCCGGACACGCGCCGGGGCCTTCACGGAGGCCGACGCCGTGACTATCGACGCCGTACAGGAGCGCGGCGCGGCGCTCTTGCGCCCCGTCGACACGCTTTTCCGGGAATATCCGGAAATCCGGGGGCTGCCCCCGGAGAAGGAACGCCGCGTGCGTTGCGGGAACGAAATCCGGCAGGAAGTCGCGGACGGCGTTTATCGCGTCTACGGGCAGAACGGGGACTTCCTGTGCCTGTCGGAGGCGCGCGACGGGACGCTCAAAGCCGTCAAAAATTTCTTTACGTCTAGAAAGCGGGAAGTGTAGCCATGTCCCAACAGGAAAAAGTGATTGCGCTGGGCTTTTTCGACGGCGTACACCTCGGGCACGGGGCGCTCTTGCGTCGCACCGTAGAGGAGGCGAAGCGGCGCGGCGTACTCTCCGCGCTGTTCACGTTCGACCGCCCGCCGAAAGAAGTCGTCACGGGGGTGCCGTGCCCGCTTATCAATTCACAAGAAGACCGCGCCGGACTTGTACGCCGTCTCTACGGCGTCGAACAGGTCATTATCGCGCCGTTCAACGCCGAAATGATGGCCACCCCGTGGGACACGTTCGTCACGGACATTCTCCGGCAACATCTTCACGCCGTCCACCTCGTCGCTGGACACGACCACCATTTCGGGCACCGCAACGCCGGGAATCCCGAACTGCTCCGGGAGAAGTGCGTCGAACTCGGGATGGGCTGTGACATTATCCCGAAAGTCGCGCTGGACGGCGTGACGGTCAGCTCTACGCACATTCGGCGGCTACTCGCGGCGGGGGATGTCGAGACGGCGGAACGCTTCCTCGGACACCCGCACATTCTGACGCAGGAAGTACGGCACGGGCGGCGAATCGGGCGCACGATGGGCGTACCGACTATCAATATGGCCTTCCCCCGGCACGTCATGTCCCCGGCGCACGGCGTCTACGCGACGGCGGCGGTACTCCCCGGCGGGCGGCGCTACGTCGCCGTGACGAACGTCGGCACGCGGCCCACGCTCGACAACGGCGCGGACGTTACGGTAGAGAGCTGGCTTCCGGATTTCGACGGCGACCTGTACGGGCGGCCCGTGCGGATAGAGTTCCGGCACCGGATACGCGGAGAGATACGCTTCCCGTCGCTCGACGCCCTCCGGGCGCAAATCGCCGCCGACGCCGACGCCGCCCGCAATTGGTTTGCCGTACACCCCCTCTGACAAGGGCCCCTGACATTCCCTCCGCGCGACGGCGGAGGGCGTTTTTCGTACACGCTCGCCAAGGGACATGTTTTTGCCCCTCTGTCGCTTCGCGACTTTGCCAATGATTACGATGTCGCGAAATGTCAAAAGAACTCTTGCATTCTTCCAGGGAATGGGGTAAAATAGCGGCACCGATACTACAGGGTACTCGACGAATTACGTTTTTAGGAGAGGAACAGCATGAAACGCAAAATGGAAGGCTACACAGAACGGCGCACTGTGCTGGTCGTGGAAGATAACGATATGAACCGGGAGATTCTCTGCGACCTCCTGGAGGACGATTTCAACGTCCTACAGGCCGAAAACGGCGTCGTGGGCCTGCTGACGCTCGAGGAGCACGGAAGCGACATCGCCATGGTTCTGCTGGACGTGTATATGCCTCTCTGCGACGGCTTCACATTCCTGGAACGCAAGCGCGAGAGCGGGCGCTTCGATTCCGTGCCCGTCATCGTCATGACCGCCAGCGATTCCGTCGACGACGAAATCCGCTGTCTGAAACTCGGCGCGACCGACTTCATCACGAAACCCTATAACATAGAGGTCATGAAAAACCGCATGATGAGCCTGATTCGCCTCCAGGAATCCTCCGCCATGCTGAACCGTCTCGAACTCGACGAGCTGACCCGCCTCTACAGCAAGGAGTTCTTCTTCCACAACGCCTCCATCGTCCTCCAGAGCAACCCCGACGGGCGCTACGATATCGTCTGCTGCGACGTGGAGAACTTCCGCACCATGAACGAGCGCTACGGGCGCCTCCAGTGCGACCGCTTCCTCCACGACCTCGCCGGGTGGCTCCCGCAGGTTCTGCCCGGCATGATTCTCGGCGGACGCCTCGGCGCGGACGTGTTCGCCTTCCTCACCGAACACCAGGAGCAGGACTGGACCGAAATCCTCAAAAACGCCCACTTCCAGCCCGGCCCCGAACAGCAGGCCATGAAATTCAGTATCAAATACGGCGTCGCGCAGGACATCGACCGCGAAATATCGATTTCCAACAGTTGCGACCGCGCCACGCTCGCCCTCCGGCAAATCAAGGGCCGCTTCAATACCCCCGTCGCCGTCTACGACGAGGAAATGAGGCGCATGCAGTTGCGCGAACACCAGCTCGTGGAGTTCGCCGAGCCCGCCATCGAAAACCGCGAGTTCCAGATTTACTACCAGCCCAAGCACAACCTCGAAAGCGACGCCACCGGCGGCGCCGAGGCCCTTGTACGCTGGATTCACCCCCAACTGGGCTTCATCAGCCCCGGAATGTTCATCCCGCTTTTCGAGAAGAACGGCTTCATTACGAAACTGGACTTCTACATCTGGGAGGAAGTCTGCCGCGAACTGCGCAAGCTCCTGGACGAGGGAATCCCGGCGGTACCGATTTCCGTCAACGTCTCCCGCATGGACTTCGAGTCCGTCGACCTCGCCGAGAAAATCGCCACCCTCGCCGACAAGTACAACCTCGACCATTCCCTCCTGCATATCGAATTGACCGAGTCCATCGCCGGCGACAACCCCGAACTCATCGCCAAGACCCTCGAACGCCTCCACGAGAACGGCTTCATCATCGAACTCGACGACTTCGGCTCCGGCTACTCCTCCCTGACCTCCCTCAATACCCTGACCCTGGACGTGCTCAAGCTCGACATGAGCATTATCCGGCACGCCTCCGCGACCAGCGACTACAGCATACTCCGCTACGCCGTGCTCCTGGCCGAGGGTATGCGCCTCAAGACCGTCGCGGAGGGCGTCGAGACCGCCGACCAGGTCGCCGCGCTGAAAGTCCTCGGCTGTGACTACATCCAGGGCTACTACTATTCCAAGCCCCTCCCCGGCCCGGAATTTGAGAAGTACATCGCCGCGCGTTGCGCCTGACAAACTTGTAAAGGAGACCGACTATGACCATTCCTGAACTGTACGAGAGAATCGGGGGCAGTTACGAGAGCGCCAAGAAGATTCTGCCCATGGACAAAATGATAGCGAAATTCGTGCAAAGGTTCCTCACGGACAAGTCCGCCGAGAAGCTGTTCGCGGCCCACGAGAGCGGCGACGAGACCGGGATGTTCGAGGGTTCCCACGCGCTGAAAGGCGTCTGCGCCAACCTGGGCATGAACGAACTCTCCCGGCTTGCCAGCGAGATTTCGGAGGAGTACCGCCCCGGCAACGCGAAAACCATGTCGCCCGAGCAGGTCGAACAGCGCTTCGCCGACCTGAAAGCCCTCTACGATAAGACTATCGCCGGGATTCAGGAGTTCGCCGCCCAGCAGTGACGCGCCGTTTCTATAGCTTTGTCTTTCGGCTAGGCTGTAGGCGTGTTGTTCAGCCTCCCCGCAAGGGGAGGCTTTTTGCGTGATTGCCCTTGACATTTTCCACAGTGGCGCATATAATGGTACGCAACTGAAAATCAGTTGCGTATCTGCTTATACGAAACAGAACGGATGCATAGGAAAGGAGCGCGATGTTATGTCCTGTTATTTTTCGTAGGAGGTTTGCACCATGAAAACAAACATTCAGGCGGGCCGGGGACTGAAACTCAACTCCAACCAGCGGAAATCGTTACAGCGGCTATTTACAGTCCCGGCGGATTTCAAGTTCAGCGAACTGCGTACCCTGTTGAACGGGTTCGGCTATGTCGAATCCAACGGGAGCGCAAGTTCGGGGTCTCGTGTGTACTTTCTCCATCCGGATACCAAGGACATCTTGATGTTACACAAGCCGCACCCAGGAGACGAAATGCAGAAAGCGGCAGTAAAAGCCGTCTGCCGCTTCCTGCTGGCACATGGAGACGTGGAAGAAGTCTAACGCATAGAACAGGCGGGAAACCTCTCCCGCCCCCGAATCAATATCCGTAAAAAGCACAGACTGTTACAAAACAAGGACATTTTATGAAATTCCCGAAATACATTGTATGCAAACGGGCAAAACGGAGATAAATACAGGGAAAAGGAGATGTAAAGAGTATGGCGACAGGGAACTTACTGCACTACAAAGGCTACAGCGCAAGGCCGGAATATTCCGTGGCTGACCGTACTTTTTACGGAGTGGTTCTGGGAATCGGCGATTTGGTGGACTTCAGCTCCGACCGGGCCGAGGAACTGGAACACGAATTTCGTCAGGCCGTCGACGACTATCTGGACTTCTGCCGCGAAATCGGCAAAGAGCCGCAAAAGGAATACAAAGGGACATTCAATGTCCGGGTCTCGCCGGAACTGCACAGACAGGCCGCTATGCGCGCCGAAGAGGAAGACATTTCCCTCAATCGCTTTGTGGAAAACGCCCTCCGAAACGCGCTCGTAACCTGATAAAACGCGCAAAGAGCGGACGGAAATTTCTGTCCGCTCTTTCGATGTTTCGCCCCGTCGCGGGGCTTTTCGTTATCCCAGCAGGGAGACCAGATTCCAGGTCACGACGAGGCCCGAGAAGACTATCGAGACCGTAGAGCACAGCTTAATCAGGATGTTCAGCGACGGCCCCGAGGTGTCCTTGAACGGGTCGCCGACGGTATCGCCCACGACGGCGGCCTTGTGCTGTCGGGAACCTTTGCCGCAGTGGCGGCCCTCCTCAATGTACTTTTTGGCGTTGTCCCACGCGCCGCCCGCGTTCGACATGAAAACCGCCATTGCGAAGCCCGTCACCGACACCCCGCACAACAGCCCTACGACGCCCGTCGGGCCCAGCAGTAACCCGGCGGCAATCGGCACCGCGACGGCAAGCAACGCCGGGACGACCATTTCCTGTAGCGCGCCTTTCGTACACAGCGCCACGCACGCGGCGTAATCGGGTTCGGCCTCCCGCGACATAATGCCCGGAATCTCCCGGAACTGCCGCCGCACTTCCTGTACAATCGACTGCGCGGCGCGCTGTACGGCGCTCATCGTGAACGACGAGAAGACGAACGTCAGCATAGCGCCCAGGAAGACGCCTACCAGTACCGTTGGACTGGTCAGCGAAAAGTCTAAAGTCTCCGTCGTGCGTGCCTGCACGATGTTGACGTAGGACACCAACAGCGCGAGGGAAGTCAGCGACGCCGAGCCAATCGCGAAACCCTTACCCGTGGCGGCGGTCGTATTGCCGAGGGCGTCGAGGGCGTCCGTACGCGTCCGTACGCTTTCCGGAAGGCCGCTCATCTCCGCGATTCCCCCGGCGTTGTCGGCGACGGGCCCGTATGCGTCCGTGGCGAGCGTGATTCCGAGCGTCGAGAGCATCCCGACGCCCGCGATGCCGATTCCGTACAGCCCCCGGTTGAACGACGCCAGCCCGCCCGAGGCGAAGTAGCTGACGAGTACCGCCGCGCCCACAATGAGTATCGAGGCCGCCGTCGAGCGCATGCCCAGCGACAGCCCGCCTATTATCAGCGTCGCGGAGCCCGTTTCGGAAGTCGCGGCGAGTTCCTGCGTGGGCCCGTAGGTCGCCGAGGTGTAATACTCCGTGAAGTAGCCGATTGCACAGCCCCCGGCGAGGCCGCACAGAATCGCCGCATACACGCCCATATTGCCTACAAGGAAGTACGTCAGCGGGGCCGCCGCAACCGCCGAAAGCGCGGCGGCGGTGTACGTCCCGCCCCGGAGGCTTTTCAGGAGTGCTTCCTGCGACGCGTCCTCCCGCGTCCACACGAGGAACGAGCCGAGCACTGAGCACACGATTCCGCATACCGCCAGCGACAGCGGCAAGAGCATGCCGTTCCAGCCGTAGCCGCCCGCCGCGCCCAAAGCGAACGCCGCCAGTATGGAGCCGACATAGGACTCGTACAGGTCGGCGCCCATGCCGGCCACGTCGCCGACGTTGTCGCCGACGTTATCCGCGATAGTGGCCGGGTTGCGTGGGTCGTCCTCCGGAATCCCGGCCTCTACTTTGCCGACTAAATCCGCGCCCACGTCGGCGGCTTTCGTGTAGATTCCGCCGCCCACGCGCGCGAACAGCGCCATAAACGACGCCCCCATGCCGTTCATGACCATGATATTCCCGAGGGCCTCCGGGGCGTCGACGCCGAAGGCGTAGCGGAGTAAGAAAAACCACAGCGTAATGTCGAGCATGCCCAGCCCGACGACCGTGAAGCCCATGACGGAACCCGCCGAGAAGGCCACGTTCAGGCCGCGATTCATGCTCTCCGAGGCGGCCTGCGCGGTACGGGCGTTGGCGTTCGTCGCGATTTTCATGCCCACGAACCCCGCCAGCATGGAGAAGAAGCCGCCCGTCACGAACGCGAACGGCGTGTAGCGCGACAACATACGCCCGTCGCTCCCGAAGGCGAGCAAGAGGAGAATGAGGAACACCGCCACGAAGACCCGGAAAACGGTCGTGTACTGCTGTCCAAGGTAGGCGTTCGCGCCGGCGCGGATACTCTCCGCGATTTTCCGCATACGCTCCGAGCCCTCCGGACACGACAGCACCCGCCGCGCCTGCCGCAACGCGAACACTCCCGCCATTGCCGCGCCGAGGAAGCCAATCCAGAAACCGTCCGCCAGCATATAAGTCACCCTTCCTTTCCGCGTTTTGCACAAAGTTCCGAGTTTTCCGCCGCCTCAATTGTACCATATGCCTGGGATTTTGCAACCGCTATCAACCCGGCCAACCTATTTTTTACGTTCCCGACAAAAAGCGCCGCCTCTTTCCGTCATTTTCCCATTCTATGCCGCCGGGGGAGGGGATGTCGGCCCGAAACGGAAAATTTATACAGGAGAGGGGGCGGTTTTACGGATTTCCGGGGACATATCGGCGCTTGCGCCGTACAAAATGACGATTGCAGTCGCGGGGAAAGTAGGGTATACTATAGCGTGAAGTCTGCGTTGAAAGGATGATGACAGGTATGACGGGGTTGAACATGAAAGCGTACAATCTTCTCACGCACGCCGAGCGGGAGCGGGAGTACGACGCCTTACATGAACGCTGGACACGCTTCCGCGACAGCGGCCTCAAACTCAATATGGCGCGGGGCAAGCCCGGCAAGGAACAGCTCGACGTAGTCAGCGGAATCTTCTTCCGCATGCTGGAGCATGACGAGTACCTGTCCGACGGGGAGGACGTGCGCAACTACGGGGAACTGGCCGGACTGCCCGCCGCGCGGCGTCTTTTCGCCGACATCCTCGACTGTAAGCCCGAACAGGTCTTCGTCGGCGGCAACGCGAGTTTGCAGTTGATGTACGACACCATCTCCAAGGGCTACACCCACGGACTGCTCAACAGTTCCGGCCCGTGGTTCAAGGAGGGCATGCTCCGCTGGCTCTGCCCGGTGCCCGGATACGACCGACATTTCCGCATTACCGAGGATTTCGGATTCGAGATGATTACCGTACCCATGACGCGCAACGGCCCCGATATGGATTTCGTCGAATCCGCCGTCAAGGACCCCAGCGTAAAAGGCATGTGGTGCGTGCCGAAATACTCGAACCCCCAGGGCATTATCTACTCCGAGGAAACCATACACCGCCTCGCGTCGATGAAGACCGCCGCGCCCGACTTCCTGCTCATGTGGGACAACGCCTACGTCGTACACGAAATCGAGGGCGAGTACGTGCCGTTCCCGGACATGATTTCCATCTGTGCCGAGCACGGCAACCCTGAGCGCGTTATCGAATTTGCGTCCACGTCGAAAATTACGCTCCCCGGCGCGGGCGTGTCGTGCTTCGCCTGCTCCGAACGGAATATGACGTACCTCAAGCGCCTGCTGTCCGTACAGGCCATCAGTTTCGACAAGGTCAACCAACAGCGCCATGTACTTTACTTACGGAGTAAGGCGCGGACGCTTGACCTGATGAAGGAACACGCGGCCATTCTCCGCCCGAAATTCCGCTGTGTGGAAGAGACGCTCGAACGCGAACTCGGGCGGCTGGATATCGCGACGTGGAACCACCCCAAGGGCGGCTATTTCATCTCGCTGGACGCCATGCCCGGGACGGCGCGCCGCGCGTTGCACCTGTGCCACCAGGCGGGCGTGACGATGACCGCCGCCGGGGCCACGTACCCCTACGGCCTCGACCCGCTGGACAGCAACATCCGGATTGCGCCGTCCTACCCGCCCATCGGCGAACTCCGCAAGGCGGCGGAAGTCCTCTGCGTGTGCCTGAAAATGGCCGCCCTCGAAAAGCTCGATATGTGACAAGACGCCCTCTCCGTTACTGTGCGTCGCGGGGCGGAAAGCAACGGAGAGGCAATTCGTACCCGTGGCGACGGAGAGAAACCGAAAATCATGGGAAAGATGAGGATAGTATGCAAGAACTCGAAAAGCAGTTTCACATTCACTGTACCCCCGGCGACGTGGGCCGCTACTGTATCCTGCCCGGAGACCCCGGACGCGTGCCCGCTATCGCGGCGCTGTTCGACGACGCGAAGGAAGTCGCGTACAACCGGGAGTTTCGCGTATGGACGGGCTACCTGCTCGGCGAGAAGGTCACGGCGTGTTCGACGGGAATCGGCGGGCCCTCGGCGGCGATTGCCATGGAGGAGCTCCACAAGTGCGGCGCGGACACCTTCCTGAGAACCGGCACCTGCGGCGGTATCGACTTGAGCGTGCAGTCGGGCGACATCGTCGTCGCGACGGGGGCCGTGCGCTACGAGCATACAAGTCTGGAGTACGCGCCGCCGGAGTTCCCCGCCGTGGGGAACCTCGACGCCGTAAACGCCCTCGTCGACGCCGCCAAGGGCCTCGGTTTCCCCGTACACGCCGGAGTTGTACAAAGCAAAGACAGCTTCTACGGACAGCACAGCCCCGACGCGTCGCCCGTCAGCTACGAGTTACACCAGAAATGGGAGGCGTGGAAGCGCCTCGGGGTCAAGGCCAGCGAGATGGAGACCGCCGCGCTGTACGTCGTGGCCGCCGCGCTGGGCGTACGTTGCGGGGCGTGCTTCCACGTCATATGGAACCAGGAGCGCGAGAGCGCCGGACTTGACCAGAAGATGAGTACCGACACTTCCGCCGCCGTGCGGGTGGCCGTAGAGGCCTTGAAGCGTCTGATTGTCCGCGACAAAGAGGAGGGCTTATGAAAAAACGAATCCTTGCGATTATCTGTGTACTGTGTACATGTCTGAACTTGGTGCCGGGGGCCCGGGCGCTGGAAGGCGAGGCCCGCCGCGCCGCCGATACGCTTATCACCCTCGGACTGCTCGACGAGGCCGACTACGACTTATCGGCCCCCGTGAACCGTATGGCCGCCGTCCGTACGCTGGTCGAACTCTCGGGCGGCGTGGGCGACGCGGGCGCGCAGAGTTCGCACTTCCGCGACGTGCCCAGGGACGCCGACGCGCTTGTAAGCTATGCCGTAGGGCGCGGCTGGGTGGCGGGCGTGTCGGAGACGGAGTTCGGCCCCGGACAGAACGTCATGGCCAACGACTGGTTTTCCATGCTCCTGCGCATGCTCGGGCACGACGGCGTTGAACCCTCGGACGCGGCGCTGTTCGCGCGGCGCGTGGGGGTGTCCACCCGCGCCTATACGGGCCTGCTCACGTTCGGCGACCTGTGCGAGTCCGTGCGCGACGCCCTGCTGTACGCCTACCCCGACGGGCAGACCGTCATAGACCGCTTAGTCGCGCGGGAAATCTGCGCGGCGTCGGCGGTCAACGCGCTGGGCCTCAAGAATCCGGAACTCACCGCGCGCCAGGTCTCCGACCGCTATATGCCCGCCGTGTTCAGCCTGGTGCTCTACGACACCGAAGACAGCTTCGACGAGGAAGACGCGTTCGCCGACGCCAGCGGCTTCTTTATCAGCCCCGACGGCGTGGCCGTCACGAACTACCACTCCATCGACGGCGCGCGGGAGGCCGTCGCGACGCTCATCACCGGGGAATCCTGCCGGGTGTCGCGGGTGCTCTGGTACGACGTGGGTATGGACTTGGCCGTTATCCGCGTATCGCGTACCACGCTAGACAACCGCGAAATCCCGCACTTCTCCACGTTGCAACTCGTGGGTACCACGGACTTGCGCCCCGGCGATACCGCTTACACGCTCAGTAACCCGCTCGGACTGGGACTGGCCGTCAGCGCGGGCGTCGTCAGCGCGACGGCGCGGGAAGTCGAACGCTATACGCTCCCCTGCGTCATGAATACCGCCGACATTTCGCAGGGCAGTTCGGGCGGGGCGTTGCTGAATGTCTTCGGACACGTCATCGGCGTGACTTCCGGCGCGTACAGAATCGGGAACAGCATGTACCTCGCGGTGCCCGTGGACATCATCCGGACGCTTGACCTCAGCGGCGAGGGCGAAACGCTCGGGGCAGTCGCCGAGCGGGAGGAGCGGATGCCCGCGAGGAACGGCGTAGGATGGGAGGAAGAGGCACCCGCGGAGAATGGCGTAGGATTGGAGGAAGAGGAAGAACCGGAGGCAGTCGGGCGGAATTGACCCGCGCCACAGTTTGCCCTCCCCGGCGAACGGGGAGGGCATTTTGTTTCCCCGCCGTGAAACCGCACGGGCACGAAAAATCCTGCCCCGTGTCAACCCCGAGGGCCAGAAGGGGCATATCCCCAGGAAAACTTGACAGGCCCGGCAAAAAAGCCTCCCCCGTATCAACGGGGGAGGCTACTATGCTTTAGGGTTCAGTTGCCGCCGAGGTAGCGGTACAGGAACATCACCATCTGGGCGCGCGTACAGGCCTGGTAGGGCGAGAACGTCGTCGCGGTGGTGCCGTTCGTGATTCCGCGCTCCAGGGCCCACAGCATGGGCTCGTAGTAGTTCTCCCCGACTGTAATGTCGGTGAACGGGCAGGCCCACTGCGTGGGGCGGGGGCGTCCGGCGACGCGGTGCAGGAACATGACCATTTGCGCGCGCGTACAGGCCGCGTAGGGGTCGAACGTCGTCGGCGTGGTGCCGTTGGTGATTCCGCGCTCTACGGCCCACATCATCGCCGTGTAGTAATTCGCGCTGGGGTCAACGTCGACGAACGGGCTGTTGTAGGAGGACGGCATGGGCATTCCCTGCGAGCGCCACAGGAACATGACCATCTGGGCGCGCGTACAGGCCTGATTCGGCGAGAAGGTCGTCGCGGTGGTGCCGTTCGTGATTCCGCGCTCGACCGCCCACTGTACCGCCGTATAGAAGAAGTTGTCGGGCTGCATGTCCACGAACGAGACCGACGAGTAGGACGGGCCGGGGTTGACGGGCGTCGGGGTCGTATTGCCGTTGTTGCTGTTGTTGCCGGTATTGCCGTTGTCGGTATTCGTGGGGGTCTGGATTCTGCGGAATGTCGCGGAGACGGTGACGCTGTTCCGGGGCATTTCAAAGGTATAGTTGCCGCCCTCCCGTGTCACCTCCACGTCCTTTTTGGAAGTGGAAGTCTGGACGCTGAACTCGTCGAGCTCGTAGCCCGTATTGGGGGCGGGGGTGATGGTGACAATCGTCCCGGATGTCGCTTTTTTGGCGCTGGAGCTCAGACTGCCGCCGCTTCCGCTGGAAAGTTTAATGGTATAGGAAGTGCCGGAGGAGGAACTGCTTCCGGAGGAACTGCCGGACGAACTGCCGCCGGAGGAGCTTCCGCCGCCTCCGCCGCCTCCACCGCCGCCTCCGCCGCCGCTAGGTGTGGACGTACTAAGCCACTGGGCGACGAGTGTCGCGTTCTCATTGAACACGGTGGCGGCTGTGACCTGCGTGCTGTTGAGGAACCAGCCCGCGAAGCTGTAGCCGACGCGGACAGTGGAGGGAAGCACGGGAAGCGTACTGCCCCGGGCGATATGCGCGCTGTTGACCGCCGTGCCGCCGTTGGCGTTAAACGTGACGGTTACAACGTCCCTGGTGAGCTCCACGTCGCTGAAATACTGTTGCGACCAGCTCGCGACACGGTTCGAGGCGCTCCCGGTGTAGGTGATGGGTTCAAAGTAGGTCGCGCCGTTGTGGGTGTGCCGCGCGAACGTGGCGTCGAATCCGGCGGGGACGTTCAGGCTGACGGTCACGGGGCTGGACAGTTCGGACAGCGTGCCGCCCGGAAGGGTGTTGGTGTTGCCGTTGGAGGTCTGGACAATCTCGTAGACCGGGGTGACCGACAGGCGCATGGTACTGTTTGCGGCGTCGTAACTGCGGAGCGCGATTTCCAAGCTCACGACGATATCGGTCTCGGTTCCGGCGGGCTGTTGTGCGACGGCCTGCTGTACGGCCTGACTGGACAGGGCGGCGCTCTTCAGGATGGAGCGGCCTTCCACGGACTTGACGCCGGTATCGACATACTCGATGGCCTCAAGGGGCGTACCGGAAACCGCGGCCTTGTCAACGGCGCTGTCTTCGTAGGCAATCTCCGCGGCGCTGGCGACGGTGAGCGTGGCGGAGCGTGTCGCGGCGCTGTAAGTCGCGCTGACGGTGTACTCGCCGCTGACGGCGCTGGCCGCAATCGCGACGTGTCCGGCGGCGTCGACGGTGACGCCGCCTCCGGCGGGGCTGACTGCCCATGTGACGCCCGCCGTGATGGGGGAGTTATTCGAGCCGACGGCGGTCGCGGTCGACGAGACCGCCGCGCCGCTGAGCGTCACGGACGCCGGGTTAAGGGTTACGCTGTCCAGCGTGACCGTCGCGGTGGGGGTGGTGTTGGAGACCGTGAGCGTCGCGGAACGGGTCTCGGTGCCGTGCGTGGCCGTGACGGTGTACTCTCCGCTCCTGGCCGTGGCGGCGACGGTCACAGCGCCCGTCAGGGCGTTAATGCTGACGCCGTTGCCCAGCGGCGTGACGCTCCACGCGATTCCGGTAGCGTCGGCGGGCGTCGCGGTGGCGGTCGCCGTCTGCGCCGCCGTGCCGTTGACCGTCACCGAGGCCGGGGAGACCGTCACGCCCGTGAGCGTCGACGCGGCGGGGGTGCTGGTCAGGCGCAAGGTCTCGCGTCTGGTTTCGTCGCCGTGCGTGGCGGTGACAGTGTAGGTTCCGGCGGTGGCGCTGGCGACAATGCTGATTTGTGCTGTCCTGCCGGACGTACTTTCAATGTTGACGCCCCTGCCGGACGGCGTGACCGTCCATGTAATTCCGTCGGTGGCGGTGCCCTGCGCGGCGGCGTTGACGGTCTTCGCGGTGCCGTCCAGCACGACGGTCGACGGCGTGAGCGTCACGCCCGTGAGGGTCTCGTCGGCGGCGGACTGGTCGCTGACGGTCAGCGTCGCGGAGCGCGTCCCGGCGCTGTTGGACGCCGTGACTTCATAGGTGCGAATCATGGCGTTTCCGGCTATCGTGATGGTACCGTTGGCGGCGATGGTCACGCCCCGGTCATTCGGGACGACGCTCCACGTCACGTCGGCGATGGTCGCGCCCCCGTTCCCGACGGCCCGCGCCACGGACGAGGCGTCGGTCATGCCGTCTACGACGACGGTCGCCGGGGTCAGTACCACGCTCGTAATCGCGGCGGCGGCGTTGTTGGCTACGGTCAGCGTGGCGGGCCTACTGCTCACGCCGTTCTTCGTGGCGGTGATAGCGTAGTCTCCGGGCCTGGCGCTCTGGAAAATGTTAATCCGGCCGCTGGCGTCAATGCTCACGCCGCCGTCGGCGGGGGCGACTGCCCAGGTCACGCCCGTGACTTCCTGGTCGTTCTGGTCGTAGGCGCGGGCCTCGGAGGTATCGCCGGCGGTGCCGTTGACGGTGACGGAGGACTTCGTAAGGACGACGTGGTCGGGTTCCGCGGTGGCCGCCGACGCGCTCTCTACGGTCAAGTCCGCGGACTTCACAGTACCGGCGACCGTGCCGAACGCGCTGTCGGGGGTGGCGCTGATGACGTAAATCCGGGGCGCGGCGCTGGAGGAAACCGTAATCCGGCCCTGTGTGTCGACGCTCACGCCTCTGCTCTCCGGGTAGACCGTCCAAGTGAGGCCGCTTGTAATCGGATTGTTGTCGCCGTCGTAGGCCGTGGCCTGCGAAATCGCCATCGGCGTCGAACTGCTGACGGTGACGGTGGCCGGGTCAATCACGACGCGGTTGAGGGCCGTATTGGCCGAGCCCGTCTTCCGGATGAGGAAGGGCGCGGAGACTTCCACGTCGTTGTACGTGGCGATTGCGGTATACTCCCCGCTGACCGCGCCGTTGGAGACCGTGATAATGCCGCTGGCGGGGTCGATGTTGACGCCGATTCTGTCCGTATAGGAGAAGAGGCTCCAGGAGGCGTTGCGGAAAATGCTTCCGTACTGGTCAAGGGCGGTCGCCGTGATGGTCATGGTCTGGCCGTCGGCGTAGTTGAAGGACGCCCTGCTTTCGGTGGTGGAGTCGTTGCCGTCGAGCTGTACTTTGCTGAGCACGGGGCGGTCGCGCCCGACGATAATCTGTGCCGGGACGGCGCTCACGGAACCGCACGAGGCCCCGACGTTCATCGTCCGGAAGTCGACGTAGTTTGAACTCGGGATGATGGCCTTGACTTCGTTGGTCACGGAGACCACGCCGTTTTCAATCGTGATACCCGTAATCGCGGCCCCGTTGCTGTCGGTAATCGTCCAGAGCACGTTCTGCCCGGTCATGTCGGAGCCGAACTGGTCGCGGACGGTGGCCGTAAAGGGCACGGACTGCGCGGCGTCTTGGTTGTCGCCGGGAATCCAGAGTGTCGTCTGCCCGCCGGAGATGATGACGCTGGCGGGGTAGGGGGCGTCGCGGGCGACAAGTAGGCGCTTCGGGCCGATGGCGGGATTGGCTCCCTCGGCGGCGGTGACGCTGTAGTAGCCCTGACGGGCGTTCCGGAGAATGGTAATCAGGCCGGAGGCGTCGACACTCACGCCGCCGTCGCCGCTGAGGCCGTCGGGCGTCACGGCCCAAGTGACGTTTCCGGCGTAGGCGGTCTCGTACTGGTCGTACGCGGCGGCCTGTACGGCTCTGTCCTGCGCGCCGTCGACGTTGACGGTAAGGCTGTTCTGTCCCTCGAGGAGGAGGCCTGCGAGGTAGGGCGTGTCGCGGGTGATGTAGATGGAAGCGGTTCCCTCCACATTCCCGCACGAGGCCCGGACGGTGAACACCGGGCGCTCGTTGGGCCCGATGGCGTTCTTGGCGGCGTAGGAGACCTGCACCCTGCCGGCCTCAATCGTGACGCCCTCCACGGTTGCCCCGGCGCTGTTGGTGATGTTCCAGAAGACCTCCGCGTCGGGCATGACCCGCCCGTACTGGTTAAGGACACTCGCCACAAAGGCGTTTTCCTCGGAGAGCACGTTCGGCTCGTCGTCCTTGCCGGGGACTTTCATTTCCAGCGCGCCGCCGGAAATCCGCAGACTGGTGGCGACTTCCGCCACCTGCGAAATCGTCATTTCGGCGCTGGCGACCTGCTGGCGTTCCAGAATCGTGCGCGTGGCCTCCACGATATACGTACCGTGCTGGGCGGAGGTGCTGACGGTGACAAGTCCGGTATCGGGGTTAATCTCGACGCCGCTGCCGGAAATCACGAGGCCGCCGCCGCCGGAGCGCAACGCCCACGTAATCTGCGCCGTACTGTCGAAGACCTGCTCGTACTGGTCTTTCGCGACGGCGGTCACGTACTGCGGGACATTGCCCGTAGAGGAGACGGGGAGCGGGGCGGTATTTTGCCGGGAGCTGATCAGGCAGGAGAA
>CAMHBH010000012.1 GCA_946183175.1 uncultured Oscillibacter sp.
GAAGCGCTCTTAAAGCGCTGGGTCTGGATTGCCGCCTTTAACGTCACCATGATACTGCTCCTGCTGACGCCCCTCGGAATCGGCGGGGAGGAAATGGGCAACACCGCGTGGTTACGTCTCCCCGGTATTCCGGTCTCCATCGGCCCGGCGGAGATAGTGAAAATTACGTTCATAATCCTGCTCGCCGGACAAATGGCCTGGCTCCGGGAGGAAAAGCACGACTTGAAATCCTTCCCGGCGGCGATGATGGTCGCCGGACATACCATTTTCCTTATGGGGCTGTACGTCGCAATCTCGGGCGACATGGGCAACGGCATTGTGTTCTTTTTCATCTTTATTTGTATGGCTTTCGCGGCGGGCTTCGCCCTGCGGTGGTTCTTACTGCTCTTCGCCGGAATCGGCGGGGCCGCCTACGCCGCGTGGCGTCTCGACCTGATTCCGCTGTACCAGAGGGAGCGCTTTATCGTCGTGTTCGACCACGAGTACGACCCCCTCGGGCGCGGCTGGCAACAGCGCCGGAGTATGCTTGCGCTCGGTTCCGGGGGCTTCTTCGGTCAGGGCTACATGCAGGGTACGCAGACCCAAAGCCTGTCGCAAGAGTCGCTTCCGTGGCGGCACACCGACTTTATTTTCTCCGTCTGCGGGGAGGAACTCGGCCTTCTGGGCTGTATTGCCGTCATGCTGTTACTGCTGGCAATCATTATCCGCATTCTGATTGTCGCCCGGAACGCCGTCACGCCGTTTCACTGTAATGTCTGCGTGGGCGTCGCGGCTATGCTGATGTTCCAGACCATCATCAATATCGGAATGTGCCTGTTCGTCATGCCCGTTATCGGCATTACCCTGCCGTTTTTCAGCTACGGCGGCTCGTCCCTGCTGACGCTCTTCGCCGCAATGGGGATTGTCGCCGGAATCAAAATGCGCTCTACAAGCACTATCCGGCGTCCGCCGCCAAGCATTCTGCGTTGAAACCCACGGAAAAAGACGTTGTATTCGTCACGCGCCTGTGTTAGAATACATAGGATTGACCGTGGACGCCGTCCGGGACGGAAGGCGAGACCGGAAAAGAGAGGTTGTTTTCTTACTATGAAAATCGTGGTTTTAGCGGGCGGACTGTCCTCGGAACGGGCCGTTTCGCTGGTGACATCCCGCGCCGTATGCGCGGCCCTGCGCGAGAATGGACATCAGGCCGTATTCGTCGACTTGTACCTCGGGATTCCGGACGCGCCGGAGCCGCTCGAACGGGTATTCGACGCGCCGGACGGCCTGTGCCCGCCCGCGGAAATCGCCGAACAGGCCCCCGATTTGCAAGCCGTCCGCGACAGCCGCGCCGGGGACAGCAAAGCCCTGTTCGGGCCGAACGTGCTCGAATTGTGCCGCCTGTCCGACATCGTATTCCTCGGCCTGCACGGGCGCGACGGAGAGGACGGACGCGTACAGGCTACGCTCGACCTGTTCGGCGTGCCCTACACCGGGAGCGGCTATCTGGCCTCCGGCCTCGCGATGGATAAGGCCATGACGAAACGGATGATGGAATCCGCCGGAATCCCGACGCCGAAATGGCAAATCCTCCGCTACGCGGAATCGGATATCGACCGCCTCGCCGAAACGCTCCCCATGCCGTGCGTGATTAAGTGTACGACGGGCGGCTCGTCGCTGGGCGTATTTCTCCCCGACGACCGCGACGCCCTCCGCGACGCCCTCCGCAATGTCTCCGGCTACGGCGGAGAGGTGATTATGGAGGAGCGGATTACCGGGCGCGAACTGACCGTAGGCGTACTCGGAGACCGCGCCCTTCCGGCGGTCGAAATCGTGCCCGACGGGGGCGAGTTCGACTACCGCGCCAAATACCAGACCGGGGGTGCGCGCGAACTCTGCCCCGCCCCGATTACCCCCGAACAGCAGGCCGAAGCCGGGCGTCTGGCCCTACTTCTGCATAACACGCTGGGGTTGCAAGTCTACTCCCGGACGGATTTCCTGCTTGACGGCGACGGGCGTTTCTGGTGTCTGGAAGTGAACTCCCTGCCCGGACTGACCGGGGCGAGCCTCGTACCGAAAGAGGCCGCCGCAATCGGCATGACCTACCGCGAACTCTGTGAGGAGATTGTACGGCAGTCTCTGCGGCTTGACAGGGGGGTGTGACTATGCGCGGCATGCAGGTATCGGAAATCGCGGCGGCGGTGCGCGGCGTGTGGAAGAACCACGGCTACCCGCCCCCGCTGATTACCGCCGTATCGACCGACAGTCGGAACATTACGCCCGGCTGTCTGTTCGTGCCCCTCGTCGGAGACCGCTTCGACGGACACGACTATATCCCCGACGCCCTCAACGCCGGGGCCGCCGGGTGTCTGTGCTCCCGCGCCCCCGACATCCAGCGCGCCGACAAGTTCTATATCCGCGTACAGGACACCCAGCAGGCCCTCGGCGCGCTGGCCTCCGCCTGTCGCGGGAAGTTCGACATTCCGTTTGTCCAGATTACGGGGAGCGTCGGCAAGACTACCACCAAAGAAATGATTGCCGCCGTACTCCAGCAAAAGCTCCACATCCTCAAGACGGAAGGCAACTTCAATAACCAAATCGGCGTGCCGCTGACGCTGTTGAAACTCGACCCCACCGACGAGGCGGCGGTTATCGAAACCGGAATGAACCATTTCGGGGAGATTGAATACCTCGGGAGCCTGATTCGCCCCGACTTGGCGGTGATTACCAATATCGGCGACGCGCATATTGAATACCTCGGGAGCCGCGAGGGCGTCTTGAAAGCCAAATGCGAGATTTTCACGCACTTGCGCGAGGGCGGGCTTGCCATTCTCAACGGCGACGACCCGCTTTTGAACCAAGTCGCGCCGCCGTTCCGCACGGTGCGCTGTGGCTATTCCCCGGGCTGTCAGGTGCGCATTACCGATTTCTTCGACTTGAGCGTAGAGGGAATCCGCTGTACGGTGCGCACGGAGCGCGACACGTATCATTTAGAAGTCCCGTCTCCGGGGGCCTACATGGCGATTCCGGCGGCGATGGCGGTCGCGGTCGGGGAGGCCCTCGGGCTGAACAGGGACGAAATCACGCGCGGCGTTGCGGAGTACGTGCCCACCGGGTCAAGAATGCGCGTTTTACGCCTCCGCGAAAACCGTATCGTCCTCGACGACTGCTACAACGCGAACCCGCAGTCGGTGACGGCGGCTTTGGAAGTGCTCTCCCGGACGGAGTGCGAAAAGCGCGTGGCCGTACTCGGCGACATGGGCGAACTCGGCGGTTATGCCCGCAAGGCACACTACAACGTCGGCGCGCTGACTGCCATGCTCGGTATCGACTACGTCGTAGCGATTGGCCCGCGCGCCGCCGATATCGCGGAGGGCGCCGTACAGAACGGCGGCGAGGCCGTACACTTCGACACCAAAGAGGCCGCTATGAGCGAATTAAAGAAGCAGTTGGAGCCCAACAGCGCCATGCTCGTCAAGGCCTCCCACGCAATGAACTTCGGGCGCATTGTCGCCGAACTCACCGACGCGTATCATGATTGAAATTCAGGCGAAAGATATTGTCAAGTCCTTCGAGGTCGGGAACCCCGTCCTCAACGGGCTGAGCTTCCAGATTGAAAACGGGGAACGGGTGGGAATCCTCGGGCGCAACGGCGCGGGGAAGTCGACCCTGTTCAAAATCCTGACCGGTGAACTCGACTGCGACACCGGTCAGTTGACCATTGCCCCCGGACAGCGCGTCGGGCTTATCTCCCAGATTCCTGTCTACCCGGAACACTTTACAGTAGAGGACGTGTTACGGACTGCGTTCGGGCGGCTGGAAAAGCTGTCGGCGGAAATGCGCGGCCTGGAACAGCGTATGGAATCCGGCGACGCCGACGCGGCCCTGTTGCGCCGCTACGACACCCTCTCCGAACGCTTCGCGCGCTTCGGCGGCTACGACACCGATGTAGCCGTCAACAAGATTGTAAACGGCCTGTCGATTCCGGAGGCCCAGCGGCGGCAGTTATTCCGGGACCTGTCGGGCGGCGAAAAGACGCGCGTCAACCTCGCCCGCCTCATTCTGGAGGATACCGACATTCTACTGCTCGACGAACCCACGAACCATCTCGATTTACACGCCACGGAGTGGTTGGAGGCGTACCTGGACGCCTTCCGGGGTACCGTACTGGCGATATCGCACGACCGTTACTTTCTCGACCGCACCGTAAAGCGTATTTTGGAACTCGACGCCGGGAAAGTGGTGTCCTACGCGGGCAATTACAGCGCCTACGCCGTCGAACGGGAGCGGCGGCTACTCGAACAGGCGCGGCGTTACAAAAGGGAACAGGCCGAAATCGAACGCCTCACGGAGACCGCCCGCAAAATGCACGAGCACAATACCGAACTTCTGCACAAGCGCGCTTTCTCGATTGAAAAGCGTATTGAACGTATGCGCACGGTGTCGCGGCCCGTACAAAGGCGCAAACTTGACGCGCGTTTCGCCGCCGCCGATTTCCACGGCGACGAGGTGCTGTCGCTCCGGAATCTGTCGATGTCCTACGGGCAAAAGCGGCTGTTCGACGGAATCAGCCTCAAAATCGAGGGCGGGGAGAGAATCGCGCTCATCGGCGACAACGGCGTCGGGAAGTCGACGCTTCTAAAGCTCATCATGGGCGAGGAGTACGCCGACGCGGGGCGAATCCGTATCGGGCCGCAGACCCGGATTTCGTACCTCCCGCAGGTCATGGAGTTCGACAACCCCGCCGCGACGCTGTTGGATACGATGTTGTCGGCGAAACGTAATTTGTCGGCGCAGTCGGCGCGAAACCGTCTGGCGGTCTACGACTTCACGGGGGAGGACGTGTTCAAGCCCGTCTGCGTACTCTCCGGCGGCGAACAAAGCCGCTTGCGGCTGTGCATGCTCATGGACGACGAGACCAACTTACTGATTTTGGACGAACCCACAAACCATCTCGACATCGCCTCCCGGGAGTGGATAGAGGACGCCGTGGAGGCCTACGACGGCGCGCTGTTGTTCGTCAGCCATGACCGCTACTTTATCAACCGTTTCGCGACGCGGATTTGGGAACTCGCGGACGGCACGATTACCGACTATCCGATGGGATTCGCGCAATACCGGGCCATGAAGGCGCAGGAGGAGGCCGACAAACTCCGTCAGGCGGAAGGCGAACGCACCGAGGCCGCGCGCGAACGGAAAGCCGCGAAGCCTGTACGGGGCGGGCGGCAGCAGCAGTCGGCGAAGCGGCAGTTGACGATTTGCGAGCGGGATATCGCGCGGCTGGAAGCGCGTATTGCGACGCTGGACGCGTCCATAGAGGAGCACGCCACCGACTACGAGAAGCTCACGGAACTTTCCGCCGAGCGCGACGCGGCGCAGTCCGAATTGGATGCGCTTTACGAGCGCTGGGAGGCGCTCAGCGAGGAGGCCGAAGTTTGAACGGAAAGCAATTGACAAAACGCGAGACGCTCATGCTTGCCCTTGCGGTACTCTTTACGCTGGCAGGCGTCGGCATACAGGTCATTCCCGGCATGAAGTTCTCCGGGCAACTGTCGCTTGCGACTGCCGTCGGGTGCGTCGTGTGGCTGTATATCTGTAACTGGGCCGAACGGAGTACGGCGGGGAAACGCTGTAAGACGGTATTTGTCGCGTGTCTGTGCGCCGGACTTGTGCTGTTCGGGGCGCTGGAAGTATTTCTACTCTCCTACGGCACCCGCGACGACAGCACGCTACCCGCCGACGCGGTCATCGTACTCGGCGCGGGCGTCAACGGTTCCACGCCGTCATTATCGTTGCAAACCCGCCTCGACGCCGCCTCGGCCTACTTGCGACGCTACCCCGAAACGCCCGTCGTACTCAGCGGCGGACGCGGCCCCGGGGAGGATATCACGGAGGCGCAAGCCATGCAGACCGTGCTACAGGCGCGCTTTCCGGAGAAAATGTTCTTACTAGAGGACAAAGCGACCTCTACGGCGGAGAATTTCCGCTACTCGAAAGCGATTCTAAGTACGGAAGGAATCGACCCCGAAAGCGTGTCGGTTCTGATTGTCACGAACGACTTTCATATGGCGCGGGCGTGTCTTATCGCACAGCGTCAGGGCGTACATACGCTCACGCTCGCCGCGCCCCTGCCCTACGGCTGGCTGACTGTCAATTATTATATCCGGGAGGCGTTCGCCCTCGTCAAGACATTCCTGCTTGACTGGTAAACGCGGCTTTCTTACCGGGAATCCGAACTACCTTTACGCAAAGGAGGCGGCGGACTTGTTCGAAAAACTCGACACTATGGAACTGCGCTACGAGAGCATACAGGCACAGCTTTCGGATTCCGCCGTCTACGCCGACGCGGAGCGCCTGCGGACACTGAATCAGGAATTGCGGGAGCTGTCGCCGATAATCGAAGCGTATCGGGCGTGGAAGCGCGCCGGGGCCGCCCGTCAGGAGGCGGAACGGATGTTTTCCGACCCCGAGTTAAAAGACCTCGCCCGGGAGGAATGGGAGGCCGAGACGGTACGACAGGAACGCTTGCGCGACGAGTTACGGCTGTTGCTACTCCCGCGAGACCCCGACGACGACAAAAACGTGATTCTGGAAATCAGAAGCGGCGTCGGCGGGGAGGAGGGCGCGCTGTTCGCGCGTTCGCTGTTGCGAATGTACATGATGTACGCGCAGAAGCGCGGCTGGAAGGCGGAATTTCTCAATCTCAACGAGACGGAACTAGGCGGCGTGCGGGAGTGCGCGCTACTCGTAGAGGGCGAGAGCGTCTACGCGCGCCTGAAATTTGAGAGCGGCGTCCACCGCGTACAGCGCGTGCCCGAGACGGAATCCGCGGGGCGTATCCACACGAGCGCGGCCACGGTGGCCGTACTCCCCGAGGCCGAGGAAGTCGACTTGCGCATTGACCCCAAAGAGCTGAAAATCGACACTTTCCGTTCGTCGGGCGCGGGCGGACAGCACGTCAACAAGACGGAATCCGCCATCCGCGTTACGCACCTTCCCACGGGCCTGGTCGTGGAGTGTCAGGACGAGCGGAGCCAGTACAAGAACCGCGACAAGGCCATGAAGGTACTCCGCGCGCGCCTGTTGGAACTCGAACGCGAAAAGCGCGACGCCGCCACCGCCGCCGAGCGGAAAAGCATGGTCGGCAGTGGAGACCGTTCACAGCGCGTCCGGACGTACAATTTCCCGCAGGGGCGCGTGACCGACCACCGAATCGGCCTGACGCTCTACCAGATAGACGCGATTCTCGACGGCGCGCTCGACGAACTCATCGACGCGCTCATCACCGCCGACCGCGCCGAACAACTGGCGTCATCATAGAACCGGAAACGGGAAAGGACTATACAGAAATCATGGAGACGTTGTATTTTGACCTTCGGGCAACGAGGGTAAAGCAACAGGACATCACAGAGAAAGTCGGAGAGGCGGCGCGCATACTCCGGCAGGGCGGACTGGTTGCCATGCCTACGGAGACCGTCTACGGACTGGGCGCGAACGCCCTCGACGCCGACGCCGTGGCGCGTATCTTTGAAGTCAAGGGCCGCCCGCAGGACAACCCCCTGATTCTACACCTCAGCGGTCAGCAGTGGCTCCCGCGCTACTGCGCCAATATCCCGCCGCTGGCCTTCGCGCTGGCCCGGAAATTCTGGCCCGGCCCCCTGACGCTCGTCTTAAAGCGCCGGAACAACGTCCCGGACATCGTCACCGCCGGACTGGACACCGTCGCGGTACGCTGTCCGAACCACCCGATTGCGCTGGCGCTCATCCGGGAACTGGGCCTCCCGATTGCCGCGCCGAGCGCGAATCTGTCGGGGCGTCCGAGCTGTACGACCGCCGAGGAAGTCATGGCCGACATGGGCGGCAGGATTCACGGCGTACTCGACGGCGGGCCCTGTACGGTCGGCGTAGAATCGACCATTCTGGACATGACAGGCCCTCAGCCGCGCTTACTCCGCCCGGGCGGGGTGTCGATAGAGGCGATAGAGACGATAGTCGGCCCGATTACGGTCGACAAGGCCGTCACGGGGCAACTCCCCGACGGCGAACGCCCGAAATCGCCCGGTATGAAATACCGCCACTACGCCCCGCGCGCGCCCCTGACGGTATTCAGCGGCGCGCCCGATGTCACCGCCCGCGAAATGGAGCGCCGCATGTGTCCGCGTACCGGAATCGTCTGCTTCGACGAGTACAAGGAACTGTTCCAGTACCAGGAGACGTATTCGCTTGGCCCCTACCACGACACCGCCGAACAGGCCCGGCGACTGTTCCCGGCCCTCCGCGCCTTCGACGAAAGCCCCTGCACGGAGATTTACGCGCAGTGTCCGGACAGCCGGGGCCTGGGCCTCGCCGTGGGGAATCGCCTCAAACGCGCGGCGGGGTTCCGGGTCGTGGAGTGCGACGCCCAGAGAATCATACTAGGCCTGACGGGCGGCACCGGGGCCGGGAAAACCACCGTCCTGGAGCTTATAGAGGAAATGGGCGGGAGCGTGATTGACTGCGACAAAGTTTACCACCGACTGTTAGACGAAAACGAGGAATTGCTGTTTGAAGTCCGTCGGGTATTCCGGGGGGCGTTCACGATAGACGGCAAGCTGGACAGAAAGAAACTCGGCGAGGAAGTCTTCGCGAAACAGGACAGAATGGCGCTTCTGAACCGTATCGTATACCGCTACATGGTGCCGTATCTGGAAGACCGTCTCGGGGCGGTCGTGGAGGGACTTTGCGCGGTCGACGCCGTGAACCTCATCGAGAGCGGTTTGGGGCGGCTGTGCGACGCGACGATAGCCGTCACGGCCCCGATAGAGGTACGCGTGCGGCGCGTGACGGCCCGCGACGGTATCCCGGAGCAGTACGCGCGTCTGCGGATATCGGCCCAGAAGTCCGACGAATACTACAGGAGCAAGTGCGACTACGAACTCAACAACGCCGCCGATACGCCGGAGCAATTCCGGCGGGAGGCGAAAATTTTCCTTCGCCGCCTGATTGAAGGCTTACAGGAGGAGAAGCGTTACGGCAAAAAGAAAGGACGTGTCACCCGTGAGTGAAGGGTACAAGGAACTCAAAAAGAAACTGCTGACCGCGAAAAAGAACGGCTACGACCGGATTTCCGACGCCGACAGGGCCGCGATGGAGGACTACTGCGCCGGGTACATCGACTTTTTGAACCGCTGTAAGACGGAGCGTCTTTGCGCGGCGGAGGCGGTACGCATGGCGGAAGAGCACGGCTACCGCCCCTATGTCAGCGGGAAACACGGCAACCCCGGCGACAAATTCTACGTGTGCAACCGTGGCAAGGCCGTCATGCTCGTACATGTCGGGAAGCGTCCGCTCTCCGACGGAATCCAGTTAGCCGCCGCGCACATCGATTCCCCGCGCCTGGACTTGAAACCTACGCCGCTGTACGAGGAAAGCGAACTCGCCTTTTTCAAAACCCATTACTACGGCGGAATCCGGAAATACCAGTGGGTGACGATTCCGCTGGAATTGCGCGGCGTGGTCGCCCTGAAAGACGGCACAGTTTTACAGGTGAATATCGGCGCGGAACCCGGAGACCCGAAACTCGTCATCACCGACCTGCTTCCCCATCTGGGACAGGAACAGGGCAAGAAACCGCTCTCGACCGCGATACCCGCCGAGACGCTGAATCTGCTCGTAGGCAGCCGGCCCATCGGGGACGAGGACGACAGCGGGCGCGTGAAACTCGCCGTCATGCAACTGCTGAACGAGAAGTACGGCATAACCGAGGACGACTTCAACTCCGCCGAACTGGAAGCGGTTCCGGCGTCCCCGGCGTGTGAAATCGGCCTCGACCGCTCTATGATTGGCTCCTATGGGCACGACGACCGCGTGTGTGCCTACGCCGTACTCAAAGCGTTGCTTGACCTCTCCGAGACGCCCGAAAAGACCGCCGTCTGCATGCTCGCCGACAAGGAGGAAATCGGCTCCGAGGGCGTCACGGGCATGCGCTCCGCCGCGTTCGATACGCTCATGGAGGACTTGTGCGCCACACAGCATATCGCAGTCCGCGCGTGGCGGGAGAAGTCGTTCTGCCTGAGCGCCGACGTAACCGCCGCCTTCGACCCCGACTATTCCGACGTGTACGACAAGCGCAACGCCGCCTACTTGAATTACGGTATCGGGCTTTGCAAGTACACGGGGGCGCGGGGGAAGTCGGGCGCGTCCGACGCCGACGCCGAAACCGTCGCCTTTATGCGGCGCGTCTTCGACGAGGCCGGGGTTGTCTGGCAGATTGCCGAGCTGGGCAAAGTCGACGCCGGCGGCGGCGGAACGGTCGCGGCCTATATGGCACAGCGCAATATCACGACCCTGGACGCCGGGGTGCCCGTGCTGAGCATGCACGCGCCGTTCGAGACCGTCGCGAAACTCGACTGCTACCAGATGTACAAGGGCGCGCTGGCGCTCTACCGCGCGGTTTTCCAGTGAAAGTTCTCCGCCTCCCCGCCGCACGGGGGAGGCGGCCCGGAAGGTGTTCCAGTAAGCGACATATCTTTTGTGCCCCGCGCGTAAAAAATACTGGACATTTGATACAGAAAATGGTATCATAGAGGCCAAACAGGCGAGAACAGCGGCCCTGTCGTTGCAATGCGGCGGTATTTGCCCCGCGTTTCAATAATCAGGAAGGACAAAGGAGTAATGAGTATGTCTACAAGCAGAAAGCCGGGAAGGAAAAGCAGGAAGAAGGCCGTAGAAGCCGCGGCGGAAGTGGTCACGGAACCGATTTCTGAAGCGGTGGCGGAGACTGTCGCCGTGCCCGTGCCGGAAGCGGTGGCGGAACCTGCCGCCGAACCCGCGCCGGAAGTCGTGGCGAAACCTGTCGCGGAAGTCGTTCCGGAGACTGTCGCCGAACCCGTGGCGGAAGTCGCGGCAGAACCTGTGGCGGAGACTGTCGCCGCACCCGCGCCGGAAGTACCCGCCGAACCTGAACCCGAACCGCTCCCGCAACCCCGGCGCAGTGTCGCCTTTATCGGCTCGGAGTGCTACCCGTTCGTCAAGACGGGCGGCCTCGGCGATGTCATGTACGCGCTCCCCAACTGGAGTTCAGACGTGTGCTCTTCCGATCTCCGCTACAAGTGCATCCCGCAGAAGTACCAGGACAAAATGATTTTCCGCGGCGACTTCATGATGGACTTGTGCTCCGATGGCCGCACGTACTACGTCGGCATTATGGAGTACGTCTGGGACGGCGTCGTCTACGACTTCATCGACAACGAGGAGTTCTTCGGCTGGGGCAACCCCTATACCAACCTCGTCGACGACATTCCGAAATTCTGCTACTTCGCCAAGGCGGCGCTCGCGGCCCTCAACTATATGGATTGGATTCCCGATATCATCCATTGCCACGACTGGCAGGCCGCGTTAGTGCCCATCTACCTGCGCGCGCAGTTCGCCGAGACGCCTATCACCAACGCCAAAACCATTCTCACGATTCATAACCTCCGCTTCCAAGGCATTTACGACATTAAGACTATCAAGTATTGGTCCGGACTGCCCGACTACCTCTTCGACTACGCCGTACTCAAGCAGGGCTACCAGGACGCCAATATGCTCAAAGGCGGCCTGACCTACGCCAACATGATTACCACCGTCAGCAACACCTACGCCGGGGAAATCCAAACCGACTTCTACGGCGAAAAGCTCGACGCCCATCTCCGTTACCATTCCGGCAAACTGCGCGGTATCGTCAACGGTATCGACTGCGAACAGTGGGACAGCAATACCGACCCGCTTCTCGCCGCGCATTACGACCGTAACAACGTCATTGCGCAGAAGAAGGCCAACAAACTCGAACTGCAAAAGCAGTTGGGCCTCGAACAGGACGAGGGCAAGTTTGTAATCGGCCTCATCTCCCGCCTGACGAATCAGAAGGGCCTCGACCTTGTCAACGAAATCTTCCAGCAGTTGATTGACGGCAACACGCAGGTGGTCGTACTCGGCACGGGCGATAAGCAGTACGAGGACGCCTTCCGGTACTACGAGAACGCCTACAAGGGAAGCGTGTGCTCGAACATCATGTACGACGAGGGCCGCGCCCACATGATTTACGCCGGGTCTGACGCGCTGTTGGTACCCAGCCAGTTCGAGCCGTGCGGCCTGACGCAGTTAATCGCCATGCGCTACGGCACCGCGCCCATCGTCCGCGAGACCGGCGGCCTTAAGGACACCGTACAGCCCTACAACCAGTTCACCAACGAGGGCAACGGCTTCACCTTCGACCGCTACGAGGCCGGACTGCTCCTCGACGCCATCAACCGCGCCAAGACGATGTACTTCACCGACCGCGCGCGCTGGGACGAAATGGTTGTCCGCAACATGGACAAGGACGTTTCGTGGGAGAACTCCGCGAAACAGTACCGCGCTCTCTACCTCGAACTCAAGCCGTAATCGACACGACAACGAAAACCCTCCCCAATCGGGGAGGGCTTTTTGTCGCGTCAGTATTCGATTTCGCCCGTATAGACCAGACTGGCGTCGCCCGTCAGAATCGCCCGTTCGTCGGTGCAGTTTACGATGAGGTCTCCGCCGCGCACGCGGACGGTTACGTCGGTACCCTTTTCGCAAAGCCCGTTGGCAATCGCCGCCGCGACCGCCGCACAGGCCCCCGTACCGCAAGCCATGGTTTCCCCGCTTCCGCGCTCCCACACGCGCATTTTGATAGTACGCGGATTCACGACGCGGATAAACTCCGTGTTGATACGGTCGGGGAACAGCGGCGAATACTCGAATTGCGGCCCGATTCGCGACACGTCCACGCTGTCGACGCGCTCGCAGAATACCACGCAATGGGGGTTGCCCACGTCCACGCAGGTTATATGGTAGTCCTGTCCGCCGACGCGCGCGGGGTAGTCGACGACGGTGCTTTCCGGAATCGCGAGGCGCAACCCGGACACGTCAAGCGCGGCCTGTCCCATGTCCACCGAGGCCGAGGTCACTTTCCCGTTGACCGTGTACACCCGCACATTCTTCACGCCCCCGGCGGTCTCAATCTTCACGAGGTCGCCTTTAGAGAACTCGTTGTCGTAAAGGTACTTCGCCATACAGCGGAGGGCATTCCCCGCCATCAGGCCTTCGCTCCCGTCGGAGTTGAACATTCTCATTTTCGCGTCGGCCTTGCTGGACGGCTCCATTAAAATAATGCCGTCGGCCCCTACGCCGTAATGCCTGTCGCAGAGCGGCACGCACAGCGATTCCGGGCTTGTAATCTCCCCGTGGAAGTTTTCGAGGAAAATGTAGTCGTTGCCGCAGGTCTCCATTTTCGCGAAACGTAGCTTTTCGCGCTTCGGGCGCAGGCGGCAGATGTCGACCAGTTCCGTATTCCGCTGGGTGTAGCGGGAGGCGAGAATGTCCGTGAGGGCGTTGGCAGTGTCGAGGGAGGTCAGGCACGGCACCCCCAACTGTACACAGCGGCGGTTCAGGCGGATAAAGTCCTTGATGTACTCCGGCTCCGTCGAACCCGTCAGAATCACGTAGTCGATTTTCTCCTCTTCGAGCAGCCGGAACACGCGGCTGTCCTTGCCGAGTTTGCCGACAATCTCAACGTCGGTGCCGAGGCGCATAATCTCGCGCGCGGTGCCGTCGGTGGCGTAGAGGCGGAAGCCCATTTCGTCGAGTTTCCGGGCGATGTTGACAATCTCCGGCTGGTCGCGGCGGTTGACCGAAATCAGTACGCCCGCGTGGGTGTGCTTCTCAATCTTGTACCCCGCCGAGAGCAGGCCCTTGAAGAGCGCTTCCTGCATACTCTTACCAAGTCCGAGCACTTCCCCGGTCGACTTCATCTCCGGCGAGAGCGCCGCGTTCGCCGACGGGATTTTCTCGAACGAGAACACCGGGACTTTCACGGCGACGTAGGGCGGCTGGCGGTACAGGCCCGTACCGTAGCCCAGCGACGCAAGCGGCATGCCCACCATGACGCGCGTGGCGAGGTCGACCATAGGCACGCCCGTCACCTTCGAGATGTACGGCACCGTCCGCGACGCGCGCGGGTTGACTTCTATCACGTAGAGTTCGCCCTGATAAATCAGGTACTGGATGTTAATCAGGCCCTTCGTGCCCAGCGACAGCGACAGCTTTTCGGAACAGTCGACAATCGTCTTTAGCATCCGGTCGCGGATGGAGAACGGCGGGTAGACGGCAATCGAGTCGCCGCTGTGGACGCCCGTCCGCTCAATGTGCTGCATGACGCCCGGAATCAGTACGTCGGTACCGTCGGAGATTACGTCGACTTCGAGTTCCTTCCCCATCAGGTACTGGTCGACAAGTACAGGGTTCTCAATCTTGCCCGCGAGGATGATTTCCATATAAGTACGCACGTCGTACTCGTTGTGGGCAATGACCATATTCTGCCCGCCGATGACGTAGGACGGGCGCAACAGTACCGGGTATCCCAATTCTTCCGCCGCGCGTAAGGCCTCCTCCATGCCCATGACGGCGCGGCCCTGCGGGCGCTTGATGTCGAATTTCTCCAGAAGGGCGTCGAACCGCTCGCGGTCTTCGGCCATGTCGATGGATTCGGCGGAGGTGCCCATAATGCGTATGCCGTGGCTGTCAAGGAACCGCGTCAGCTTGATAGCGGTCTGTCCGCCGAATGCCACCACGACCCCAACGGGCTTCTCCACGTCGATAATGTGCATGACATCCTCGGGGAACAGCGGCTCAAAGTAAAGCCTGTCGGCGGTGTCGTAGTCGGTGGAGACGGTTTCGGGGTTGTTGTTGACGATGACCACCTCGTAGCCCAAATCTTTGAGCGTCCAGACGCAGTGCACCGACGAGTAGTCGAACTCGATACCCTGTCCGATACGGATAGGCCCGGAACCCAGTACCATAATGACGGGCTTACCCGAACGCGGGAAGCTCCGGCTCTCACAGACTTTATCGAACGACGAGTAGAAGTACGGGGTTTCGGCGTCGAACTCCGCGCCGCAGGTGTCGACCATCTTGTAGACGGCGCTCTTGGGGGCTTCGGGGAGTTCGCCCGCGCCCGTCAGGCGTAAAAGCGTCGTGTCGGGGTAGCCTAGGCGTTTGCCCTCCTCGTACTGTTCGACGGTCAGCGTGCCCGGCGTCAGCGACTGCTCGAACTCCGCCAGCTTCTTGATTTTCGACACAAACCAGCGGTCGATTTTCGTAATTTGATAGATTTCGTCCACGGAGACGCCCTTTTTGAGTGCCTCGAAAATCGTGAAAAGGCGGTGGTCGTCGACGCGTTCCAGACGTTCCCGGACGGGGATTTCCTCGTCGTCGGCCTGACGGTTGAGGGTGTCCATGCCGATTTCCGCGCCGCGCACCGCCTTCATGAGCGCCATTTCAAAGCTCGGCGCAATCGACATGACTTCGCCCGTCGCCTTCATGCGCGTACCTAACTTCCGCGACGCGTCCGCGAACTTGTCAAAGGGCCACTTCGGCATTTTGCACACGATGTAGTCTACGGTCGGCTCGAAACAGGCGCAGGTCTTGCCCGTGATGTCGTTCTTGATTTCGTCGAGGGTGTAGCCAAGGGCGATTTTCGTCGTAATCTTCGCTATCGGGTATCCGGTGGCCTTCGAGGCCAGCGCCGACGAGCGCGACACGCGCGGGTTTACTTCTATGACCGCGTACTCGAAACTGTCGGGGTTGAGGGCCAGTTGGCAGTTGCACCCGCCGACAACGCCCAAATGCGCGACGATTTCCAAGGCCGCCGTGCGCAACATCTGAAATTCGCGGTTCGCTAAAGTTTGCGCCGGGGCCACGACGATGGAATCGCCCGTGTGAATCCCCACGGGGTCGACGTTCTCCATGGAGCAAATCGCAATCACGTTGCCGACGCCGTCGCGCATGGTCTCGAATTCGATTTCCTTCCAGCCGAAAATCGCCCGTTCAATCAAAATCTGCCGTATCGGGGAGGCGTCCAGGCCGATATGCGCGATAGTGCGCAATTCGTCGGGGGAATGCGCCGCGCCGCCGCCCGTACCGCCCAGCGTGAACGCCGGACGCACGATGACCGGGTATCCAATCCGCTCCGCGACTTCCAGCGCGCCGTCGACCGTACTCGCGATGTCCGACGCCACGACGGGCTGTCCGATTTCCGCCATAGCTTCCTTGAAGAGTTCGCGGTCCTCGGCCTTGGAAATCGCCGCCGCGTTCGTGCCTAACAGGCGTACCCCGTTCGCCTCTAGAAAGCCCTCCTTGTCAAGCTGCATGGCCATAGTAAGGCCTGTCTGTCCGCCCAGGGAGGCAAGCATACTGTCGGGGCGTTCCTTTTTGATGATACGCCGGATGGATTCCAGCGTCAGCGGCTCCAGGTAAATCGCGTCGGCCATTGCCTGGTCGGTCATAATCGTGGCGGGGTTGGAGTTGCACAGCACGACTTCTACTCCGGCCTCTTTCAAAACCCGGCAGGCCTGCGTCCCGGCGTAGTCGAACTCCGCCGCCTGTCCGATGACAATCGGCCCCGAACCGATAACGAGTACCTTCCGAATACTTTTATCTAACGGCATTACCGCGCACCGCCTTTCGTACCGCTGACGTAAGTCCCGCCGATGTAGGCCCCGCCATTCATGAGCGACGCGAACTTTTCAAACAAAAACTTGGTGTCGCCGGGGCCGCCGTGGGCCTCCGGGTGGAACTGCACCGTAAACGCGCCCAAGTCGGGGTAGTCCATGCCCTCACAGGTTCCGTCGTTGGCGTTGACGAACGACACCCGCCCGGCCCTGACGCTTTCGGCGTCGACGGCGTAGCCGTGGTTCTGACTGGTGATGTACGTCCGCGCGACGGACTGCCCGTCGGCGGTCTCGCGCACGGGCTGATTCGCGCCCCGGTGGCCGTACTTCAGTTTGTACGTCCGCCCGCCGGCGGCCAGCGCCGTCAACTGGTGCCCGAGACAGATTCCGAAAATCGGCACTTTCCCCAAAAGTTTGCGTATCTGCTCGATTTCCCACACGTTTTCGGCGGGGTCGCCGGGGCCGTTCGACAGCATGACGCCGTCGGGGCGTAAATTCAGCACGTCCTCCGCCGACGCCGACGCCGGGAGTACGGTCACTTCACAGCCCTGACGTTGCAGTTCCCGCGCAATGCTCCGTTTCGCGCCGTAGTCCATGAGCGCGACGCGGAAGCGCTGTTCGCCCTCCGCGGGGCGTACCGACATCTCCGCGCAGGTCACGCCCCGCACGGCACCCGTAATCCGGTAGCCCTTTACCGCCGACAGGTCGGCGGGAGGCGTATCGCAAATCGCGGCGTTCATGACGCCGTTGTCCCGGATGATACGCGTTAATTCGCGGGTGTCCAGTCCGCACAGGGCCGGGACGCCCTGTTCTTTCAGATACGTGTCAAGGTCGCAGTCGGTGCGGAAGTTCGACGGCGCGTCGCAGAACTCCCTCACGACGTAGCCTTTGACAGAACAGGCCCCCTCGAAGTCCGCCCGCATGACGCCGTAGTTGCCAATCAGCGGGTAGGTCTGCATGACAATCTGTCCGGCGTAGCTGGGGTCGGTCAGGGTCTCGACGTAGCCCACGACGCCCGTCGTGAACACGAGTTCCCCCACGGTATCCGCCTCCGCTCCGAACCGGAAGCCCTCGAAAGTTTGTCCGTCCTCCAGAACCAGCCAGCCCTTTTTCATACGCTTCCCTCCTCCTATCGGGTTTTCCCCATTATTATAGGGATTTTTCCGTGACAGTCAACTGTTCTTTCGATTCCATTTCCCGTCATTTTCCACAGATTTGACCGGAAATCCCGTCCGGAATGTCGACGCGCGCCCCGTTGTCACGAGAAAGGGCCGCCGGGGGAGTTCCAAAAACGTTTTCCGCGCGTCCCGCGCCACGGGTTGACACCGGGGCGTTTTTTTCATAAAATAGCCGGACAGACAAAAGCCGGGGGCCGTTCCCCGGAATAACGGCACAGGCCGAAACGGAGGTGGCGATTTTGTTTGAACTGGATTCCAACCGCCCGGAGCTCGTCAAGACGATTGAGGAGCTTGTAGAGCAGAAGCGCTACGCGGAATTGCGCGACAAACTCTCCCCGCTGGAGGCGGCGGATATCGCGTCGGTATGCGGAGACCTTCCCGAAGAACGGATTCCGCTTGTATTCCGGCTGTTGCCGAAGGAACTCGCGGCGGAGGTGTTCGTGGAGCTCGATTCCGACCAGCAGGAGCTTTTGATACGGGGCTTTTCCAATACCGAACTGAAAGAAGTCCTTGACGAACTCTATCTCGACGACACCGTAGACATCGTGGAGGAAATGCCCGCCGGCGTCGTCAAGCGCATTCTACAGCATTCCGACCCCGACACCCGGAAGCGTATCAACGACATCTTGAAGTACCCGGAAGACTCGGCGGGGAGTATCATGACGACGGAGTTTGTCGACCTCATCGCCACCATGACCGTAGAGGACGCGCTAAAGCGCATTCGCCGCACGGGCCCCGACAAGGAGACGATTAACGTCTGCTACGTCATCGACGAGGGGCGGCACCTCATGGGTATGCTGACTATCCGGACAATCCTGCTCGCCGAGGAGGACGATATTATAGGCGACATCATGGAGCGGAATTTCATCTACGTGCGGACACTCGACGACCAGGAGGCCGTCGCGCGGGCGCTGAGCCGCTACGACTTCCTCGCGCTCCCCGTCGTCGACAAGGAAGAGCGCCTCGTCGGGATTGTCACCGTAGACGACGCCATTGACGTACTCCAGGAGGAGACCACGGAGGATATCGAAAAAATGGCCGCGATTCTCCCGTCCGACAAGCCCTACCTGAAAACGGGCGTGTTCGAGACGTTCCGCTCGCGGATTCCGTGGCTTTTGCTCCTGATGGTCTCCGCGACGTTCACGGGGCAGATTATCGCCGGATTCGAGGACGCTTTGGCGGCAGTCACCGTACTGACGGCCTATATCCCCATGCTGATGGACACGGGCGGGAATTGCGGTTCCCAGTCGAGCGTGTCCGTGATTCGCGGAATCTCGCTGAACGAAATCGAGTTCTCCGACCTCGGGAAAGTCGTCTGGAAGGAAATCCGCGTCGCGGTGGTCTGCGGCGCGACTTTGGCCGTGTGCAATTTCGTCAAACTCATGCTGATTGACCATTTCCTGTTCGGGAATCTGTCGGTGACGCCGCTCGTCTCGGCGGTCATTTGCCTGACGATGGTCTGTACGGTGTTCTGCGCGAAACTCGTGGGCTGTACGCTCCCCATGCTCGCCAAACGCGTCGGCTTCGACCCCGCCGTCATGGCCTCCCCGTTTATTACGACTATCGTCGACGCCATTTCGCTCTTTATCTATTTCCGCATTGCCACGGTCTTACTCCATGTGTGAATAACGCGCCCCGTCCGGCGTATCGGGCGGGGCGCTTCGCTTATCTCAGGTTGGCCTTGGCAAAGTACATTTCTTCCTCGTGGATGACGTGCGCCTTAATCAGGTTCGTCGCGACGCTCCGCCCCAGCGGTACTCCGGCGGTAATCACGACGGTGTCGCCGTCCTCTGCTAGGCCTTCTTTGAGGGCGATTTCCGACGACAGCGAGAAAATACGGTCGGTGGAGTTGACTTCGCCCGTCAGGAACGGAATCACGCCCCACGAGAGCGACATTTGACGGCGCACTTTCTCGAACATCGTCAGCGCGGCTATCGGGCACGCCGGACGGAAGCGGCTAATCATACGCGCCGTGTGGCCGGAGTTCGTCGCGGTGAGAATCGCCTTGGCGTCGAGGTCTTTGGCCGTCAGACAGCAGGTGTGCGTAATGGCGTCGTTGATATTCGCCTCGGGCGTCATGCCGCTTTCCTGGAACTGCTTCCAGAAGTCAATAGAGCCCTCCGCCTCTCTTACAATGGTGTCCATAGCGGCGAGGGCCTCCGTGGGGTACTTCCCGGCGGCGGTCTCTCCGGAGAGCATGACGCAACTGGTACCGTCAAAGACGGCGTTGGCCACGTCCGACACCTCCGCGCGCGTCGGGCGGGGGTTGCGAATCATGGAATCTAACATCTGCGTAGCGGTGACGACGGGCTTTCCGGCCTGTAAGCCCTTACGAATCATCTGCTTCTGGAGTACGGGGACGCGGGAGGCCGGGATTTCTACGCCCAAATCGCCGCGCGCGACCATGATACCGTCGGCGGCCTGAAGAATGGCGTCGACGTTGTCCACGCCCTCCTGGTTCTCGATTTTGGCGATAATCTGCATACGCTCGCCGCCGTTTTCGCGGAGAACTTTCCGGATTGCCTCCACGTCCGACGCCTGACGCACGAACGACGCCGCGATAAAGTCGAAGTCGTTCTGAATGCCGAAAACGATGTCGGACACGTCCTGTTCGGTCAGCGCGGGGAGGCTGATGTGCACGCCGGGAATGTTAATGGACTTGTTCGCGGAGAGCGTCCCGGCGTTGGCGGCCTTGCAGATAATCTCCGTGTCGCGGATTTCCTCCACGTCCAGCTCTACGAGCCCGTCGTCGATGAGGATACGCTGTCCGCGCTGTACCTCCTGCGGGAGATTCTGGTACGTCACGGAGACTACGCCCTGATTGCCCACGATGTCGCGGGAAGTCAGGGTAAAGATGTCGCCGGCCTTGAGTTCGATGCTTTTCGTCTCGAAAGTGCGGATACGGATTTCGGGGCCCTTGGTGTCCAGCACGGTGGCGACGGGGAGGCCCAGACTGTCACGGATTCCGGCGAAGGCCTGTAGCCGCGCGAGGTGTTCGGCGTGGGAGCCGTGGGAGAAGTTGAAGCGGGCCGCGTTCATGCCCCCGAGCATGAGGGCGCGGAGGGTGTCGGGGTTGTCGGTGGCGGGGCCGAGGGTGCAGATAATCTTGGTACGTCTCATATGCGTTCCTCCTCGTGAAGTAGCGGCGGTTTGATGGGGCTATCTTATCACAGCGGCGGCGCGTTGGCAAGGGCGATATGCCGGACAATCTTTGCATGATGTGTAAAGAAAGTGTTGGCGGGTACAGAAATTCTCCGAAAGCGTCCACACGCGGCGACGGGGAGTTTGTTTAGCAATTGCCCGTATAGACGTAGGTCAAAGCCTGCCGGGCGATGTCCGCGAGGCGGTAGACGGTCTCGACGGGCGTCGGGGGCCGGTCGAGTACGCGGTAGCGCGGGAAGAACCGCGACAGGTGCAGCGGAATCGACGCGTCAACCCCCGCCAGCCATTCCGACAACGCCTTGATTTCGTCCGCGCCGTCGTTCTCCCCCGTGACAAGCAGTGTCGTGACCTCTACGTGACAGCCCGCCTCCGCCGCGAGGCGGATGTTTCTCTTTACGGTCTCCAAGTCGCCGCCCAGACGGCGGTACCACGCTTCCGTAAAGCCCTTCAAGTCCAGATTCACGGCGTCCAGCAGGGGCAGTAACGCGCGCCACGGTTCCTCCTCTATAGTTCCGTTCGATACCAGTACGTTGAGCATGCCGCGCTTGCGTACTTCGCGGGCGCAGTCCCGGACGTACTCGTAGCCGATGAGCGGCTCGTTGTAGGTGTAGGCCGCGCCGATGTTGCCGAGTTCGCGGAGGCGTCCGGCCTGCGCGGCTAACGCCTCCGGCGACAGGTACAGCGCCTCCGCGTCCTCTGCCCCCGCCATCGAAATCTCGTGGTTCTGGCAGAACGGGCACCGCAGGTTACAGCCGAAACTCCCGATTGACAGTATCTTACTCCCCGGGCGGAAGCGCCGCAACGGCTTTTTCTCTATTGGGTCAAGGGCGATACTGCTGATTTTGCCGTAGTTGAGCGGCACGACCGCCCCGCCGCGATTCCCGCGCGCCCGACAGTAGCCCGTCTGGCCGTCGTCCAGCGCGCAGTGGTGGAAGCACAGCGTACACGTCGCTTTCATGTGTGCCGCACCACCTCGAAGCGTTCGAGCGTATAGGGCTCGCGCGGCCCGATTCCGCCCTTTTGCCGCGCGATGTCTATCTGCTGTTCGACGCTGTCCACGCCGTCCAAATCGGGCAGGAGCAGTCCGCGCCGCCCGCCGCAACTCACGATTACCCCGTAGCGCTTCACGTCCAATTCCGCCGTCGACGAAATCGCCTCCGGCGTGCCGAGTACGTCTACGCTGTACTCCAGCGTGTCGAGTTCGGACGCCCGCACGGGCGGGAAACGCGGGTCGCGCGTCCCGGCGGAGACCGCGTTCTGTACGATTTCCCAGGCCACGGAATCGGTCGTCGGCGCGGTCGTGCCGATACACCCCCGCAGGGCGTCGCGGACGTGCAGCGACACGAACGCCCCCGCGCGTTTCGCCGTCATGTCTCGCGGCAGACCGTCCGGGAGTTCCGACAGCGGCCTTTTTGTGCGCACGTACGTTTCCAGCGAACGCCGCGCAAGCTGTACCCATGCGTCCTCCGACGCCTTGCGCCGCGCTAAACGCTCCCGCTCCGCGTCCTCGTACTGCTCCGCGTAGCGTCGCCCGGCGTCGCGCCCGGTGACGGCGAAGGTCGCAATTCCGTAGCCCACGCCGAATTTCCCCTCGTGGCCCAAGTACGACGCCTCGACCGAAAGTCCGTCCAGCGCCCCCGCCATGATTTGGAACGAACGCAGGCCGCACTCCGCCGCCCGTTCGCACAGCGACGGCTCCAAAGTCAGGAACTTTAGAAAGTCGCCCGACTTCAGCGCCCCTACAATCGCCTCGTCGAATACGGGCCCCTCCGGCGCGTAGCCGTAAGGCCCGTCGGCGCGCAATTTGTGCGACAAGTCCCCGCTCGCCACGAATACCGCGCGGCGGTTCAGCTTTTCGACAGCGCGCGTCACGCATTCCCCGAGGCGGTAGTGCGTCAGCGGCGGGAACCCCGAAAGCCCTATCCGCACAATCGGCGCGTCTACGCCCGCCTCCCGCAGGAAGTACAGCGGGATAAACGTCCCGTGGTCGAGGGCGGCGTCGCGTTCGCCCATCGTCCCCGCGCGGATTCCGGACGCCTCCGCCTCTTGTATCAGTTCCCGCCTGAGTTCGATATCGTACTCGGCCTCCAGGCGGGTTTGCGGAGCGCCGAACCGCGCCATATCCCCCGCCGTGCGCTTCCCCGGCGGAATGTGGAAGTAGTCCGCGTACATGACGACGTGCGGGGACGAGATTACCAGTACTTCCGGACGCCATTCGGCGACGCGCCGCGCCGCCGCGCGGTAGGCGTCCATCGTACTCTGAATCTCCCGTTCCCGGCCCCGGCCCACGCTCGGCAGAATCACCGGCGGGTGGGGGACTATGACCGAACCAACCCACGACATGAAATCGCCCCTTTTCGGAAAAATAATCCGGAAACCCCTTTACGATTCCCGAGTGATATGTTATGATAACACCGTTACAATAACAGACACCCGGCCCCGTGTCAACAGGAGATTTCGCGAAATCGCCTGATTTCCCCGCGAAAGCGGCGGGAATCGGCGCGAAAACCAAGTTTCACAACCGCGAACGATAACATTCCGCGGCACGGAACGGAAACATACCGGAAATGGAGGCGGCGACATTGCGGAGAATTTTGTGCTATGGAGATTCCAATACGTTCGGCTACAATCCCCACTCGTACTGGGGCGGCCCGTACCCGGATGACGTGCGCTGGACCGGGATTCTGAAGTCGAACGGCTGGGACGTTCTCAACTGCGGCCAGAACGGGCGCGAAATCCCGTCCAGGGAGGGCGAACTGTCCGCCGTCGAACGGCTGTTGTCGACCGCCATGCCCGTCGACATTGTGACGGTTCTGCTCGGTTCCAACGACTTCCTGACGCACCCCCATTTCACGGCGGAGGATGTCACGGCCCGGATGGAACTGTTGCTCAGGCACATTCTCGCGGCGAATTGGGAAATCCGCGTCCTGCTGATTGCCCCGCCGCCCCTGCGCAACGGCGAATGGGTGCCCGATTCGCGTATCGTGACCGAATCCGTGCGCCTCGCGCCGCTCTACCGTACACTCGCCGCCGAGCTGGGCGTATCGTTCGCCGACGCCGGGGCGTGGGATATCGCGCTTGATTCCGACGGCGTGCACTTCCGCCCCGAGGGCCACGCCGCTTTCGCCCGACACCTGTTGAAGTGCCTCGACACCCTCCCCGAACCCCCCGTAAAGATTCCATAAGACAAAGCAACACCTCCCCTCCATGCGGGAAAGGCAAGAAAACCGCCTCCCCCGTGTCAACGGGGGAGGCGGTTTTGCAAGGGAAACTTTGCGTAAAAGTACGGGATTTCCGCCGTAGAAAAGCCCCGCCTTCCGGCGGGGCGGGGATATCAGGCCATAGCGGGCTTTTTGAGATTGTCGTAGGTCTTGCACACGGGGGCGTTGGCCTTGAAGGATTCCTCGTCGAACCACAGGAGGTTGTTGGAGGTCGCCTTGTCGAAAAGCTGCATGGTAATCGGCGGGGCGTTGAACTTGACCGTACTGCCGACGGACACGTCCTCGTTGAGGCCCATCGTAGGAATCACCATGACGACCTCGTCGCCCTCGCAGTCGGCGTGGAGGTTGACTTCCGAGCCGAGCATTTCGGAGACCTCGATTTTGCCCTTGAGTTCGCCCTGTCCGACGGAGAGGTGCTGGGGGCGAATGCCGACGACGATGTCGCAGGGCTGTTGATTGTTCTGCTTGAGGGCGGCCTGCTGGAAATCGTCGAGCTTGAACTTGGCACCCTTAATCTGGGCGTAGTAGACGCCGTTTTCGAGCAGGAGCTTGCTGTTGTCGAAGAAGTTCATGACGGGCATTCCGATGAAGCCCGCGACGAACAGGTTGACCGGGCAGTTGAACAGGTCCTGCGGCGCGCCAATCTGGTTGACGAAGCCGTCCTTCATGATGACGATTCTGTCGCCGAGGGTCATGGCCTCTGTCTGGTCGTGCGTGACGTACATAAACGTGGTGTTGATTCTCTGGCGGAGCTTGATAATCTCGGCGCGCATCTGGTTACGGAGTTTCGCGTCGAGGTTGGAAAGAGGCTCGTCCATGAGGAACACTTTTGGGTCGCGAACCATCGCGCGGCCAATGGCTACGCGCTGACGCTGGCCGCCGGAAAGCGCCTTGGGCTTGCGTTCAAGGTACTGCGTGATGTCCAGAATCGCGGCGACTTCCCGCACCTTCTTGTCAATAACGTCCTTGGGGGTCTTTTTGAGCTTGAGGGCGAAGGCCATGTTGTCGTACACGGTCATGTGGGGGTAGAGGGCGTAGTTCTGGAAA
>CAMHBH010000013.1 GCA_946183175.1 uncultured Oscillibacter sp.
TCTGGAGGGCAAAGTAACGACTATCACCAAGTTCGGCGCGTTCGTGGAACTGGAAAACTACCGCCGCTCGGGACTGGTACACATTTCGGAAATCGCCAATACCTTTGTCAACGACGTGCGCGACTTTCTTCAGGAGGGGCAGAGCGTCAAAGTCGTGGTACTCTCCACCGACAACGGGAAAATCAACCTCTCCATCAAGAAGGCCCAGCCGCGCCCGGCCCCCGGGCCCGACAGGCCCCGTCCGCCGGCACCGCGCCCCGCGACGCCCCGTCCGGCGTCAGGCCGTACATACGCCCGCGCACAGGGGGAAACGCTGCCGCCGTCCGGCGACCAGGCCTTTGAGGACAAGCTCAAGCGCTTCCTCTCCTCCTCCGAGGGCAAAATGGCCGACCTGAACCGGAGCGTGGACAGCAAGCGCGGCGGCAGAAGGCGGCGCTGAATCTGACCTCCGACTATTACGAATCCGGGAGACAAGAAACCTGTATGTATCTGATTAAGACATTCAACAAAATCGCGCCGGAAGGCCTCGCGCGCTTTCCGGAGGAAAATTACCGCTGCGGGGAGAACTACACCGGGGAGGACGCTATTCTGGTTCGTTCGGCGAATCTGCTGGAGTACCCGTTCCCGAAAAACCTCGTGGCGATATCCCGCGCCGGGGCCGGCGTCAACAACATTCCGGTCAACCGCTGTTCGCAGTCGGGCGTGGCGGTCTTCTCCACCCCCGGCGCGAATGCCAACGCCGTCAAGGAACTCGTCCTCTGCGCTATGCTCATGGGCTCCCGCGACGTGACCGGCGCTATCCGCTGGGTACGCCGTCAGGCGGCGGCGGGCGTGGAAGTCAGCTCGGTCGTCGAACGCGGGAAGTCGGCCTTCATCGGCCCGGAGCTCTACCGGAAGACGCTCGGCATTATCGGCCTGGGCGCTATCGGCTCCCTCGTCGCCAATACGGCCATCTCGCTCGGCATGGAGGTCTACGGCTACGACCCCTTCCTCTCCGTCGACGCCGCGCTCCGCCTTGACCACCATATCCACGTCGTCAACGACCTGAAAGACCTCTACAGGCGCGCCGACTACATCACCGTCCACGTCCATTTCAACGACGACACCCGCCACATGATTGACGCCGAGGCCATCGAGGCCATGAAACCAGGCGTCCGGTTCATCAACCTGGCGCGCGGGGAAATCGTCGACGACAAGGCCATGCTCTCCGCGCTGGACAACGGGCGCGTCTCCGTGTACGTGACGGACTTCCCGACGAATCAGCTCCTGACCTCCCCGCATGTGATTGCGATGCCGCATTTGGGCGCGTCCACGCCGGAGAGTGAGAAGAACTGCGCGATTATGGCCGTGGACGAACTCAAGGACTACCTCGAAAATGGCAACATCCGCAACTCCGTGAATATGCCCGCCGTGGCGATGGAGCGGAGCGGCGCGATGAGAATCTGCGTCATACACCGGAATATTCCGTCCATGCTGGCGAATATCACGGCCCTGCTGTCGAAAGACGGCGTGAACGTGGAGAACCTGAGCAACAAGTCGCGCGGGGACTACGCCTACACCATGGTCGACATGGCGGCGGCGGTAGACCAGTCGGTCATCGAACACCTCCGGACGCTCCCGAATGTCATCCGCGTGCGCGTGATTGCGTGATTGACAAACCGGGCGCAAGACGCTATAATAAAGGGGTACGCGCGTACCCCTTCGTGCCCTCGTAGCTCAGCTGGATAGAGCGTTCGCCTCCTAAGCGAAAGGCCACGCGTTCAAATCGCGTCGAGGGTGCCACGTATTTCCGGGTGTAGCGCAGTTGGTAGCGCGCCTGCTTTGGGAGCAGGTGGCCGGGCGTTCGAGCCGCCCCACTCGGACCACGCGCGCAGTCGAACAGGGACAGCCTGAAACCGGGCTGTCCCTTGTCGTGTTTCCGGGCCGTGCGCAGCGAGAAACCGACTTTTTCCGCTGGAAGTCCCGCGAAAGCCTCCCCTGTCTCCCCACGGAGTGGGGGAGATGTCGCCGTAAGGCGACAGAGGGGCGGTGGAAGTAGCCCGGAGGGGCTTTTCCAAGAATCTCTTTACGGGCCTGGCGGCATGATTTCCTTGCTTTTTCGGGCGGAATCGGGTATCATATTCGCGGAAAAAACTGTCAGGCTCTGTGAGGAGGACTGCCCATGAATCGTAAACGACTGTTTTCCGTCCTGTGCGCCGTACTGCTCCTGACGCTCACGGCGCGGGCGGCCCCGGAGCCGCGGATTCTGCAACGGAGATTCGACCCGGACAGCAACCGCTGGACGCTCTACGTACTCCACCCCGGCGGGGCGAAAGTCAACGGCGTGACGGTCGACGGTACCGAAGTCACCGACGCCACGCTTACCAGAGACCCCGCAAAGACGCCCGTCGTCACCTGGATACTGTTCGACAACTCCGAATCCGTGCCGGAGGAACTCCGCGACGCCGCCTCCGACCTGCTCCTGACGCTCCTCGGCGAGAAGGGAAAGAGCGAGGTACACACCTTCTGCACGTTCTCCGACCGCCTGCGCGTCGAAGTCCGCGAGAGCGGCAGTTTTACGGAACTCAAGGAGCGAATCGACGCGCTGGAGTACGGCGGGGCGGAACACAATCCCGTCGGCGCGCTCAACGCGGTCATGGCGGAGGAGGAGAAGCGTACCGGGGCCGTATTCGCGCGGGTTATCCTGATTACCCCGGGCGGCGACAGCGTGCCTTCCGGGATTGCCACGCGCCAGCTCCGCGACTATTTGCGGTCGAACAACATCCCCATTTACACCGTAGGCTACAGGACGGGCGACAACGACGCCGTGTTATCGTGGCTGTACGCGCTCTCGGCGCGGACGGGCGCGCGCGCGTGGGACATCGAAGAAACCGGGGCCTCCGACATCGCCAACATCATGCACTGGGAGGAAATCCCGGTACGCGTACTTCTGACGGCCCCGGGCGGCGGCGAGGCCGAAGTAACGTTCGACGACGGCACCTCCGCACATATCACGATTCCGCCGACCGTCGCGGAGACGGAGACGCCGCCGGAATCCGTGGCCGAACCCGAACCCGCGCAAAGTACGGACAGGTTTTCAGTATGGTGGCTTGCGCCGTTCGCGCTGTTACTGCTCGTTTTCGGCGGCGCGTTCGCGTTGCGGCGCTACGGGGGCCGCAGGAAATCCGCGCCGGGTGTGCGTATCCGGGGGGAAAATACGTCTCTTACGCTCTACCTCAAAGACGTGGAACAGCCCGAACGGGAGTTCAGCGCGCCGTTACAGGGGCGCGTGTCCGTCGGGCGGAGCGACGACAACAAGATTGTCCTGAACTATGACCAGTCGATTTCCCGGGCACACTGCGAGATTGCCTTTCAGGACAACACGCTGTGGATTCGCGACTTGGATTCCACCGGCGGCACCTGCGTCGACGGCGAGCGGATAACGGGTACAGTCCCGCTGCCTGTGGGGGCTACTGTGCGGCTGGGGCACGTCAACTATCAGGTGGAAGCGCATTAAGTTGCGTTTTCGCGGCGACTGTGCTATACTTTCCGCGTGAAGGAGCGGCAGAGGGGCGAATGGAAGGGGGCGCGGCGTATGGCGGAGCTGTCCGCGAATCTGGAAACCCTGCGCGGAATCGGTTCCCGGCGGGCGCAGTCCTTCCGGCGCATGGGCCTTGCAACTCCGGGCGATTTGCTGACGTGGTTCCCGCGCCGCTACGAGGACAGGCGCAACGTCAAGGCAATCGCGGACTTGACCGACGGGGAAAGCGTATGCGTGCGGGGTTTCGCGGCGGCCCCGCCGACTGTGACGCGCGTCCGCGACGGGCTCGACCTGCTACAAGTCCCCGTCGCGGACGAAAGCGGCGTCTTGCGTGTGACCTTCTTTAATCAACTGTGGATGAAAAACGCGTTGTCGCCGGGTACGGAATACGTCTTGTATGGCAAAGTAGAGCGGAATTTGTTCGGCTGTTCGATGTCGAACCCCGTCGCGGAACGCGCCGACCGTCAGTCGGAGACGGGGCGAATCTGGCCCGTATACGCGCTGAGCGCGGGCGTATCGCAACGGATGTTGTGCCACGGTGTCCGGGAGGCCCTGCGGGCGTGCGCCGCGACTTTGCCGGAGTACCTCCCCGACGAAATACGCCGCGATTACGGGCTTTGCCCCGTCGACTACGCTTACCGGAATATCCACTTTCCCGAAAGCGACGAGGCCTTAGCCGCCGCGCGGCGGCGTCTGGCCTTTGAGGAACTGTTCCTGCTGACTGTCGGCCTGCGGGGCTTCCGGACGCGCCGCGAGAGCGCGACGGCGGATATATTCCGCGACGTGGACATGTCGCCGTTCTACGACGCCCTCCCCTTTACGCTGACGGGCGCGCAACGGCGTTGTATCGCCGAGGCGCTGTCGGACATGGGGAGCGGCGTCCCGATGAACCGCCTTTGTCAGGGCGACGTAGGCTCCGGCAAGACGATGGTCGCGGCGGCCTGTGCCTATTACTGTATCCGCAACAATAAACAGGCCGTGCTCATGGCCCCTACGGAACTGCTGGCCCGTCAGCACTACGAGGGGCTTTCGGCGCTGTTGTCGCCGCTGGGCGTACGCGTCGCGTTGCTGACAGGCTCCGTCAGCGCCAAGGACAAGCGCGGAATCCGGCAACGCGCCGCCGCGCAAGAGCTTGATTTCCTGATTGGCACACACGCCCTGATTTCCGGCGGCGTGGAGTTCGGCAGTCTGGGACTGGTCGTGACGGACGAGCAACACCGTTTCGGGGTAGCGCAACGGGGCGCGCTGGCCGCGAAGGGGCACAGCCCCCATGTACTGGTGATGTCGGCTACGCCGATTCCGCGCACGCTGGCCATGACGCTCTACGGCGATTTGGACGTGTCGTTTCTGGACGAACTCCCGCCCGGACGCCGCAAAATCCTGACCTACGCCGTATCGGGAGACTACCGCCCGCGCGTCTACGCCTTCCTCGAAAAGCAGATGTCGGAGGGGCGGCAGATTTACATTGTCTGTCCGATGGTGCAGGAGGGCGGCGACGACCGCAAGGCCGTGACGGAGTACGCGTCGGAACTCCGGCGGGTGTTCCCGGCGCGGCGCATTCTGTCCGTACACGGGCGCATGAGGCCCAAGGACAAAGAGGCGGTGATGTCGGCGTTCGCGTCCGGCGACGGGGACATGCTGATTTCCACGACGGTTATCGAAGTAGGAATCGACGTGCCCAACGCGTCCGTGATGGTCGTCGAGAACGCGGAGCGGTTCGGGCTTTCGCAGTTACACCAGTTGCGGGGGCGCGTGGGGCGCGGGCGGTTCCAATCGTACTGTATCCTCATTTCGGACAGCCGGGGCGACGAGACACGTCAGCGCCTCCGCGTCATGGTCACGACTTCCGACGGCTTCCGCGTCGCGGAGGAGGATTTGCGAATCCGCGGCCCCGGCGACTTTTTCGGAGAGCGTCAGCACGGCTTGCCGCCGCTGAAAATCGCGAATCTGTGTACGGACGGGCAGTTGTTACGGGAGGCGCAGTCGGCGGCGGAGGCGGTTTCGCCGGAACGGTATCCGGAAACGGCGCGGCGCGCCGCCGAGATGGTGTCGCAGGGCGGCACGGCCTGACAAGTACGCGGAAAGGAAGCGTCGACAAAGAGCGGGGCGGCGGCCCCGTCGCCTTTACGACAGCCGGAGGCGGTCGTACCAGCGCAGGCAGGCGCGGTCACGGGTACGCCGGAGCATGACGCCGGAGGCAATCCCGTCGGCGGCGACGGCGGGCAACGCCAGTAACGCGAAACTGTCAGGAATCGCGTCGACGAGCGCTTGTACGGCGGGGTGGAGGCCGTAGACGAGGCCGAGGACGAGTACGCCCCAGGCCGCCGAGAACGGGACGCAGACGCGCCCCCAGAGGTTTCCGCGCTGTCCGGAGTAGTCCCAGAAGGCGACGCCGAGGATACGTTCGTACCAAAGGGCCGTGAGGTACTCGACGGCGGTACAGATTACGGCCCCCGTCAGGAACAGCAGGCCGGGGTTCCGCTGTACGAGCGGCGCGACGAGCAGGCACAGGCACGCGCCGAGGCCGTAGACGGGGCAGAGCGGGAGAATGAGGAAGCGTTTCCTGTCGGGGCGCGAGCGCGTGAGGCGCGCGAAGACGATTTCCAGCAGACAGCCGAGCGTACTGTAGAGCGTAAAGAACCAGAACCAGCGCAAAAAGCAACCCTCCCCGTGTGTTGACCCTGTACAGGATAACACGCGGGGAGAAGTTTATGCAGGATGTTTTTTACAGCGGCATGCCCTCCGGCCCTAGAACCTCTGGGTGCAGGGAAGCGCTGAAAACTCCGGAATCCGGTCGTTTTACCGGGTAAAAGTTCTGACCGGCGGGCGCGGACGGCAGGAGTCTTTTCACTTCAGAGAAATCACGGCGAGGAATCCATAAAAATACGGATTCCTCGCACTTTTTATAGCAATCCAAGAAATTATTGCGAATGTAACTTGATTATTCTGAAATAAAGTATCATAATATTTTTTGGAGAAACGAGGTGAAAACTTGGTTGAAAGAAGCGTCTCGCTTCTTGTTTTTGTCATAATAATTGTTTTCCAAAGTGGTTCAGATTCCTAATTATTATGTGGGTTGAAATAAGGAAGCTGTCAGGCGGCCTCAAATCCGCCGGGCGAGGCGCTCGGCGGATTCGGCGTAGAACTGCGCGTACTGTTGCCTTTCTATGGCGTCCCGGATTCCGCGCATGAGGTCGTTGTAGAATTGCAGGTTGTGGAGTACGGCCAAACGGAGCGCGAGGACTTCTTCCGCCTTGAACAGGTGCCGCAAATACGCCCGCGAATAGTGCCGGCACAGCGGACAGGTACAGCGTTCGCTTACGGGGCGCTCGTCGGAGGCGTACTTCTCGTTCAAAATGTTGATGGTGCCGTCCCAGGTAAAGAGTTTGCCGTGCCGCCCGTTGCGGGAGGGCATGACGCAGTCGAAAAAGTCGATACCGCGCCGGACGGCTTCCAGGATGTTGACGGGCGTCCCAACGCCCATCAGGTAGCGGGGTTTGCCGGCGGGCATATGCGGCTCTACGGCTTCTATGATGTCGTACATCACCTCGGGAGGCTCCCCGACGGCCAGTCCGCCGATTGCGTAGCCGTCGCAGTCCAATTCGGCGATACGCTCCATGTGCCAGACGCGCAAATCCGGGTACGTCGCGCCCTGGTTGATTCCGAACAGCATTTGCTCCCGGTTGATAGTCTCCGCGAGTGCGTTCAGGCGCGTGTGCTCGGCCCGACAGCGTTCCAGCCAGCGTAACGTACGCGCACAGCTTGCTTTGGCGTACTCGTAGGGCGCGGGGTTCTCGACGCACTCGTCGAACGCCATCGCGACATCACTGCCCAAATTCGACTGTATCCGCATGGACTCCTCGGGGCCCATAAAAATACGGTGCCCGTCGATATGGGAGGCGAATTGTACGCCCTCCTCCCGGATTTTGCGCAACGGGGCCAGCGAAAATACCTGAAAACCGCCGGAATCGGTCAAAATGGGGCCGTCCCAGTTCATGAAGCGGTGGAGACCGCCCAGCGCGCGGATACGCTCGTCTCCGGGGCGCAGGTGCAGGTGGTACGTGTTCGACAGCTCAATCTGACAGCCGACCTCGCGCAAGTCCAGCGACGACACGCCGCCCTTAATAGCCGCCTGTGTGCCGACATTCATAAAGACGGGCGTCTCGACCGCGCCGCCGTGCGCACAGCGGAACCGTCCGCGCCGGGCGTGTCCGTCCGTGGAGAGTAGATGGAACATGGTTTTTCTCCTCTGTGAAATCGTCTGATTTGCGTATTCTATCATTTCAGGCACGGCGTGTCAAGCGGCGCACCCGTCGTCCGCTCTGCGACCGCATGGAAAAGCCTCCCCCGCGCAATAACGCAAGCCCCCACCCGGCGCGATACCGGATGGGGGCGCGGTTTGTATCGGGGATTACGGCGTCAAGTCAGGCGCTTGCGTATTAGCCGCCAGTGGTGTCATCGTCTTCAGACGTTGTGGTTGTCTTAGGCGCGAGCATATTGTTGCTATCAGTAGTATTGCCATCTGGGCTAAAGCTAGCAGACTTAGCCGGCGTAGCGCCATTAAGCGGCGCACCTTCATAAACATCGGTTACGCTCTTGACAAACGTGACCTGTACAGGAGAATCATCATCGTCAGGCTTAATTAAAACCGCAATGTAGCCGTTGCTGACGTTCGATTCCGGCTTATATTCATTTTTTCCGTCCGTCATCAATACTTCGTCCTTGGGCTGTGTCCCGGCTACTTTAGTTCCCTTTCCAGAGGCTTTGAGCGTTACTTTTTCATTCGCTCCGCTACCTTCTTTGACTCTGTAGTCCCGCCTGTCAAAAAGCACGCCCTGCGAGATGTCATAGAAGCAGATATAGCCCTCAGCAGGAATTTTTTCGGCGTCCTCCTCCGTTGTCGCGTTTGTCTTGTAGGGAATGGTCATGCCGTCCATATGGAGCACGGCCCCGGCGGCCTTCGCGGCGCGCAGATTGGATACGTCCGCCGTCTCGCGGCTCTTCTCCATCGCGGTGTTGAACATCGGGATTCCGATTGCCACCAGAATGGCGATAATCGCCACCACGATGAGCAGTTCGGCGAGCGTAAAGCCCGCCATCTTTTTCACTTTTTTCATCCTTGATAGTCCTCCTTGCGTTGTACTGACAGGCCGAACCCGGACGGGGACGACGTTGTATCCCCCCTCCGGCGGCTCTGCCAGAACACACAAAGGCGGCGTTGAGTGAAAACCCAACACCGCCTGAACTATCAAAGCGCGAGAACGCCTGACAATCTGAAAGCGTAATTCCGCAGTACCACGCCCACGCCGACATTTTTCGCGCAGTCCACCCATGAAACCCCGCCCCTTTTCGCTGCCCGAACTCGTAACGACAGCGGAAAAGTACGGTAATGAACCTTGCAAAAGAACGCTGGAAATGGGTATAATACTTCCGCGGTCCGGAAAATCCGGTGTGTTGAGTGTCCTTTTTAACCTAATTCACTCGATGTAGGCTTGTGGAATGTTGCCGCATTCCACAGGCTACCGCCTCATGTGTTCTTCGAGGGATAGTATAATACAAGCCCCGGCAAAATGCAAGCCCTTTTTAGGAAATTTCTGTGAACAATTTGAAAACAATTTGTAACAAATTCCCGTCCGGGGCGAAACCGGACGGGAATCGTTGTGTTTCAGGGGCGGGAGAGCAAATCGCGCACGACTTCCGAGGCGAGGAGCAGGCCCGCCGCCGCCGGGACGAAAGCCGTACTGCCCGGTACGGGCCGCCCCGACGCGCGCGCGGGGGCGTCGCTACTCGATTCCAGCGGGGTTTCCCGAGACCAGACGACTTTCAGGCGAGGGATACCGCGTTTCCTGAGTTCCTTCCGCATGACGCGCGCCAGCGGGCAGACCGAGGTCTCGTAGATGTCGGAGACTTCCAGCATGGACGGGCGGAGTTTATTCCCGGTGCCCATAGAGCTGACAAGCGGCGTCCCGGTGCGGTACGCCTCCTCCGCCAGCGACAGTTTGCCCGTCACGGTGTCGATGGCGTCTACGACGTAGTCGTAGCGGGAGAAGTCGAACTGCGCGGCGGTTTCGGGCGTGTAGAACACGCGGTAGGCGTGTACTATGGCGTCCGGGTTCACGGACAGCGCCCGCTCCCGGGCTACGTCGGCCTTATAGCGGCCCACGGTGTCGGCGGTCGCGAGAATCTGACGGTTCAGGTTGCTTTCGGATACTACGTCGTGGTCGACGAAATCGAGTGTGCCGATACCGCTGCGCGTGAGGGCTTCGGCGACGTAGCCGCCGACGCCGCCGAGGCCGAATACCGCCACCCACGCCCGCGACAGTTTCCCCATGCCGTCTCTCCCGAACAGGAGTTCCGTCCGGGAGAAGCGGCTTTCCGTCAGCCCGGAGGCCACGTCATGTCGCGTCCGCTGAGGACGTGGAAATGCAGATGGGGCACGCTCTGTCCGGCCTGTTCGCCGATGTTCGAGACGACCCGGTAACTGTCCAGGCCCATTTCGGCGGCGAGTTTGGCGATGACGGCGAAAATATGCCCCACGACGGCGCAGTTGTCGGGCGTCACCGCCGACACCGACGCAAGGTGGGCTTTCGGGATAACGAGGAAGTGTACGGGGGCCTGCGGGGCGATATCGTGGAAGGCGTAGCAAAGCTCGTCCTCGTAGACTTTCTTGCTGGGAATCTCCCCCGCCGAGATTTTGCAGAACAGGCAATCCGACATAAAATACTCCTTTCCTTAGCCGCCGAGTTTCTCGATGATGAAATCGTCGACAGCGGCGAGCGCGTCGTCGAGTTTGAGCAGGTCGGAACCGCCGCCCATAGCGCTTTCGGGCTTGCCGCCGCCCCTGCCGCCGCAGATTCCGCATACGCGCTTGACGAGTTCCCCGGCCTTGATTCCCTTCCTGACGGCCTCCGGGCCGCATACGGCGACAATCGTAATCTTGCCGTCGTTGACGCCCGCGAGTACGCCCACGACGGACGGCTCTTTATCGCGTAGGAAGTCGCCGCGCTGGCGGAGCGCGTTGGCGTCGAGGCCGTCCTGCGACGCCGCGACGATTTTCAGGCCGCCGATGGTTTTCGCGCTCAACAGGAATTGCCGCGCCTCTCCGAGAGAGGCTTCCGACTTGAACTTTTCGATTTCCTGCCGCATGGACTTCATTTCCGTGAAAGAGGCCTCAATGCGGCTGACGAGTTCCGCCGGACTGATTTTGAACAGGCGCGCGGCGTCGGTCAGCATTTTGAAGCGTTCCTCGGCGAAATCGAGGGCGGCGCGGCCCGTGATGGCCTCGATACGCCGTACTCCCGACGCAATCGACGATTCCGACAACAGCCAGAACGTACCGATTTTCGCCGTATTGTCGACGTGGGTGCCGCCGCAGAACTCCATAGAGAAGTCTTCCATTTCGACGACGCGCACGGTCTCGCCGTACTTCTCCCCGAACATCGCGACAGCGCCCTTTTTCCGCGCCTCGTCAATGGGGAGCACTTCCGTCACGACGGGGACGCCTTTCAGAATTTCGTCGTTGACAAGGCGTCCGACTTGTTGCAACTGTTCGGGGGTGACGGCCTCGAAGTGCGTGAAGTCGAAGCGGAGTTTGTCGGGTTCCACCAGAGACCCGGCCTGGTGTACGTGGTCGCCCAGGACTTTGCGGAGGGCGGCGTCGAGTAAGTGCGTGGCGCTGTGGGCGCGGCGGATTTGCGCGCGGCGCGCGGTGTCGATGGACGCCGTCAGGGTGTCGCCGACTTTCAGCATACCGCGTTCGAGGGTGCCGGAGTGCAGGAACTTCCCGCCCTTGTTCTTCTGTACGTCGGAGACCACAAAGCGCGCGCTGTCGGTGTACAGTTCGCCGTGGTCGGCGACCTGTCCGCCCATTTCGGCGTAGAACGGCGTTTTGTCGAGTACGATAGACGCCTCCGCGCCCGCGCTGATTTCGTCTTGCAGTTCGCCCTCAACGACAATCGCAAGCACTTTACATTCGGCGCTGTCGTGTTCGTAGCCGACGAACTCCGTGGCGGGCATGTCGCTTCCGAACTCGATACCGGCCCAGCCCAAATCGCCCAACGCCTCGCGGGCCTTGCGCGCCCGGGTACGCTGTTCCTCCATCATGGTACGGAACCCGTCGCGGTCGAGGGTCATGCCCTCGTCGGAGACCATTTCGGCGGTCAGGTCTACGGGGAAACCGTAGGTGTCATAGAGCCGGAACGCGTCCGCGCCCGAAAAGACTGTCTCGCCCTTCTCGCGGTGCGCCGACATCAACTCTTGATAGATTTTCATGCCGTCGTCGAGTGTCCGGGAGAACTTTTCCTCCTCCGTGCGGATAACTCTTGTAATATAATCTTGTTTCTCGCGTAAGTCGGGGTAGGCGCTCTCGTTCTCGTGAATGACGGTATCGACGACATCGTGCAAAAAGGGTTTGTCGACGCCCAGCAGTTTTCCGTGGCGGGCGGCGCGGCGGAGAAGACGCCGTAAGACGTAGCCGCGCCCCTCGTTACTCGGCAGTACGCCGTCACAAATCATCATGACGGAGGCGCGAATGTGGTCGGTAATCACGCGGAGCGATTCGTCGCTCTTCTGACTTTGCCCGTAGTGGGCCCCGGTCAGCTCGGAAACGCGGTTCGTGATATTCATCACGGTATCGACATCGAACAGGGAATTGACGTTCTGACACACACAGGCCAGCCGTTCGAGACCCATTCCGGTGTCGATATTCTTATTCTTCATCTCGGAGTAATGTCCCTCTCCGTCGTTGACGAACTGCGAAAAGACGTTGTTCCACACCTCAATGTAGCGGTCGCAGTCACAGCCGACGGTACAAGTAGGCTTGCCGCAGCCGTGCTCGGGCCCGCGGTCGTAGTAGACCTCCGAACACGGCCCGCACGGCCCCGCGCCGTGTTCCCAGAAATTGTCCTCCTTGCCGAAGCGGAAGATTCGCTCCGGCGCGATTCCGATTTCGTCGTGCCAGACGTTGAAAGCCTCGTCGTCGTCGAGGTAGATGGACGGGTAAAGCCTGTCTGGCTCCAGTCCGACGACATCCGTCAGGAACTCCCAGCAGAAGTGAATCGCTTCCCGCTTGAAGTAGTCGCCGAAGGAGAAGTTGCCCAGCATTTCGAAGTAGGTGCCGTGGCGGTCGGTCTTGCCGATATTCTCAATGTCGCCCGTGCGTATGCACTTCTGACAGGTCGTGACACGGTTCCGGGGCGGCTCCTCCTCGCGGGTGAACCACGTTTTCATAGGGGCCATGCCGCTGTTGATGAGCAGTAAGGACGCGTCATGGTGCGGAATCAGGGAGAAGCTCGGCAGGCGCAAGTGGCCTTTACTCTCGAAGTAGCTCAGGAACATTTCGCGGAGTTCGTTCAATCCGCGCCAGGGGTGAGACATTACAATTTCCTCCATTCTGTGTCAGGGGCGATTCCCCACGTACCGCCGCAACATACTGAAGGGCGGCACGGGACAGGGGAATTTCATATGAAATATCATTTGGGGCGTGCGGGGTTCGGACAGCGGCGCGCCGTCGGCGTCGGTGAGGCTGTCCGGGACTGTCAGCGGACGCGGGCTCAGTCCGGGGCCGACGAGCTCCACGGCGTCGCCGACGCGGAATTTGTTCCGCAGTGACAGCGTGGCGTAGCCGTCGGCGTCGCAGTCGGTGACAAGCGCTATCACCTGCCAGTCGCGTATATAGCGGCTGTCGGCGTAGTATTCGCCGGGCGGGCCGTAGTAGAAACCGGTGGAGTAGGGGCGGTGGCTGATGTGGTTGACCTCCTCGCGCCACACGGCGTCGGGCGGACGCCCCGCGAAAGCGTCGTCGAGGCAGTGCCGGTAGGCCCCCGTGATAATCGCGGCGTAGTAGGCGGATTTGGCGCGGCCCTCTATTTTGAGGCTGTCGACGCCCGCCGCGCAGAGGTCGGGGAGGTGGTCAATCATGCACATATCGCGGGAGTTGAGGATGTACGCGCCGGAGGCGTCTTCCTCTATGGGGAAGTATTCGCCGGGGCGCTTCTCCTCGACTAAGGCGTAGTGATAACGGCAGGGCTGGGCGCACGCGCCCCGGCTGGAATCGCGTCCGGTCATGTAGTTGGAGAGCAGACAGCGCCCCGAATAGCTTACGCACATGGCCCCGTGTACGAACGTCTCGATTTCCAGCGCGGGCGGGGTGCGGTCGCGAATCGTCCGGACTTCCTCCAGCGACAGTTCCCGGGCAAGGATGACCCGCGCCGCGCCTTCCTCGTGCCAGACGCGGGCGGCCTCGTAATTCGTCACGCCGGCCTGCGTCGAGACGTGGCGCGCGCAGTGGGGGGCGTGGCGCTGGGCGAGACGGAACACGCCGAAATCGGCGATAATCAGCGCGTCGACGCCGAGGGCGTCCAGAAATTCCAGATAGGCCGGGAGGCGGTCCACTTCCGGATTACGCGGCGTGGTGTTGACCGTACAGTGTACGCGGACGCCGCGGGCGTGGGCGTAGGCGACGGCGTCGCGGAACGCGGCCTCCGGGAAATTCCCGGCGAAGGCGCGCATTCCGAACTCCGTCCCGGCGAGGTAGACGGCGTCGGCACCGTAGGCGACGGCCATTTGCAGGCGTGCCATATCCCCGGCGGGGCAGAGGAGTTCAGGCTTTCTACGCTCCATGTCAATTGCCGATGTAGTCCGAGCTGGACAGGAAGCGCGAGAAGTCCGTGTAATTGCTGAAGAAGCGGTGCTTACTGTCTTTTGCGAGGGCGTAGTAATAGTAGTTGCTCGCCTCGGGCAAAAGCGCGGCATAAATCGACTGCGCGCCGGGGTTGGCGATGGGCGTCGGGGGCAGTCCGGCGTTCTTGTAGAGGTTGTAGGGCGACGAATACTCCAGGTCGGCGGAGGTAATCGGGCCGCTGTGGTTGGGGATTCCGTAGAGCAGGGCGGCGTCGATTTGCAGGAGGCCGTAAGTCCCGGCGCGGCTCCCGGGGCCGTCGAGGCGGTTGTAGACGACGGAGGCGATACGGGTCTGGTCGCCGCCGTCGGTCTCCTTCTCAATCAGGGACGCGATGGTGATAATTTTCTTGAGGTTGTAGCCGCGCTGTTCGGCCTCGGCAAGCAAGTCTTCCCAGGCCTCGATTTTCCGGGCGAAGTTGCTCAGGAGGCGGTTTAAGGCGCGCTGGGGATTCTCAGGGGTATAGAAGTCGTAGGTATCGGGGAAGAGGTAGCCTTCCAGGCGGCTGATTTCGTGGGAGTCGTTGTCGATGAAATCGTAGTCGAAGGGGGCGTTGCGAGCGGCGTCGAGGAGTTCTTCTTCCGTGGCGACGCCCTTTTCGGCGAGCAGGGCGCAGATGTCGCGCACGGTGTAGCCCTCGGGAATCGTGACCTTGACCTCGCTGGTCGTGAGGCCGGCGGAACTGCGCATACCCACGACGAGGGCGCGGTAGTCCATATCGGTATTCAGGGCGTAGGTGCCCGCGCCGATTTTGCTTTCCGCGTGGGTGACTTCCGCGAACAGCCGGAAAAAGAAGGGGTACTTAATCAGTCCGGCGCGTTCGAGCTTGATGATGACCTGGTCGAGGCTGTCGCCGGGGGTGATTTCCACGGTATGCGTACTGACGGCCCCGCGGTTGAAGGCGCACAAATCGGAGGCCAATTCCCAGCCGATACCCGCGAGAATGACCGATATCAGCATGACGACGAAAAGGTATATGAGCGTATGGTACCACTTGACGCGGCGTTTCCGGCGTCTGCGGCGCGGGGGCTTCACGTCGTTGGGGTTCCACTGGGTGGTGTCTTGATGTTCAAAGTCTGGCATGGGTTCCTCCGTGCTCGGCCCCTTGTCGGGGGAGATTTCTTTGAAAAGTGCGGCGTCCGTGGGCGGCGTCCCCGGTTCGGCGGAGAACAATGTCTCCGGCGTGGCGTCCGGCTCGTCAGACAGCGGCGTTTGCGTATCGAAAGAGAGCGGCGCTTCCGGCTCAACGGACAGTAACGTATCTTGCGGGGCCTCCAGTTCGCCGGACAGCGGCGGTTCGGGCTCGGGTTTCACAAGTTCCGTAAGCGGCTTCCGGATAGGCGCGGCGATTCTGTCGCGCTTCTCCTGCCGGACATGCCGCAGAAAAACCGGAAGTTTCAGCATGCGCTTCCACCTCCACGGCTCCTTGCAGAGGCGGTAGAACCATTCCAGGCCGTGGTCGCAGAAGAACGCCGGGGCGCGCTTCGCCACGCCCGCGAAAATGTCCAGACTTCCGCCCAGTCCGCAGAGGAGCTTCGCCCCGGTATCGGGGCCGTTGCGCAACATCCACAGTTCCTGCTTCGGCGCGCCCAGGCATACGAATACCACGTCCGCCTTGCTCCGGCGGATGTCCTCCACGACGGGCGCGTCTTTGCGGAAATAGCCGTCGCGGAATCCGGCACAGCGCAGGCCCGGGTACTGCCGCGAGAGATTCTTCGCGGCCTCCACGGCTACGCCGGGCTTCCCGCCCAGAAAATAAATGCTGTACTCCGTTTTCGCCAGCCGCTCCATCAGCGCCGACGCGAACTCGATACCCGGTACGCGTTCGCGCAGGGGGGTGCCGAGAATCTCCGCGCCCTTGATAATCCCGATACCGTCCGGAAGTACCAAATCCGCGCCGTTGACCGCCCGCGCGACTTCCTCCCGCTCCCGGCAGACTTCCACAATCTCCGGATTCGGCGTGACCACGTAGTGGCACCCGCCGCTGTCGAGCAGGGAAACGGCCTCCTGTACGGCCTCCTCTTTCGTGATATTGTCAAAGCCTACGCCTAATATTTCTATCCGCACTCTTTATTCACCTCGCCGCAAGGTTTTCGTCATTATATCATTGCTCATATCGGGATTCAAGGGCGTCGCGGGGTATCTGCGCGATGACGACCGCCGCGAACATCAGCGCACAGCCGAGCAATTCGCGGGCGGTCATGCGTTCGTGGCGGAACAGCGCCCCCGACAGCGCCGCGAATACCGCTTCCAAACTCAGCAACAGGGAAACCACCATCGGATTGGAATCCTTCTGCGCCAAAATTTGTAGCGTGTAGGCCACGCCGCTGGAAAAGATTCCGGCGTAGAGAATCGCCCACAGGCACACGCGCAACGCCTCCGCGCTGACGCTCTCCGCCGTGACCGCCGCGCCCAGCAGGGAAACGACCGTCATGGTAAAGAACTGTACGCACGACATCGCGACGCCGTCGACGCGCCGCGAAAAGTGGTCAATCAGCAGGATTTGCACCGAGAAGACGAACGCGCAGAGAATCATATACACGTCCCCGGGCTGTATCGTCAAACTCTCCGTGACGCTCAGCAGGTACAGTCCTACCGCCGCCAGCGCGACGCTGACCCAAATCGTCGGCGGGGCCTCCCGCCTCAGGAAGAATTTCCCGGCGAGCGGTACAATCACGATATACAGCGCCGTAATGAACCCGGCCTTCCCCGGTTCGGTGGTGGCCATACCGGCCTGTTGCAGCCAGGTCGCGACGGCGAGGGCGGTACCGCAGCAGCCGCCCGCGGTCAAGAGTTCGCGCCACGAGCGGACGGCGCTCCCGCGAAAGCGGCGGCGTACCGTACACAGCGCGAGCAGGAAGAAGAACGCGACGACGGAACGGGCCGTATTGAACGTAAAGGGGCCCATGTGCTCCGCGCCGACGCTCTGGGCCAGAAAGGCACTGCCCCAAATCATGGCGGCGAGTACCGGGAGGACGTTTTGCCGAATCCGGTTGGGTTTCATGGCCTTGCTCCTTTGGGTGTTCTGTGGTAGAATGCAAAACAAACGTTATTGTAGCACCGGGGGGCGCAAATGGCAAGGCTTTCTTCTGATTTTTACGACCGCGACACGGTGGAAGTCGCGCGGGCACTGCTGGGAAAAATTGTGGTACGGCGTCCGGCGGGCGGGCCGCTGTTGGCCGGACGCCTCACCGAAACCGAGGCCTACGTCGGGCGCTGTGACAGGGCCTGCCACGCCTACGGGTACCGGAAGACGGCGCGGACAGCGCCGTTGTTTCTGGGGCCCGGGCACGCGTACATTTACCTCATTTACGGCATGTACCACTGTCTGAACTTCGTGACGGAACCGGAGGGAGAGCCCGCCGCCGTACTTGTCCGGGGGATGGAGGCGGTCGCGGGTACGGACTTCATGTGGCGTCGGCGCTACGGCGACAGGCCCGACACGCCCGCGCGGCGGCGGAATTTCCTCAACGGCCCGGGGAAAGTCTGTCAGGCGCTGTGCCTGACGACGGCGCAGAACGGGGTTTCGCTGACGGGCGAGGCGCTGTTCGTGTGCGACACCCCCGCCGATATCGGCTTACCGGAATTGCCGCCGCGCCGCGAAATCGTCAAAGCGGGGCCGCGAATCGGTATCGACTACGCCGGGGAGGCCCGCGACTTCCCGTGGCGCTTTACGCTCGAACCAATACCGTAATTCGCCGCGCCGGAGGGGCCTTGCCAGGATACGGGAAAACCTGACGCCTTGCAACCATCCGGAAGAAATGCTATAATCTACCCGTACAGGGGGTGACGACGTGAAAGAATACCGCTATTGTTCCGTGCGTCCGAAAAAAATCGATAAGGCGTACTTCTACCTCTCCGACGAGGAGATTCCGCTAAACAGCTATGTCCTTGTCCCGTTCGGGGAGTCGAACCGGCTACGCAAGGGCATTGTGGAGGCTGTCAGCTTCTATACGGAGGAAAACGCCCCGTTTCCTCTCTGGCGTATGAAGAGTATCGTCCGCACCATCACGGAGGAGGAGTACGACGCCGAAGAAGACCCAGAGTGGCGGCATTACGCGGAGACTTTCATCAGCGATATCGAGGAACTGTCCGGCTACCTGTCGGAGCAGGACTACGACGCCGTTTTCGAGTGGGCGTGCGAGCACCATGAGTGTACGCGCTTCCCCGACATCATGGAGACCGTGGTACGCTGTTACCGGCTGTGCATGCAGTACGGGCACCCCGGCGCGGCGCTGAATCTCGGCACACTGTACTACAAGGGCAACTACCTCAAGCGCGACTACCAGCAGGCCGTAGAGCTCTACGAAATCGCGGCGGAGGCCGGGGAGCGCCGCGCGCTGTGCAACCTCGGCTACTGCTACTTCTACGGACGCCACCAGGCCCCCGACTACCAGAAGGCCTACTATTACTACAACCTCGGGGCCATTCTCTACGACGACCCGAATTGTCTTTACAAACTCGGCGACATGTACCGCGACGGCCTCTATCTGGAACAAAACGAGAAATTCGCGCTCCGGCTGTACTTTCGGGCGCTCGACGCCGTGAACCGTCCGGACGAGGAGGACTTCTGCCGCGCGGATATCCTGGCGCGTATCGGGGAGGCGTTCCTGTACGGCATGGCGGTCGAGTGCGACCCCAAAAAGGCCCTGGACTTGCTTATGCAGGCGCTGTCGGGCCTCTACGACAGGCGGAAAACCGACCCCTTTGTGTCCGGCCCCATCGCCCACGTCAAGGAGAAAATACAGGAGGCCCAGGAACTGCTTGACGACGACTTTCCCTGATTATTGACAATGCCTCTTCCGTCCACAGAAAGGAGCGAAAGCGTGAAAAACTGTATCATCACCATCAGCCGGGAGTACGGCGCGGGCGGACATTCCATCGGTAAGCGCGTCGCCGAAGAACTCGGCATTCCCTTCTACGACCGCGACATCGTAAAGCAGACCGCCGAGGCCAGCGGCTACTCTCCCGAACTCGTCGAGACCGAGGGCGAGGACATTTCCCGTACGGATTCCATCATCCGGGGCATTGTCGCCTCCAGCGTCTTCTACAGCGACAGTCAGGACGTGATTCACGACGTACAGCAGGCCATTATTCTCCGGTTCGCGAAGGCGGGGCCGTGCGTGCTTCTCGGACGCTGTGCCGACGAAGTCATCCGCAAGGCCGGTATCGACGGACTGCACGTCTTCATCTACGCCGACGACGTGCACCGCGCCATACGCGTCAGCGAAATGCTCGGGCGCTCCAACGCCACCGAGATACAGCGCCTCATGTCGCGCAAGGACGCCAGCCGCCACGCCTACTACAACCGCTATACCGGGAAGAAGTGGGGCGACGGGCGCAATTACCATATCACGCTCGACAGCGGCGCGCTGGGCTACGACCTCTGCGTGAAACTTATCGCGGACGCCGCCCGGGCGCTCGACGAGGCGAAGGATAAGTAATGTTCGACGGCTTTTCACAGGAGACCGTGGATTTTATGTGGGGAATCCGCTTCAACAACAACCGGGAGTGGTTTCAGGCCCACAAGGCGGAGTACCAGACGCATTTCCAACAGCCCATGACCGCGCTCGCCGACGAATTATGGGGATTTCTCAGTGCGAAGCGCCCCGACGCCGGGCTAATCCGCAAAGTCACGCGGATTTACCGCGACGCGCGGCGACTGTTCGGACGCGGGCCGTACAAAGACCACTTGTGGTTTACCGTAGAGCGTCCCACAGCGCCTACGGAGGAGTGGACAGGCAAGCCGTGTTTCTGGTTTGAACTCGGCCCCGACTACTGGAGCTACGGCCTCGGCTACTGGATGCCGAAGCCCGTCACAATGGCGAAACTCCGCGCGCGAATCGACCGCGAACCGGAGCCTATGGAGCGCCTGACGCGCCGCCTGACACGGAATCCGGAGTTCACGCTTGAAACGGAGGAGTACCGCCGCGCGCGTTCGGAGGCCCCGTCGGCGATTCTCGCGCCGTGGTACCGCGCGAAATCGTTCGTGATAGAGCACACCGGGCCGCTGACAGAGGAGCTTTACAGCCGCGCGATTGTGGAGCGTGTCAAAAAGGGCTACGCGTTCCTGCTGCCCTACTACGACTGGTTACAGGCCGTCGACGCGGAGCCGGAGCCGGACTTATACGAAAGGAAGCGGAAAACATGAAAGAGTACCCAAGCCGGGAGGCGGCGCTGTCGTTGCTGAAGAAGTACAACAGCGAGCCGTACCACATCCGCCACTCGCTGACCGTGGAGGGCGTTATGCGCTGGTACGCCAACGAACTCGGGTTCGGGGAGGACGCCGATTTCTGGGCCACCGCCGGACTGCTGCACGACGTGGACTTTGAGCGCTGGCCCGACGAACACTGTCAGAAGGCCCCCGAACTCCTCGCGGAAATCGACGCCTCCCCGGAACTCGTACACGCCGTGTGCAGTCACGGCTACGGGATTTGTAGCGACGTGGAGCCGACGGAACTGATGGAAAAGGTACTGTTTGCGGCGGACGAACTCACGGGACTGATTTTCGCGGCGGCGAAAATGCGCCCGAGCCACAGCGTACAGGACATGGAGGTCAAGTCGCTGAACAAGAAGTTCAAGGACAAGCGATTCGCGGCGGGTTGTTCGCGGGACGTGATACGCACGGGCGCGGAGCGTCTCGGATGGGAATTGCCCGAGCTGATGGACAAGACCATACAGGCCATGCGTTCGTGTGAGGACGCGGTCAACGCCGAAATGGCCCCCTTGGAGGGCGGCTGATATGCCGTCGAAGTACACGAAAACCCCCGGAGGCGTATTCGTTCCGGGGGAGCAGTACACTCCGAAAGAACAGTATACCTATGAATCCAGCGAGATATTCCTTTCTATGGTACAGGCGGAATATCAACACGAAATCGACCGGGCCGCCGCGCTTGATTCTAAACTTGGTATTTCTCTTCCGGTAATCGCGACCTACTTTTTCCTGATTATTCAGGAAACGGACATTGGAAGTCTGTGGAATTTTATTCCAAAAACTGGAATAGCTATTTCAGAATTATTTGTATTATTACTCTACCCTATCACAGTTATTACAGCGGTTATTTCTCTTTGCTCGATGATTAGTGCTATTATGATACGGGAATATCTTAAAATTCCTGTAATAAATCTTAATAACGCAAAGCAAATGTCGAGACCTAAAGAGGTATTTTCAGCAATTACCGCAACATACTATGTGGTAGCCATTGAGAATAATAGCAAACAAACTAATAAAAAGGCGAAGGCTTACCAGCTAGGCTGGACATTTGGAGTTATTTCATTGACTTATTTTGCTCTGTATATGTCTATTACTCAATAATTGCTAAGGAAGGGTTCAAAAATGGACGAGCAGGAAAAAAATAAAGGCACTGAAAATCCAGATGATATTTTAGAACAACTGAATAGTGGTAAAAATCCCGCTTCTTCTTTGTTACAAGAACTTAGTAACAAGTTACTGCAGATTTTTACAGGTAGCCATATTCACTATTTTGGAAGAAAAATACCCACGCTCAAATTGACATTTTTGGCGTTGATGTCAACATCAATGGTAGTGGTCATCTTAACCAAAAGTGTAGTGATGGGTGGAATGACAGCATTGCTGAAAATTATGATTGAGTTTATTGTCCTTTCGTTGCTTATTTGTATAATAGAAAATATAGCAGTCGACGGAATGGCAACATTACTGGCAATTGTAGTTTTGCTCATTGCCGAGTTTTTGTTCACCCGATTATGGCGTTAAAGCTATTTTTAAGAATGGAGGATAATTATGTATGATTATCTAATCGTCGGGGCTGGTCTGTACGGCGCGGTATTCGCGCGGGAGGCCGTCGACCACGGGAAGAGCGTGCTTGTCGTCGACAAGCGTCCCCACATCGCCGGGAACGTCTACACCGAACAGGTCGAGGGTATCCACGTCCACAAGTACGGCGCGCACATCTTCCACACGAACGACAAAGCCGTGTGGGATTACGTGAACCGTTTCGCGGTGTTCAACCGCTTCACCAACTCCCCCGTGGCGAATTACAAGGGCAAACTGTACTCGTTGCCCTTCAATATGTACACGTTCAATCAGATGTGGGGCGTGACGACGCCCGCCGAGGCCGCCGCCAAAATCGACGAACAGCGCCGCGAAATCACCGGGGAGCCGCGCAATCTAGAAGAACAGGCGATTTCACTGGTAGGGCGCGACATCTACGAGACGCTCGTCCGGGGCTACACCGAAAAGCAGTGGGGCCGCGACTGCCGCGACTTGCCCGCGTTCATTATCCGGCGTCTGCCCGTGCGCCTGACGTTCGACAACAACTATTTCAACGCGCTGTATCAGGGGATTCCCGTCGGCGGGTATACGAAACTCGTCGCGAATCTGCTGGACGGTATCGAAGTACGGCTAAACACGGACTACCTGTCGAAGCGCGGGGAGCTGTCCGGACTGGCGCGGAGGGTGCTGTACACGGGCCCCATTGACGCCTATTTCGACTACCGCGCGGGGTACTTGGAATACCGCTCTGTGCGGTTTGAGACCGAACTGCTGGACATTCCGAATTTTCAGGGCAACGCGGCGGTCAACTACACCGACCGCGAAACGCCGTGGACGCGGATTATCGAGCATAAATGGTTCGAGTTCGGGCGCGACGAGGCCGGAAACGAATTGCCCAAGACGGTCATCAGCCGGGAGTATTCGTCGGAGTGGAGGCCCGGCGACGAGCCTTACTACCCCGTCAACGACGCGAAGAACGGGAAGCTGTACGAAACCTACAGGGCGCTTGCCGCGCAGGAAAGCAACGTACTGTTCGGGGGGCGTCTGGGCGAGTACAAATACTACGACATGGACCAAGTCATACACGCGGCGCTGGAACGAGCCCGCGCGGAATTGTCCTGACAGCTATAAAAATTCCCCGGTGGAAACTCCGCCGGGGGATTCGTATCAGGTATCGCTCACGAAGCGCGGGACGTAGACGCCGGAAAGGTCGGTCGTGATATCCAGCGAGGGGCCGTCGAGACGGTGGACGGACGTTTTCGACCAGAGTTTCAGGAAGGGGTCGAGTTCGCCGATGTTCGGCAGGCCGTAGGGCGGGTGGTGGTAGTGCATGGGGATGACACAGCGGGGGCGCAGAGCCATGCAGGCCGATTTCGCGCCTACGGCGTCGATGGTGTACACGCCGCCGACGGGAATCAGCATGACGGTCAGGGGGCCGATGGCCTCGATTTGTTCCAGCGTCAAATGATGTCCCAAGTCTCCCATATGGGCAATCGTGATGTCGCCGGCTCCGAAAATGTGGATGGTATTTTCCCCGCGCTCGGCCCCGTCGCTGTCGTCGTGGAAGGTCTTGACCGTCCGGACGCTGAACGGGTTCTTCCGCCTCTACCACGGCAGCGTCTTCTACCCGTCGGCGCCCGTGAACCCCGTTGAGGAATTCCGCCGCCTGGTGGGATCGGCCGTGCTCACGCACGTTGGCGTCATC
>CAMHBH010000014.1 GCA_946183175.1 uncultured Oscillibacter sp.
AAACAGTGTCGGAGACGCCCATGGGCACCGACAACGAAACAGTGTCGGAGACGCCTACAGGCACCGACGACGAAACGGTATCGGAGACCCCAACGGGTACCGACGACGAAACGGTGTCGGAGACGCCTACAGGTACCGACGACGAAACGACCCACAGTCCGCGATATGTTCTGATGAACATCCCCTACGCCGACTTTTACGCGGCGGAGTTGGGCGACGGCGCGGCGGCGGTCGACGCCGTGACATCCGCGACGCGTAACAAGCCGCGCACGGGCGGCCTTGCGGGCGGCTCGTACCACGTCAACAGCGACGGGAGCGATATTTCCGGCGTCATTTACCCGGTATTCGTGCCGGATATGTCCGCGTTGGACGGCAAAACGCAGGTTACGGATAATTCCAGCGTGTCCATCACGGTGACGAATCGCGGACAGGAGGCCACAACCACATACGAAGGCCGCGACGCCCTCTTTGAGAGCGCAAGCTATTCGTACTACGTCCTCAGCGAAAAGCCCGCCCGTTATAAGACACTGACAGTCACGGACGGCGCGTTTACATTCGGCGCGGTCAGCGGACGCGCGGCGAGTGTGGAAGGCGTCACGGGCGAAGTCACGACGGGCGGCAGACACACCGACATCGAAATCTCCCTGACGATTCCGGAGAACGGCGGCATTGTACAGGGCGCGGCGGTCAGCGGCGTGGTACTCACCGCCGACGGCGTAAAGTACGGCTTGCGGCACATCGTCAATATCTGGCGCGGTACGGAAATCGGCTGGAATCTCGACGAACTGGATTTGAGCGGCAAGACGATTTCCAACATCCGCTACATCACGCAGGAGGCCGTTTACGATTACCCGGTAGAATTGGCAATCGGGAACCCCGGCTACGTCCTGATGAACATCCCCTACGCCGACTTCTACGCGGCGGAATTGGGCGACGGAGCGGCGGCGGTCGACGCGGTGACATCCGCGACGCGTAACAAGCCGCGCACGGGCGGCCTTGCGGGCGGCTCGTACCACGTCAACAGCGACGGGAGCGATATTTCCGGCGTCATTTACCCGGTATTCGTGCCGGATATGTCCGCGTTGGACGGCAAAACGCAGGTTACGGATAATTCCAGCGTGTCCATCACGGTGACGAATCGCGGACAGGAGGCCACAACCACATACGAAGGCCGCGACGCCCTCTTTGAGAGCGCAAGCTATTCGTACTACGTCCTCAGCGAAAAGCCCGCCCGTTATAAGACACTGACAGTCACGGACGGCGCGTTTACATTCGGCGCGGTCAGCGGACGCGCGGCGAGTGTGGAAGGCGTCACGGGCGAAGTCACGACGGGCGGCAGACACACCGACATCGAAATCTCCCTGACGATTCCGGAGAACGGCGGCATTACGCAGGGCGCGGCGGTCAGCGGCGTGGTACTCACTGCCGACGGCGTAAAGTACGGCCTGCGGCATATCGTCAACATCTGGCGCGGTACGGAAATCGGCTGGAATCTCGGCGAGCTGGACTTGAACGGCAAGACGATTTCCAACATCCGCTATATCACGCAGGAGGCCGTTTACGATTACCCGGTAGAGTTAGCGATTAGTAACCCCGGCTACGTCCTGATGAACATCCCCTACGCCGACTTCTACGCGGCGGAGCTGGACGGCGGCACAGTGGACGCGGTCACGCAGGCGACGCTCAAATTTGAAAACCAGGGCATAGCGGCGGGGTCGTATCATGTGAACGATTCCGCGACGGACGAGGGAAGCGGCCTCGCGGGCGCGACGTATCCCGTATTCGTGCGCGATTTGTCCGTACTGGACGCCGCGCGGGAAATCAGCGCGACGGACACAAGGACGATTCACCTTGTGACGGGACGCGAAAAGACCGTCACGGAGACGGAAGTCGAGGGAGCGGATATTCTGTTCTGTGCCCCCGATTACTCGTGGTTCCGCCTGGCGGAGAAACCCGCGCGCTATAAGACACTGACTGTCGAAGGCGGCGCGTTTACGTTCAGCGCAGTCAGCGGACGCGCGGCGAGTGTCGCGGATGTGACGGCGCGCGTCAACTACGAGACCCACCACCGCAACGACGCCGAAATCGTCCTGACGGGGACGGGTATCGAATCCGGCGCGATTGTCGGCGGCGTGGTACTCACCGACAGCGACGGCGCGAAATACGGCCTCCCGCACGTACAGGGAATCTGGCAGCGGACGCAGCTCGGCTGGCCCGATACGGCGGCGGTCGCCGGAAAGACGTTTACGAACGTGCGCTTCATTCTGCGCGATTCCGTGATTGACTGCCCGGTCGAGTTCACGGTCAAGCCGAAAATGGCGGGTACGTTGTCGGCGGAGTTCACCGGGGCGCGGGAACTGACCCTCGGCGGACTGGCTGACGATATCCAGAGCGCGAAAGTAACCGTCACGTACACGACGGGGACGCGGCCCAATATCGAGACGCACACTGTCGCGGAGAACGCGGAGATTGTCGGCGGCAAAGTGACGCTGACGGAGGACGCGATTCCCGCCCAGGCCTACACGGTAAAAGTTGTCAGCGACAACTACGGCGACAAATCCGCGTCCGTACAGGCCCCCGAAAGCGGCGCGACGCCCGGTGACGATACCGAGTACGTGAACGCGCCGCCGGCATTCGAGAGCGCGCGGCAGTACGGCGGCGCGGCTACCGACGCTTTCCACGACGTGGCCTATACCCCCGACGGCGGCTTTGTCGTCATGGGCTACTCGTTCGGCGAAAGCACTGACCCGGCCTGGACGCATACCGGAAGCGCCAATAACAACGACGCGGTTTTGCTGAAATTCGACCGCAACTATAATTTGCAGTGGGCCCGGGCCTACGGCGGCGACGGCGTGGACGTGTTCAACGACATCGACGTTTTGAACGACGGGCGTATTGCGGCAATCGGGCGTTCGTCCTTTACGTCTACGGACGAGAGCATTAAAAACGTAAGCTGGTACCTGTTATTAATTGACCCCGCCAACCCCGACAACTACACCGATTACCGAATCGGCGGCACGGCGGGCGACCAGGGCTACGGCGTCGCGGCGACCAGTGACGGCGGCTTTGTCGCGGCGGGCTGGTCGGCCAGTAAGGCGGGCTTTGTCACGTACTCCGCCGACAGGGAGAATTATTCCGCGCCCGTACAGCTTTGGGGAGAGCAAGACCGGCTGGCCCCCAGCGGTTCCGACAGCGTCATCGTAAAATTCAACAGCGCCGGGGAAGTACAGTACGCGGTTCTGCACAACTACGGCGTGTCGGAGAACGCGAACAACATTACAGCCCCCTCCGAGCGGCTGGAAGCTGTCGCCGTGGACAGCGCGGACAACATCTATTTAGTCGGCTACGACGCCGTGGCGAAGAACGCGCAAAACGCGGTTATCGCCAAGCTGAACGGGGCGGACGGCGCGTTACTGTGGCACCGTTCGGCGGGACGCCAGGACAAGACCACCGTGCCCGGGAACGCGGCGGAGTACATCAAGGCGGTCTACAGCGGCGTGGCCGTCCTGAATGACGATTCCGTAGCCGTAACCGGAACGTCTACGGGCGACGCCACCACCGAGGAAGGCTGGAGAATTACGGGCACCAAGGATACGCTTGTAGTACGCTACAGCGCCGACGGCGCGCTGATGTTCTCTGACAGCTTCGGCACCATCGACGACAACGACAGCAGGCCGGAAGGAATCCTCGCCGCGCCCGACGGCGGCTATATCGTCTACGGCGCGCAGTCCGGCGTGATGAAAGAGGACGCGCTTGTAAGCAGGGGCTACGACTGGGGCAACTACGGCGGAGAGGACGCCGTGCTGGTCAAGTACGACGCCGACAACGCGCTCGCGTGGGCGGAGAACTACGGCTCCAACATGGGCGACTGGATAAACGGCATGGCGATTCGGCCCAACGGGGAAGTCATCGCCGTGGGCGAATCGAACGGGCAAAACGGCGTCCCGGCGTGGGGCAACAACGGCGGCCTCGACGGCGTGATAATGTGTACGCGCGCGCTCCCCGACGCCTACGCGGGCACGGGCGGCGCGGTCTCCGACGGAAACGTGACGTGGGCCGACGGCACCTATACGGCGACGGGCAACGGCTTCGGCGGCGCGGATTCCGTGGCGGTGACGGTCGTCGTTGAAAACGGGCGCATTTCGTCCGTGACCGGGGAAAGCCGCGGCGACAGCGCCATTTACTACAACGCCGCCACCGAGACACATGGCCGTATTGTAGAGGCGCAGTCCGCGGACGTGGACGGCGTGTCGGGCGCGACCTACTCCTCGAACGGAATCAAGGAAGCGGCGTCGAAAGCGCTCGGACAGTCCGCCGCCGCGCACGTTGACGGCCTGATTTCCGCCATTGCGGACGCCTCCTCCGCGCAGGCCGCCGCCGACGCCTACGCCCAGCTCGGCACGTATTCCGCCGGACAGCTCCGGAACCTGACGGCGTTGCAGTCGGCGGCGCGGCAGTACAATGTCACGCTGGTTTCCCGCGCGGACGGCGGCGGGAGTATCGCCGAGACACAGCCGCAGAGCGCCGCCGGACTGACCCATAACGACACCTACTACAAGCTCCAGAACAGCTATTACCGGACGATTCACGCGGAGGCCTTCGAGGGCGCGAATCTGGACGGAGAGGGCGTCAAAATCGCCGTCGTCGACAGCGGCCTGACGCCGTTCCACGCGGATTTGGACTACAGTCGCGTTTTAGAGGGCTACGACTACGACGCCGGGGCCGTCATGGGACGCGATTCCCTGACCGACAACAACGGCCACGGCACCGCCGTCACGGGGATTCTCGCCGCCGTGGCCGACAACGAAACCGGCGTGGCGGGACTGTTCAGCAAAGTGCGGATTGTCCCGTTGAAAGTAACGCCCGTCGCCCCCTCTAAAGACACCGACGGCGCGTCCAGTCAACTGGTCGCCCAGGCCATTACGGACGCCGTCGACAGGTACCAGGTCGACGTTATCACGACCAGCCTGGACGTAGCCGACAGCGAGGCGTTAGCGCAGGCCGTGGCCTACGCCGCCTCCCGGGGCGTGATTGTCACGGGCGCGTCGGGCAACAGCTCGACCTCCGAGAACGACCCCTATCTTTATCCGGCGTCCTACGACGACGTAATCAGCGTGGGCGCGGTGGACGCCAACGGCAGAATCCGGGACAATTCGCAGAAGAACGACAAAGTATTCGTCGCGGCCCCCGGCGATGGTATCGCCGTACTCGATTTGAGCATGAGCGGGCGCTGTAAGCTGGCGAGCGGCACTTCCTACGCCTCGCCCATGGTCGCGGCGATGGCCGTCGCGGCGAAGCAGTACAACCGCGACATCACCCCCGCGCAGTTCAAGACACTGCTCCAGGCGTCCAGCGTGGACGCCGGCGCGGAGGGCTACGATACCTCCTACGGCTACGGCGTCGTCGACTACGCCGCGTTCCTCGACGCCCTCAGAACCACGGAGTTCCCGACGTTCGCCGGGGGCGACGGCTCCGCCGAAAATCCGTACCTGATTGACACGCGGGAGCAGTTGGAGATGATTCCGGAGAATCTGTCGGCGCATTACCGCCTGAATGCCGACATCGACCTCGGCGGCGAGGCGTGGACGCCTCTCGGGACATTCACGCCGCAGGGCAGCGAGGGCGAGGAGGCCGAAACGCCCAGCGCCGCGGACGCGTTCACCGGGACTTTCGACGGCGGCGGGCATACCGTTTCCGGGCTGACGGTCAACCAGCCGGAGCAGTGCGCGCTCGGCCTGTTCGGCTGTACGTCGGGCGCGGAGATTCGCAATCTTACTGTACAAAACGCCACGATTGACGGTTGCATGATGGTCGGCGCGGTCGTCGGCTACGCGTACAACTCCACGGTGTCCAACGTTACGCTCACGGGAGACAATACGATTACCGGGCACAACAGCGAAACCCTTGGCAACGCCGATATGATTGGCGGCATCGTCGGGGCCGGTATGGACAGCGTGATAGAATCCTGTACGGCGGCGGCGAACGTCGTCATCCCCGACAACGCGAGTAACGCGGGCCTTGTGGGCGGCGGCCTGGAAGTGACTTCCGTCCGGAACAGCTCCGCTGCGGGGACGCTGACCGCAGGGAATCACAGTTACGGTTTAGGCGGCGTGTCGGGGTGCGGGTTCGGCTCCGAGGACTTCACGAACTGCACGGCGCAAAACGTACGAATCACCGCCGGGAGCGACGCCCGCTGGATAGGCGGCGTGACCGGCTACGCCGGAGGCTACGAGAACGCGGAATACGGCGTCACTGTGACAGTATTGAACGGCTGTAGGGCGGAGAATGTCTCCATGACGCTCGGCGGGAACCATTCCGGCGTGGGCGGGATTGTCGGCAGTGGATTCTCCAACGAGGAGTACGGCGAACCCTACAACCAGCCCACGGTCTTTACGCTGACCGACTGCGAGGCGGTCAACGTGACAGTCAACGGCGAATCGTTAGGCGGTGGCACGCCCGGCGCACCGGACACCCCCGGTACGCCCGATAATCCCGGCACACCGGACACCCCCGTTACCCCCGACACGTCGAGCGGCGGCTGTTACGTGGCGACATCGGTCTACGGCTCCTACGACTGTCCGGAAGTCTGGACGCTCCGCCGCTTCCGCGACAACGTCCTTGCCGAAACGTGGTATGGCAGACTGTTTATCCGGCTCTACTACGCGGTCAGTCCCACGGCGGTCGAACTCTTCGGGGACGCGCAGTGGTTCCGGGACTTCTTCCGGGGCCGTCTGGATACGCTGGTATCCGCGCTCCAGGACGACGGTTTTGAATCCACCCCCTACGAGGATACCGTCTGGTAATCCGGAAAGCAAGTCACAAATGAGGCGGCCTCAAAACAGGGAGACATTGTAAATTTCTACTGTGCGGTTGCCGTGGTTTGCCCCTCCGTCGCTTTGCAACGCCTCCCCCGCACAGCGGGGGAGGCTGAAAACCGGACGTTTTCCGTTGAAAGGTTCGCGAAAACCTCCCCCGTGTTAACGGGGGAGGTGCCCAGTTCGGGATTTTTACGGCGCGTGTTATCCCAACGCCACGTCCAGAATCATCATCAGTACGAATCCGAGCGAAAACGCAATCGTTCCCGCGTTGGAGTGTTCGCCCTCCGACATTTCCGGAATCAGTTCCTCCACCACTACGTACATCATCGCTCCGGCGGCGAACGCCAGAAGATAGGGCAAAATCGGCACAACGGCGCTTGCCGCCAGAATCGTGACCAGCGCGGCCACAGGCTCCACCGCCCCGGAGAGGACGCCGTACCAGAATGTCGCGCCTTTCGGCAGACCCTCCGCCCGCAGGGGCATGGATACAATCGCCCCCTCGGGAAAATTCTGAATCGCAATGCCCAGCGCAAGGGCGAGCGCCCCGGTTTTACTGACGCCGGGTTCTCCCGCAAGCCATCCGGCGTAGACCACGCCGACGGCCATGCCCTCCGGGATGTTGTGGAGCGTCACCGCGAGAATGAGCTTTGTCGTACGTTTCAGTTTGCTTTTCGGCCCCTCGCTCTGCTGGTCCATGTGCATATGCGGGGTGATTTCGTCCAACAGCAACAGGAATCCGATACCCACCATAAAGCCCGCCGCCGCGGGCATAAACGAAAGGTTGCCCATGTCCGCGCTTCCGTCCAGAGCGGGCTGCAACAGGCTCCAGAAAGAGGCGGCGACCATCACGCCGGCGGCAAACCCGGTCAGGATTTTTTGCAGATTCGCGGAGATTTGCTTCTTCATCAAAAAGACCATCGCCGCGCCGAGACTGGTTCCGAAAAACGGAATGAGAAGGCCTTGCGCAATCGTAGCTGTCATAAATGCGTCTCCTTGTCTATGAATCGCGGACGCGGCGGAAGATTCCGCCGCGTAAACAGGGGATGGAAATCAGGGAGAAATTTTTACGGCGGAGTAACCTGGCCTTAACATACTTCCGGTTGACACCGGCGTCCGGTCTTGATACGGAATCATTCGCCGCGTCCTCCGCTCCGCTCATGCGTCACAGCTTCTTTCTTGAACCCCACCGGAACCACGTTCGGCCCGTCGCCGCAGGCGGCGAGAAACCACAAATTGTCGGTAAAGACTTTGCGGACGTTTTCAGGAATCACAGCGCGTCCCCATTAGAGCTGCTGAATGAGCCAGTTCTGGAGGCCAATGCACTCAATCAGCTCTAATTGCTGCTGTCCCCAGTACATATCCTCTTCCTCGTCCTGATAATACTTTTTCAGGATGTCGAACGTAGTGTAGTCGCCACGGGCCTCCTCGACAAGCGTCTTGAGCCACGCCAGCCCGTCGATGGACACCTGTAAATCGTACTTCACCCAGTCCACGGGGTTCTTGCATACCGGGGCTTCCTTTTTCGCACCGTTCTTCACTTCGCCGCCGAGGTCAAGAATGCGGTCAACGCACTGGTCAATATACCCGCGCTCTTCCGCCGCGTGTTCGGCGTACTTCGCGCCCAGCTTCGTAAAGCCCTCCGCGTAGAAAATTCTGGACTGAATCGCGTGTCCGTCCGCCTGCTGGGCGAGGTCTGCCACGATGGTCTGCAACCCTTCCATAATCTTTTCCTGATTCGCCATGATGATTACCTCCTGTGGTTTGATACGCCTCTCAAAGACGCGAACTCAAATTAGCAGATATGCCAGCGAATGTCAATAAATAATTCACCCGTTTTCTCAATTTTCTTTATAGTTTTGTGAAAATATAAAGGTAACTATTCAGTCAGGGCAGGGAAAAGGAGGCCGTAAGCGTTGCCCCGGAAGGCATCCTTGAAAAACGGGCGCAACCATTACACCGTCTGAAAAACAGCCGGTAAACCCGAGAAGATATTTTTGATGGAATCCAGGATTCCAGCCTGCTTTCGTTTGGCAGTTTCGATAACTGTTATAATTTTGCAATACATATCCAGGCCGCTTGGCTTTCGGAAGCCACCGGCCATTTTTTGTCGGTTTTTCGCTTTGCGCAAATCCCTCTCGCTCATGCTGTCATCGAACGGAACATCAAAGCGACGGAGAAATAAAGCTGGTTGCCGCTGTACTTATCCAGGCAATTCAGCAGAGCGCCTGACGGCTTCTCTGCCTCCCCCGCGCGGCGGGTGAGAACGCGACATTGCCAACACATACGTTGATGTTTTCAGGCGAAAAGGGCTTGCCTTTTCGCGCCGAAAGACGTATCATCAGGGCACCGCAACGCCCCGAAAAAAGGAGGTATTTTCTTGCTCTACAATTCCCTGCATAATAAATGGCTCCGTCTGCTGACGGCTGTCGCCGGTACGCTCATCATGTGTCTGGCACAAAATCTGTTCATCGTCCCGCTCCGCCTCTATACGGGCGGCCTCATGGGCTACTGCCAATTCTTCCGTACACTCTTACAGGATTTCGCGGGCCTCTCGTTCGGTTCCACCGACATCGCCGGGATTCTCTACTTCCTGCTCAATATCCCGATTCTCATGCTCTCGCTGCGCTATCTGGGCCGCTCCCTGACCTTCCGGACGATGGTCTGTGTGGCGAGTTATACGCTTATCTACAGCGCGCTCCCCACCCGCGCCCCCATCGTCGACGACTATCTGACAAGTTGCCTTCTCGGCGGCATTCTCAACGGAATCGGCTCCGGGCTTGTCCTGACGTGCGGGGGAAGTACGGGAGGCCTCGACATCCTGGGCCTGATTCTCAGCAAGCGCGGCAGTACGTTCACCGTGGGCCGCTTCTCCGTCGCCTTCAACGGCATTCTCTACGGAATCTGTCTGCTGTTGTTCGTGCCGGAAGTCGCGATTTACTCCGTAATCTACAACTTTACATCCAACATGGTTCTCGACCGCGTACACCAGCAGAATGTCAACATGCAGGCGCTGATTTTCACGAAGGAGGACGAAGAGAAGTTAGGCGGCTTCATCATGGAGAATCTCCACAGGGGCGTGACGTACTGGCAGGGCACGGGGGCCTATACCGGGAGCGCGATTCACGTACTCTGCGTAAGCCTGTCGAAGTACGAGATAGAGGAGCTTCTGCACGCCGTACAAGAAATCGACCCCCACGCGTTCATCACAGTGCAGAAGGGCGTACAGATTTACGGCAACTACCACCGGAAAGTAGAGTAGCGCGGGCCTACTCGAACAGCTTACAGCCCTCCGCCTTAAATTCGGCGATTTTGTCCAGAATGTCCCGCGGGGACACTTCCAGGTAATCCGCCAGACAATCCAGGCAGTAGTAGTGCCGGACATTCTCCCCGAGGAGTTTCAGATTGATACCAATCTCGTCTTTGGAAAGATTCGCCTTCCCGCACGACACGCACGGCGCGTTTCCTTGTTTCCGTTTCATAGTTCCGTCACGTCGAAGTCGGGCACGGTCTGCCCGGCGTATTTCTCGTCGGCGTAGCCCATCTGCATACGGATAATGCTCCGCATGTCCATGGCGGGCTTGAGGCAGTAGCGCCGGAAGTCCCGCGCGGAGATGTCCCGCGCGGCGCGCGCGTGCGGGAAGAGCAGTTTCAGCCACGCCGTGGCGATACGCTTTACGGCTTCCGTGTCGCGGGTGTCCGCGCCGCGCGGCAGTACGATTCTCTCGTCCACGATGGCCCTGTAGGCGGGGTCTTCCCGGAGTTCGTGGAGAATCGCGGCGAAGTATTCGGAATTGAGCGCCCAGCCGCACACTTTCAAATCGTCGGTCATGCGCGGGATGTCCCAGCCCTTGATGAACCCGTGCACGCGGTCGAGAAATTGCGGCTGGTGAAAGGGCCGGGGGAGTTCGGCAAACATATTCTGGTATTCGTTCATCGCCTCCGACTTGATGTTCCCCAGAAACACGATTCCGGCGTCTACGTTGACCTCGTGGTTGTCGGGGGCGCGGTACTTCCCGTTCTCCATGATGGCCTGCAAGGCCGACTGAATCTCGGTATCCCGCATGTACTCCGCCTCCCGGATTTCGTCGAGCGCGACGTAGTCGCGGAGGGCTACCACGCCGTCCTTGCGCTTCCCGATGTCGTAAATCAGCTTGGCACGGGTGACTTTCCCCGAAACAAGCCAGCCGTAGCGGCTGATTTGCCCGAACAGGTACGATTTCCCCGTGCCCGCCGGGGCTAACTCCATTAAATTGAGCCGCTTTTCCACGAAGGGCAGCAGCCGCTGTAGCACCGCGAATTTCTGTGTTGTGCTTGTGTAGCCCGCGGCGTTGTAGTCCACGGCCCCGAGAATCATGTCGACCCACTCCGCGAGGGAAAAGTCCTCCCGCGCGTACTTGTACTCGTCCAGATCCACGGCGTAGGGGCAAAAGTCCTGAAAGCCGAGCAGTTTGATTTTCCCGGGTTCTTTCGCCGACGCCGGGAACTGGTAGCCCAACTCCACAATGCCCCAGTTTTCCTCCGCCTTCAGGAGCGCGTCACTGCAACCCTCCCACACGTCGAACGGAATCACGGTTTCCTTGTACCCCAGGCCGAAGTCGGGGAGTTCAAACGATACGGCCTGTGTGCGGATGTCGATGTTGACCGAGACTTTCGCGAGAAACTTCACGGTCTCCTGACAGGTCACAATGCGGTTTTGGATACTCTTCCAGTCTTTTTTGCCGGGGATGAACTCCCGGATAAAGGCGGTCGTCCGCTCAACGTCTACCGTCCCGTCCTCGTCCTGAAAGCGTTTGAGAACCCAGTCGCGCATAAAGGACGGCAGTTTGAACGCGGAAATAAAATTGTTTCGCTTCAAGTCCTTGTAGACGACCATTTCGTCGAAAGCGTCCCGGAAACGCCCTAAAAAGTCCTCATTCTGCGCCGGGGTGATACTGTCCATCTTGTCGCCTCCCTGTTCAAAGCTCTAACACGTCCCGCGCGATATTCTTCTGTACCCGGAAGGAAAGCCCGGCCTGTACGCGCGCGTCGCCGTCGTAGATGTCGGCGCTGTAGTCGCGGGTGCGCCTCATGTCGGGCATGGTGAACCGGACGTGCTTCCGGTCTTCCTCGAAAACGCCCTCGTAAAAGCGCTCGTTGACCAGCATTCGTGGCTTTGTCATCGGAACGCTGGAATAGAGCACAATGGCGGCGTCTTCCTTGCGGCGCAGTTCGATTACCGGGTCGACAAAGCGTAGAACGCCTTCTTCCGTCTTTTGGGAAATCACAATCACGGGCACGAGCGTCTCTTCCAGGGAGGCCCCGCCGTGTACCTCTACGTTCGCCTTGCGCCCCCCGCGAAAGCGTTCGTAGTTGGCGAGTACGGCGAAGCCGTTCTCCCACGCGGCGAACGGGATACGCGGGTCTGTCCCGGCCTGGCAACAGCGCCCGCTGTGTTCCGCCTTCTCGTCGAGTTGAATCGGGGCCCCGCTCTCGCGCTCGTAAATCACCGCGAGGCGGCTGGCCCCGTGGTCGGCCACTACGGCGGCGCGCCGGAATGTCTCCCGTTGCAGGCCCGTCCGGATGGACTGCAAGTGCCTGTCGATAATCTCCAGCTCCCGGAAGAGGTGTACGGGCTCTTTGCGCTTCTGGTAGTCGATAACCCGGCTGTGGTGCTTCAACTCGTCGAGTTCCTTGATATCACACGGCGGCCCGGGGAAGGCGTCCACGAACTCCTTATTGTTGACCGTAATCGACGGGAGCTCGCAGTGCCCCACGGAGATTTCCGCCGTCAGGCCGTACTCGTCGCATTTCGCCTGGATATAGGAAAGGTATTCCACGCCCAGGGCGTCAAAAAAGAAAAGCCGGGTATCCTGTTTCGGAATCCGCGCGACTAACGCGCTCCGCGTCGGGAGTTTGTTGTAGGGCCTCTCGCCCGCGACGCCCTCCACCCACGACAGGAAATCCGGGTCAATGCGGTTGCGCAGTTTTTGCAGTTTGTAGCGCTGGAAATAGGAAGTCAGCCTCTCGCGGAGCGCGGCGTCTTTGCCCGATACTTTCATGTTGGCGTCGGTGAAAGCGAAAGTTCGCAGGTACAGCGCGATTTCCGGGAAGGTTCGTTTCGTCAACTCCGACAGTTCCGCGTCGGAGTAGTCGTACCTGTGCAGACAGCGCACGAACTCTAATTCTTCCTGTTCGGTGGCGTCCGTCAGGTAGTACGGCGTATTTTTCCCGTGTGCGCCGATTGCGAGTTCCTCGCAGTACGCGCCGACGAGCGCGGGATTGGGCGGCAGTTCCCGCAGGATACGCTTCCTTTCGGCGTAGCACCGGGCGAACGTGTCGGAATGGCAGTCCATGTTCAGAATATCCATGTAGAGGCGTTTCCGGAAGTCCTCGACGGACGCGCTGTCCTCCACCGCCGCCGACAGGTAGCGGTTCCCCCTGACGCCTACGACTTTCATCGACAGCCAGAGAAGCCATTGCCGTTGCGCGTCTCCCGACCCGAACACGTCGCCCAGACAGGCCGGCAGGCGCTCCGCCTCCTCAAATTCGCCGCTGGCCCATTCGGCGAACGACCGCCGCCCGGACAGAAGCGCGGTCAGTCTGGCCCATTGCGCCTCGTCGCCGTAGTCCTCCCGGGCGCGGACGGCTAAATCAGGAAACGCTTTCGCCAGAGAGGCGTACACGCCCTCGGACGCCCGGACAGAATAGAGCGAGTCGCGGAACGGCACCATCGACGTAAACGGGGACAGCACGACGATTTCCCGGTGTTTCCTCACGTCGGAATCCGTGATATCTTCCAGCCGCTGAAAGAAGGCGCGCATATTCGGGAGGGCGTCGGGGACCGCAAGCGGTTCTCCGGCCCGGGCAATCCGGACGCGCGGCAGCGGGGATTCCTCCCCGGACAGCAACAGGAATTGTCTGTCAAGCCGGATATCGCGTCGCGCGTTCAGGTAGCGCTCGACGAACTCCCGCATATGTTCCAGCAATATGACGGCGTGGCCGCGCACGGGCATTTGGAAAAGCTCCCCCATGAGTTCGTCAATGTACGGGGCACCGCGGAGTAGCGCGGCCTGGGAAAGCCCCGTCAGTACGAAACTCCCGGCACCGCGCACGATTGAGAGAATTTCGTCGAAACGCGGCAGGCCGTTTTCCAGACAGTGTCCGGCGACGGATACGCGCTCTTTGCCCGCTAGACGGTTCAAAATCTCGTGATAGGCGTCGTAAGTGGGCACATTGACTAACAGGGCGTGTCCGGCGTCCTCGTGGCCGCAGTAGGCTTGTATTTTTTCCAGACAGTCCAGTACATTACCGCTTTGCATACGCGCCCCCTCTCACGCTGTCCCTTTCAGAATCTGCATTCCGAAATCGGCGTCGTCCTGAATCTTGCCGCGCAGGTATACCCGCAACTGTTCCGCGTTCATGCCGTTGATAATCTCCATCGCCCGGTCACAGCCCGAAAGTTTGTACTCCTTATCGGCCAGCCGCCGGAGTTCGTTCCGCACGGCGGAATTGTCCAGCCAGTCGTAGGGCCGCTCCGTCAGATTGTGGAGCAATTCGCCGCGCGTCTTGCGCAGGTCGCGCAGGAGTACGGCGTAGTCGCCTATCACGCGCTCCCGGAAACACGCGTCCCGCGCGCCCTCGTCCGACAGGCGGTTGTAGAAGGTCGCGTTTTCCAGGTACTCCATTGCCCGTTTCGCCGCCGAATCCTCCGGCTTCGCGCTCATCACGACGCGGAATATCTCCCGCGCCTCCCCGCGCTCGGCGTCGGCGAACATGCACAACAGCGGCGTCTCGTACCTGTCCGACCAGTCTACGGGGTCTTTCGTCCCGGTCTTCTCCCGCCACAAGTCCCGCAACTTCTTCGCCCAGCGCTTCGTCTTGTACTCCGCCACCGCGTTTTCGACATCGTTGTAGTACGCGCTTCGGGGCTTCGTGAACTGTCCCTTGGGCAGGTCGTGGTAAATCTCCGAAATTTCCTCCGGTTCCAGTCCGCTCAGAAAGGCGTCGGCGGCGCGCGTGAAGTAGGATACCTGATTCTGATAGAACCGCTCAAAATTCTCCCGCTGTGTCAGGAGGAGGTTGTAGAACGTCGTTTTGTTCTGTTCTTGAATGCCGTTGCCCTGTTTGATATAGAGCAATTGTCGCAGGAACGGCGCGAGGTCGCCCGCCTGACTTTCCACCGCTTCGCAGGAAATCCGGACGTTGTTCGTCTTCGCGTTCCAGGCGTTGACGACTTCCGCCAGCGTCGGGAACGCGCCGAGGGTCTTGCAACTCTCGTCGACGATGTGGTATTCCAGTATCACGTCGTCTATCTTCTCGTTGGCCGTGGCGATATTCCACACCCAGTTCGCGTCCCCGGCGCTGAAACGCCTCCGCACCTGTTCGAGATACGCGCCGTTGTCGTTGATTCTCTCCGCCAGCGCGGGAAGCTCTCCGTTGCGGTACGCGGCCAGATACGCCAGCATGCCCTCCTGACACTTTTCAGAAGTCGCGAGGCGTTCCAAATCCCGCGCCAGCGCCGGGTTTTCCGACGCCCGTTTCCCGATTCGCTCCGCCAGTTCGCTCTCCGACGACACCGCGCTGTTGGCCGTATTGGCGATTCCCATGTAATCGTCGAGCGTCTGCCGCACGAGTTCCACGGAACTTTCCAGCGTCTCCCGGTCAAGCGTATACGTCACGCACCACAGCGGGAACGAAAAGCCCTTCATCCTGACGCGAATCTGGTCGCGGACGCCCTCCACACTCACGCACTGCGCGCTTGGAATCCGGAACACCCCCGCCGAACATTTCAGGAACGCCCGCATATCCGCGCTCATGGCCCGGATGTACTCCGGGCGGTACTTCTTGCCCGGGTTCAACCGTTCGGCGATTGCCCCCGCAATCGCGAACTTCATCTTTTCCACGGTCATGGGCTGACTGTTCAGGCCGTCGCTCCAGAAGTATTCCTCGCGCACGTACTCTTTGAGCGTAAAGCCCAGCACCAGCGCCGTAATGCCGGAGGGCATAAAGCCGAACGGCGGCTTTTCCATCTCTTCCAGAATCTCCATGACGCTGACTTGTCCCGTGGCGCTGTCGAACCCCCGCTGTACAAGCTCGTCCACGCGCTTCTTGATACGCACTATCGGCAGACTTTGCTTCGACGGGTCTTTCCAGTAATCTTCGACATTCCACGCGCCTTTGAGCGCGCTTTCCACGCTCTGATTCTTATTCGGGTTCCTGTACGCGCCTCTGGTCTCCTGCTTGATTCCGCACTCCGCGCCCGCCGCCGGCTGATAGGCCCCGTAGAGCGTACTGTTCAGCGGATAATGTTCCAGGCCGTAGGGGTAGCGCTGGTAGTCCGTCTCCCGGAGGGCGTCGAACAGGTCTTCCAGATTGGCCATACGCTCCCCGCCCTTGCGGGAGGCGTCGTAGAGCATGAACGCGCCGCTCCCGATTTTGCTCCGCCAAGCCGAGAGTACCGACATGGCCTGCTTTTGGAAATTTTCCGCCTGCGTTTTGTTCTTCTGCGCGTGGTAAAGGCTGTAGGCCATATTGTCGACGTACTGCTCGTAGAGGTCGCTTCCCATGGGCGTCAGGGTTTCGACAAACAAGAGGGAATTACCGGACTGGTTGACAGTCTGTAGAATCTTCTGCCGCGCCTGTTGTGCCTCGACATCCGTCATGGCAAACGTGAACAGTACGGAAAAGCGCTCCGGCGGGGTCTCCTGCCCCATGCGCTTTGCCGCCACCGTAAAGCGGTCGTAGCTCGTCGCGTCTGTGAGGAATCGCTGTTTCAGCGCGGGAGGCAGTGTCAGGGCGTCCATGAGCGCGCCCGTGACAATCAGGCCCTGTGTGGTCGTCGACTTCCTGACTTGTTCACGGTATATTTCTATATCGTCGGGGAGGATAACCACAGTGTATTCCGTTTTACCGCCGCTTAACGCCCGCTTGAACAGAATTTTCTTATCCGCCAATCCCTTGGCAATGGCACTCGCTTTCCCCTTCTGCCAGTCCGTTCCGTCAAATGCCAAATCGAGATTCTCATCAGTCGGTATCAGCAATTGCGGCCCTTTCGTTGAGGCGGCGTTGGGACTTTTGGAAATTGCCTCCAGAAGAAGCACGGTTTTGAATACGCGCCGCTCGTCCGGCGTCAGTTTATCGCCCTCCAGCCGGTTATAGCATTCCAAAACGCCGCGCACTTCGTCCTGTAATCCGGCGCGGCCCTTGCCGTAGAAGAAATCCCAGAGCAGGTCGACGGTCAGCAGATTCGGGTCGTCCATAGCGCCGTATTCGCTGATGAACCACTTGAAGCCCTTCGCGTCGGTCATGTCGTTGCTGATGATGAAATCGAACATACTGCGCTGATTGGAACTGAATACCGTCGCGATATTTTTGAGAATCAGCGCGGCGTAGGGGTGAATGGGTACGATATTCTCCAAATCCTGCTCTTTCAGCCCGGTATGCGTCTGCGTTTTCAGGATGACGTGGCGAACCTGTACAAGCTCTTCATTCAAGGCGGCCTTGTCTTCCGCCCACTCCGCTTTCAGAATGGGGTCGTTGGAGGTTTTCATCGCCTGCGCCATCAGGCGGAACGCCATATTGTCCGGCAGTTCGATTTGTATCGGAGATTCAAAACGGTCAAGAATCTTGTTTCTTGTCGCCCTGTCCTGAAACAAATCGTTCTTTGCGCCCTCCGTGGCCCCATGCACGACAATCATAAAGTAGAACGGGTGGGACTGGCTGATTTCAATCAGCGTCTGGAAGCCCGTCAGGCCGAACGGGTGATTCTTGATGAACTCCGAGAACTCGTCCCAGATAAAGAGTACCCCGGACAGGCGGTTTTCCTCGATGACGCTTTTAATCCAGTCGGCCATGTCGTTCATGTCGCTGAACAGGCCGTACTGCCCGTTCTCTTTGAGCACCTTCATGACCTTGCGCATGAGCAGTTCCGTATCCGCGCCCGACGCCGTTTTCAGACGCTCCTCGACTTCCCCGACGCCCATGCCGCTGAAATCCCACAGGTATTTCTCCCCGTGAATCAGGGCGTCGAAATAGGCGCGGTTTGCGGAATTGCTCCCCAGCCATTTCAGGAAGGCGTCCTTCATGGACGCGTCGCCCTGGTTCTCGATTCCGTGCGCCCTCAACGCCGCCGTCATGCTCTGCTGTACGGCGAGAATCAGGTCGGTATCGGTGTGGATGTCGGCGGAGCCGATACGGTGAATGGTGATGATTCTGCCGCCGTTCTTCAGGGCGACAAACTTATTGCGCAGGTCGTGGCTGAGCTTGAAGTCGTCGAAATAGGCCTCGGTCTCCTCGTCGGAGGCGTCCAGCAGGGATTTGACGGTCAGCGCGGCGTGGGATTTGCCCGTGCCGTAGGCGCCCTCCACCCATATGGAGCGGTGCGCCGCGCCCGACAGTACCCGGTGGGTCGTCTCCAGCAGTTTGACGAACGTCTCGTGGGGGTAGAAGCCCTTCCAACTCACTTTCCCCTGTGCGATAAGGTCGGCGGTGACGGCGGCGTAGTATTTGGGGTCGATGTTGAAATAGTCCTGATACAGATTCTTCGTCATGCCCATGAACCTCCTTTGAAAAGTTCGAGAACGTCTTGCGCGGTCTTGTTCTCCCGCAGCGTGATGTTGTCCAGGTCGAGCGTGAAGGACGCGGAGATAAAGTCGGGGTAACTGCTCGTCAGGCCGTTGAGAAGGCGAACCATCGTATTCCGGTCGAGGCCGAAAATCCGCGTGGGGCTGATTCCGTCGCGCTCAATGCTGTCGTCGAGGAGGGTTTCGAGCGTGAACTGGTAGTAGTGGTCGCAGGCCTCCGCGAACTTGTACAGGCCGTACAGGACAACTTCCGGAACCGGGTCGTGCCAGTGTCCGCGCGTAATGCTGATGAGCACTCGCTTCTTGGCATTTTCTTTCAAAACGCACTGCCCCAGCCCGATGTCGCGTCCCAAAATGGTGTTTGAGGCGAAAATGTTCTTGAATGCGCTGACAATGTGCCCATACGTCGTTTTGGGGTTCGACGAATCCACTTCCACAGTCTCACCGACCATGTTAATGAGTTCCTTTTGGGTATAGGTATCTCCGGGGGTCGTGTGTACAATCCACCACTTGAATTGCGGCGTATAGGCGAGATTGCAGAGCAGAATACCCCATGCGGTGGACGTTTCGATTCCGATAGTGTCGATTGTCGCGCCGAAATCGGTAAAAGTACAGGCGTTTTTCGTTATCACGCCGCAATCTGAAAGAAAGGCTTTCAGATGCTTGACTTTGTTTCCGCCGAGGTCACTTTCATTCCAAAAATCGCCTTTTTTGGAAAAGTAATCGACTACCCACTTGTACTCCACGCCCTGATTGTCGTAGCGGTTTACGCTTCCCTGTTGTTCGTCCATTGTGTTTCCTCCTTTTGGTAAACGCAGAGAATTTGCTACCAAACAGCCGTGCGCCACGTCATGGCATTTGTGGCAATTCACGCATTTGCTGTCTATGTGGACACGTCCGTTTTCCATCGTGATATATCCGTAAGGGCAATTCGCCTCACAGACATGACAGGTCATGCAATACGCGGACTTTCGGAGAGCGACTTTCAGCAAAGCCACAAAGTAGATACAATCCTGTGTGCGGACGTGCGTGTCAACGATAAAAGACTGACAGTCGTCGTAGACCTCCCGTGTGACAATGTAAATTTTCCCATTGTACACGATTTCTACTTGACTTTCCGTGATTTCGATGACTTTCCCGATAGTTTTTATCCACTCTCTCCACTCCGTGCGCTCACGCAACAGAGTGATGACAACCCGCCCGTTTTCCTCGCTTTCGAGACAGTAGTTTTTGGAAATGTTCAATTCCCGTCCGCTTCTGCGCGCTTTCCACCCGCAAGTATCCATAAACTTGCGGCGGTCTGCGGGCGTAGCGAAAACTTTGGCGGTCGTGTTCAGGATAATGTCCTCGTACTTTCCCGTATAATCCGCGCCCTGATTGGGATTTCCGTAACACGCCTCTTTGAAGAAAAAGTTCTTCTTTGTTGCCATTGGACATACGAGACACCCGGCGCGACTGTTCCCTGTTTTATAGGTGGCGTTCAAGGGAAGATGTTGTTTGTAAATGTACAAAAACACCTCGCTGGACGCCCAGTCAATGATAGTGTGGCAACTGTACTGCCCTCTGTGCTTGTCCCCATGACTTATAAAGTCATAGTTCCGTCTCGTTGAGCTCTCGTCGGCCCGAACGCCCGTAAAGGCCATGCCCCGGAAGGCCGGATTATTTGTCAGCTTGCGGAGGCATAATATCTGCGGCGACGTTTTGTGGACACTGCAACACCAGCGCAACGTTTGGGAAGGTGGCCCGAACTCGTTCCATGTATAATCAGGGGAATATTCCGATTGCGCCGTTAAAAACTTGATTTCAGCCTGTTTGCACCAACGCTTTGTATCTTCAATCAAGTCATAGGTATCGGGAAATTCCATCTTTGTATCGCCGAACACAACAACCAAATCGTCATGCGGCAAAGCCCGCTGTACCAAGTCCAACGCTACCACGCTGTCCTTGCCTCCGCTGAACGCGACATAGAAAACGTCAATCTTACTCTGATATTGCAGATATGTGTCGTATATCCGTTGAATTGTATCATTCGCGAGCGTTTCCATGAGTTCGCGATTTTTCCGGCACATGGCGTCGATGTCCACGAACCGGAGCGGCGCGCCGCCGGGTTCCGGTTCCTCCCCGAGCACCAGTTCCGGCCTCGTGTACAGCGAGCCGCCTTTCGTACTGGCCACCGGTTTCCCGCGGTAAAAGTAGTGATTCGCCTCCGCCCACAGTAACGGCGCGTGGTCGTCCCTGGGGTAGTTCCAGTATTGGTCAAAGCCCAGAATATCGAGTTCCCGGTAGTAGACGGGCCGGGGTTCCCTGCTGAATTTGGCCTGATTGTTCGACAGGAGCAGTCCGCCGGTCTCGGCGTCCCAAGCGTACTCGTACACAGGACATCCCTCCTTTAGCCCGATTCGTTTTCGAGTTTTTCGCGGAGTTGCCGCGCCTCCCGCGCCACTTTGCCGAAATTCGTCCAGCGCTTCCGCGCCTGACACCCCCGCCGCACAATCAGCGCCAGCGCGGATTTCTCGTCGCGCCAGTCGGGCGAGTGCGCCAGCAGGTCGACAATGACCGATTCGTAGTCTTTGAGCGGGGAGCTTTTCCGGACAATCACGCCGTATACGCCGTTCTCCGACGCGCCGGGGCGTTCCAGACGGAATTTCGCGCTCTCTCCCCGCGACAGATAGCTTTCCAGTACGCAGGCATTCCACGGGACTTCCAGCGGCGGGAAGTGCGCCCACAGGGAAATGTCCTGAATGGGGATGTAGTCGCCGGGGCAGAGGGTATCCAAGGCGGCGTCGGTGTCCGGGACGGAGAAGTGTACCCGCTTCCGGTTGACGAACTCCGCCTCGGAGACGCGCACCATCTCCCCGAACACGTCGTCCCAGTAGATACCCGAATTGACCTCTTCGGCGAGTTCTTTCAAGTCGGCCAGCGTCAGGCGCCCGGAACTGCGGCAGTAATCGCGCCAGATTTCGTGCGTGGTGAGTTCATGTCCCTTCTCGCTGACGATTGCGCCCTTGAACGTGAAGCGGTCGCGGAGCAGTACGCCCAGCGCGTCACGGATTCCGTAGTCCTTGAAAGAAGCGGCGTCGAACGCGGCGGCGGGGCAGTTCCGCTCCAACAGTCCGCGCAGGTCGCGCGCCGACAGAAAGCCGCGCCGTTCGATTTCGCGGCTCATTGTCCGCGACAGCGTGTCCAGTTCCTCCCGCGAAATCGGGAAGTGCGGCGCGTAGAAGTACGTTTCCGTGTCCACCCGCACCACGTCGGCGGCGTGCACCAGCGTGAGTTTGATGGTATCCAGCGGCAAATACCAGAGACGCGACTGCAATTCCCCGTAAGTCAGGGGCTTGTAGCTGTCCCGCATTGCGCGGAGAACCTCCGGGAAGTCGTTTGTACGCCACTCGAAGTCCATGTAGCTGTACCTGTCGACCAGTTCCGCGGCCCGGCTGTACTTGTCGAACAGCCACCCGCCGCGCTCGTAGAAGTCCGGATTCTTCCCGGACAGCAACAGGGAGCGGAGCGCGTCGGGACTGTAGACGTTCATCTGTTCGTTGAGTTCCTTCCGGAAGCGCTCGTACACCATCTGTAGGAATACGCACGACGCGCCCTCCCGGTAGGCCTCTTTGATTGCGTCGTTGATTTCGTTGAGCAGTTCCGTATGGTTGTCGCCGCCCCCGGCGTAGATTCTCCCGTCGACGACGTAGCCGACCTGACGGAGACGCCGCACAAGTTCGGCGCGTTCCATATCCGGTTCCGCGCCGTAAAGCTCGGCGTAGCGCCGGATGAATTTCTTGACGTGAATGACGTGGTTCAGGCGGAATCCGTCGGGGAAGTCCTCCCGGAGAATGGCCCGGTAACGTTCCGTCTCCCCCACAGGCGCGGGGTCCGGCGTCGGCGCGGGAGATTCTTCTTTATGCGGCTCCGCGAAAAGGCCCCGTTCCGTTTCCCTCACGGTTGCGGGTTCAGGCGCGGGCGCGGGGGGTTCTTCTTTGCGCGGCCCCGCGAATTGTTCCCTGCGGAACTCCTCGAAAATAGCGCGGTAGCGTTCCTTCTGCGCGGGCACGGGTTTAGGTGTCGGAATTGTCGCGGGAGGTTCTTCTTTACGGGACTCCGCGAGTTGTGCTTTGCGGAACTCCGTGAATTTTCTCAGCGCGGCGGAATACTTTTTCCGCTCCTGCGGATTCCCGGCGAGCGCGGGATTGACCCGTATCCGCGTGGCGAGCGACTGCAAAGCGTTCAGGTCGGATACCTCGAAGATATCCATTTTCAGCAGTCCGTGACTGTTGGCGAAGTCGCCGCACTGCTTCAGGGCACTGCGGTAGGCGTAGGCTGTGGGGAGGTCGATTCCCTGCGCTTTCATCCAGTCCTGAAAGGCGATTCTGTTTTGTGCGACGATATCCGGTGATTCCTCTGACAGTCGCGCGGCCTCCGTCGGTGCCTCGTCTCGTACTGGAAGCGGTACCACGTCGGGAAGGGCTTCCGCCTCCGGATTTTCGTCCGTCGACGCTTCAACTTCCGGCGGCTCCTCGTCCTGTACGGGAAGCGGTACCACGTCGGGAAG
>CAMHBH010000015.1 GCA_946183175.1 uncultured Oscillibacter sp.
CACATTTGGAGCCGTCATGCCTTATTTTTTGTTCGCTTCTTTTGGGACACGCCCTTAAAACTTTGAAAAACGTGTCCAAAAGGTGGAAAACGAGCGTATCACGCTTTCAAAAATCGTGGCGGCATCTTTTTTTTCAACACAAGACAGCGTATACCGACGAAGACTTTCCCCCGGGAAAGTCTTTTTATTTGCGCGGATATGACGACGCCTAAGTTGAGCCAAGCGCCGAAAACCGGATTCCCATAAGAAATCCGGTTTTCGGCGCGTTCTTTGTCGCTTTTCGCGAATAGCTTTTATGAAACCTTAATGCGGACAGCCCGCGCATTCTTCCGGCAAATGCGCAACGTCCTTAATAGCATCCGGCTTTCCGTCCCGTCTTCTTCCGTTAAACTTCCATCTCCCTGTAGTTGCCGTACTCCTTCCATTGCAGTGGGGCATGATATATCGTATGTACGCCGTCGCCGCTGAGGAGTTCCGGAATCAGAATACAGCCCATTTGCAGGGCGTTTTTGTGCGCTTTCCGGCATTTCCGATGGAATTTTTCTGTGAATACGGCCTCTAAGAATACTATAAATCCAAATAAGAGGACGTATCCACAGTGGTTTTGCGCCGTTTCGCTGTGCGCTTTTCTGCCGATATTCCAGTATTTTTGCGCCTTTTTCTGACGGGGGATAACCTGTTTCCGCTTTTGAATACAGCTTCTAAATGTCAACACTACATTTTTTTGAATTTTCCTTTCACAACGGCAGGGCGGTCGTGGACTGCGAGGGCAAACAGCGCGTGGTCATGATTCCACGGAAACCGCGGGAGAAACTGCTGGCCTACTGCGCCGAAACGGGCGTCAAATCCGGGCCTGTGTTCGTGACCAGAAACGGGAAGCCCCTGAAGCGCTCCAACATCTGGAAAGAGCTTCGAGGGCTGCGCGCGGCGGCCCATGTGGACGCCCTCGTCGTGTGAGCAACGAAATAAGGATTGCGTTGTGAATCGCGAAATGCCGTTTCCTGATTCTGTTCTTTGAAATTCGGGCGTGACAAGCCGACCGAAGGAAAACAAATTCCAGTTCCGGTCTGTTTGTCACGCCCGCACCTTGAAAAAAATGTGTTTTTTGGGAACAGGGGGCTTAATTTTTTCGCGCGTCTGTCGATATTAACAGTGAAAGGATTATTGTGAAAGGCATTTCAAAGACTGCGGCAGGCGGTTAAAACAAATTTTGCCTGATTTCTTTCTTGACAGGCGGGGCTATTTCTGTTAGAATAGCTCCGTGTAGAGGAAATGATTGGACGTAAATACAACGCAATTCTTATTACGTTATCGGGATTGCGTGGGAATGCCATTTACAATGCGTGTATACCATAATTTCGATTCTTACGGTCAAGCGCAGGCCGTTTGAATAGTCCCGCGCCGAAGAAATCCGGGCATTGTGGCCAGATGTCGGGAGGTTGGAGACGCAAGGCAAACAATATGCGGCAGTAAGGACACTGACCGCGCAGTTTTAAGGAGATGAATTATCATGCGAGTACAGCATAATATCTCCGCGATGAATTCTTATCGCAACTACAACAACAACACGAAGTCCATCAACAAGAATCTGGAAAAGCTCTCGTCCGGGTACAAGATTAACCGCGCCGGCGACGACGCGGCGGGTCTGGCGATTTCGGAGAAGATGCGCGCCCAGATTACCGGCTTGGAAGGTGCCCAGAAGAACGCGAAGGACGGTATCAGCCTCGTGCAGACCGCCGAAGGTGCTCTGACGGAAGTCCATTCCATGCTCAACCGTATGTACAGCCTTGCGGAGCAGTCCGCCAACGGCACCTATGACAGCACTACAGATCGTACGCAACTTCAGAAAGAAGTCGACAAGCTCCGTAATGAAATTGACCGTATCGCGGACAGTTCTAACTTCAACGGGCTGAAGTTGCTGGATGGTACGATGGGCAGAACGGTAAGCGGATACACTGCTGTAGCCAACGGATTACAGAGCATAGAAGTTACAGGCGGCGGAGCTGGCACCATCACTCCCCTGACTGTTAAGGTTGCCGCAGATGGCACTGTGGAGGCGGGACATACGACTGCTGTTACTGGCATTACGTGGAAAGCGGTCAATCCCACTACCGCAGTAACGGGAGCGGCAGGAACAACCTCTTCTGTGAACGTCGGCGGCAAGGATGGCGGTACGGTTCTCTTTAAGGCCGTTGTGGATAAAACCACCGCTACAGCGGACAATGCGACGTTGTATGATGGAATGACGATTTCCGTTAATCTTGCGACGGCGAACAGTAGCGGTTCTTATGTCGCCAGTAACGAGGCGGCTGTGTCGGTAGTGAATGGCGGTTTGACGCTTCAAATTGGCGATACTAATAAATCGTTCAATCAGATGAGCGTTCAAATTAATGACATTCACACTAAGGCTCTGTCTATTGATTCCATTGACATTAGTCAACAGGGAACCGCACAAACGGCGATGGACGCTATCAAAGAGGCTATCAACTACGTTTCTGACGTGCGCGGTACGCTTGGCGCGACGCAGAACCGTCTCGAACACACCATCAACAACCTCTCCGTGATGCAGGAGAACATCCAGGACGCCGAGTCCACCATCCGCGACACGGACGTGGCCGACGAAATGATGAAGTACACCAAGAACAGCATTCTGGTGCAGTCCGCGCAGGCCATGCTTGCGCAGGCCAATCAACAGCCTCAGGGCGTGCTCCAACTCCTCCAGTAAGGAGAAACCGGAACCGAATTTCCAGTAACGGGCATTCGCGGCGGCGCGTAACCGTTCGCCGCGCCCGTTCCCGTAAAATCCTGGGGCGACTTTGACCCCGCAATCCGTCCATACGACGTACCGGAGACAGCGGACGAACCCGTAGCGGAGGAGGAATCCGTAGTCAGCGCGGAACCCGCAGTGGAGGACGAACCGGAGACGGTAGAGGAACCCGTAGCGGAAGACGTACCGGAGGCAGTCGACGAACCCGCGACGGACACGACAGCGCCTCTTGCGGTGAGTGCCGGAATGGCAGTCAGGGCCATTCCCCTGTTGCCGGACGAAGAGGAAGCGTTCGCAACGCTGTTCGGAGAAATCCCTGTCATTTCCGTGGAAGTCCCGGACACCGGGCGCATTCTTATCAATCCTTATCGCCTGAAAGTCCAGCAGGGTTCGGATACCACGCAGGACGAGATTGTCAGTGACACGATTGTGCTTGTCAACCGCAGTAACGTGGCGTTGAGCGTACAGGCGTCGGCGATTGGCTGGGCGGAGGATTCGTCGTCGGCAGTCCGTTTCGTCGACGACGCGAACGATATGCAAAACAAAGATTTGTTCGTGTACTACGAGTTCCAAAACGCCCCTGACCAGTCCGGCGACGTGCGGTGGAGCGGGAGTTACAGCGGCGCGTCGAATCAGCTTGTTGTCCGCAACGGCGCGAACGCGACCCCGGAGCTGTCGGAAGTCCTGACGATTCCCACCGCCGATGACGATTCCCCAACTTATGCGGCTCTGCGGGCGTTCGGTTCCGCGAGCGCCCCCAAAACGGGAAGCTGGCGGGCGACGGATACCGTAAGTATACGTGTGGCGTTTACCTTTACGCCCACATGAGTGAAATAACTGGAAGCCCGTTTTGTACGTTTGCAGTACGGAACGGGCTTCCAGTGTTACGCGAGCAATTGTCTGCTTGTGAACTTTACGTTCGGCGCGGCGCTTTTCCCCTCCGGACGCGACGCCGGAGAGCATCTCCCGGTTCTTATGCGCGTTCAAAATTAGCTTAACGCCTATGGTATCAAGGGTTCTTGTCAGTTGCGCAGGCTTTGCAGGGGGGCGGGGATTCGCCCGCCGCGACGGATAAACGCCGCGCTCGATTCCTTGTGTACGGGCATGACGGGCGCGGTACCCAACAGCCCGCCGAATTCAATCGTATCGCCGACGGACTTCCCGGGCGCGGGGAGTAACCGGACAGCAGTCGTTTTCTGATTCACCATCCCGACGGCGGCCTCGTCGGCGATTATCGCCGCGATAGTCTCGGGGGGCGTGTCCCCGGGTACGGCTATCATGTCCAGCCCCACCGAACAGACACAAGTCATTGCTTCCAGCTTGTCGAGACAGAGTACGCCGGCGCGCGCGGCGGCAATCATGCCCTCGTCCTCGCTGACCGGGATGAAGGCCCCGGACAGTCCGCCCACGCTCGACGACGCCATAACCCCGCCCTTTTTCACGGCGTCATTCAACAGCGCAAGCGCGGCGGTCGTGCCGTGCGTGCCGCAGACTTCCAGCCCCATTTCCTCCAGAATCCGGGCCACGCTGTCGCCGACGGCGGGCGTGGGCGCGAGGCTGAGGTCTACGATACCGAACGGCGTGTCGAGACGCCGGCTTGCTTCCAGCGCCACGAGCTGTCCGACACGCGTAATCCGGAAGGCGGTCTTCTTGACGGTCTCGGCGAGCACGTCGAACGGCGCGCCGCGCACGGCCTCTATCGCGTGCCGCACGACGCCCGGCCCCGATACGCCTACGTTGATAACCTTCTCGGCCTCCCCGGCGCCGTGGAACGCCCCCGCCATAAACGGGTTGTCCTCGACGGCGTTGCAGAAGACGACCAGTTTTGCACAGCCGAACCCGTCACGGTCGGCAGTCGCGCGGGCGGTCTCCGTGATAACGTTCCCCATGAGCGACACGGCGTCCATGTTGATACCGGAGCGCGTGGAGCCGATGTTCACCGACGCGCAGACGCGTTCGGTCGTCGACAGCGCCTCGGGGATGGAGCGTATCAGGCACTCGTCGGCGCGGGTCATGCCCTTGTGTACGAGCGCGGAGAAGCCGCCGATGAAGTTGACGCCCGTCGCGAACGCGGCGCGGTCGAGGGCGGCGGCGTAGGGGGCGTAGTTGTCGGAATCGCCGGGGGCGGCGAGGAGCGCGACGGGCGTCACGGAGATTCGCTTGTTGACGATGGGAATGCCGAACTCCCGTTCGATTTCCTCCCCGGTCGCGACGAGTTTCTCGGCGTGGCGCGTGATTTTGTCGTAGAGCTTCCGGCAGGCGCGCGACGCGGACGGGTCGGCGCAGTCCAGCAGGGAAATGCCCATGGTGATTGTGCGGATGTCGAGATGTTGCTGTGCAATCATTTCGATGGTGGAGAGAATTTCCTTTTGGTTCAACATGGGAATTCCTCCTCAAACGCGGTGCATGGCGTCGAAGAGTTCCTCGCGCTGGATTCGGATGGACATCCCGATAGACGCGCCCAAGGTTTCCAGCGCGCCCCGGAGTTCGCCGATGGACAGCCGCGACGCGCTCAAGTCCACGGCCATGACCATCGTAAAGGAACTTTGCAGGATAGTCTGGGAAATGTCCAGAATGTTGACGTTATTTTCGGCGAGCAGGGTACAGATAGCGGCCATAATGCCGACTTTGTCCTGTCCCAGTACGGTAATGATAGCGTGCATAGAGAACTCCTTACAGATAACGTTAGCCCCTACGGGCCGCCTCCCCCGTGGACGCGGGGGAGGTTCCGGGATTTTCGTTGTGCGGAGAAATTTCAGGTCGCGGAGGCCTCGACGGCGGGGAATACGGGTTTCCGGTTCGCGTCGAGCAGGAACAGGCGCACAGTAGCGGGGGCGTCGCAGGGGATTTGTACCGTTCTACGGGTTTCGGAGGGTTCCAGGGCCGCCACGGCGCACGGACGCCCCGACCTGTCGCGAACCGCGCAAAAGGCGGTTTGTACGCCGCCCGTCCGGAAGCGGTAGGACACCGACACCCCGCCCGGATACGGTACCGCGTTCAGGAATACGTTTTGCTCCGCCATGGTGAAGTCGCTGAAGTTCGTGACCACGAAGCTGGCGTACCACTGATTCTGTATTTTCTGTACGGAGACATTCTGAAGCGTCTCTACGGTGCCGTCCATGCGGTGGTGCAGAATCACAAAGAAGCTGGGGGCGATGGTGCTTGGAATCGGGAGCGTAATTTTAGCGGGCACGCGCAATTCCGTGTTCCCGGCGGTGAGGGATGCGCCGTTGGTGTCGAGTAACTGCATGGAGAAGCGGACGGCGTTGGAGTAGAGGGTAGAGGGCACCTCGTCGGCGTGGGCCGCGCCGAGGTGAAAGACGACGGTCTGCCCGAGGTCGAGGTTGAGCCCCGCGCCGACGACGTTAATTTTTCCCTCCGGGAAGAGTTCCGACAGCCCGCCCGAGACCACAATCTGGGCGTAATTGCCCGTCATGTCTTCCAGGTCCACGAGGTTTTGAATGGCCCCGGTATTGTTCTTGTCGGCGTTCATGAGTTCGAGGAGGCGGTAGGTGCCGAATTTGCGGACGTTGTTAATGGCGAGTTGGAGGTTGTAGGCGTCGGAATTTCTGGTGACACGGTTGACAATCGTGTTGAGGTCTTCATTGTCGGCGGCGATGTACCGGGCCATGCTCAGTTCCGACCATTCGCTGGGCTTGGCCTGCGTCATATCGCCGCTCAGGGCGCGAACCTGTACGGAATAGTAGCCGCTCCCGAAGTCGGCGAGTATCTTTTCGGAGGGCTGGAACTCGAAATGCCTCGGGTAGAATGTGAGGATAGTCCCGGCGTTGACGGGTTTGGTCGGGTCGTATGTGCGGGTGGGGGTGGTGGTGCCGCCGCTGGCGACGGATTCCCCGCTCGTGACCGATTCGCCGCTCGTGACCGATTCGCCGCTCGTGACGCTTTCCCCGCTCGTGACGCTTTCCCCACTGGTGACGGACTGCCCGCCGCCGGAACTGCCGCCGCCCGTACTGCCGCCACCGTTCGCGTCGTCATTGGTCAGGGCGGCGGCGTACCACCAGCGGGCCTCGTAGCCTATGCGGTAGGTGCTGTCCAGGTGTCCGTTGGCGGCGTCCTCGGCGTCGGTGGGGGCGTAGATGAAGGCGGTCGCGGCCTCGGAGACGTTCTTCCAGCGCGGGCGCGACGAGCGGCTCAACTGGTTTTCGGGTGCCTCGTAAGTCCACGTATCGGACAGCGCAACCTCGCTGTCGAGGTAGCGGATATTGTCGCCGATGGCGCGAACCATGAAATAGTAGTCGCCGCTGACGTGGTTGTCCCAGAAGAAGTGGAAACTGCTCTCCATGGTGCGCTCGCCGTCGCCGCTGATGACGGACTGCCCGCCGCTGTTGACCGATTCCCTTCTGCCGGCAGGGGCGACCTCCCAATTCTCGACGGTCTCCACGAGGACGGGCCCGGTTTCGGGGTCCTGCCGGTACAGCTCAATCCGGTACCGCCGCTGATTCACGCCGTCAATAGACCAGTACATCATGCCGGGACAGGGGACGTACGGCACCTCCATGTCGTCTAACAGAATCCGGTCGCTGTTCTGTCTGCCGTAGTATTCCAGAAGATAGTGATAATCCCGGCCCCAGCCCAATCTTGTCGGGGGCGTCAGTTGCACGACCTCCTCGCCGCTGTTGACGCTTTCGCCACTCGTGACGGATTGTCCGCCGCTCGTGACGCTTTCGCCGCTCGTGACGGATTGTCCGCCGCTCGTGACGCTTTCCCCGCTCGTGACGCTTTCGCCCTCAAACAGCCATACCGACGCGGCGCGGGTGTCCGGCGCGGCGGCGGGTGCCCCGCCCGTCAACATCAGCAGACACAGCAACAGGCATATTGCCCTTTTCATCGTTTCACCCTCCCTTGTTTCAATCATCCCAGCCGATATGCCGCCGGAAGTCGCGCCAGAGTTCCTCGACCCAGGGCGCGATTCCGTCGTCGGGAGGCGCTTTGGGTACGGGTTCCGGTTGCGGTACGGGTTCCGGTTCGGGCGCGGGCTCCGGTTCCTCCCAGGCCCAGTACACGCCGTGTGCGGTACAGGCCCACGACGGCATAATCGCCGCGGCGTCTTCGGTGTCCCGGGTGCCGTCGCGCAGGAAGACCCGCGACTCCACGCGCGGACACGACCCGTTCGCGAGGCCGCCGCTGTCGAGGCAGATATTCCGGAGCATGTGACAGTCGCAGACGCGTTGCGGTGCCGTCCCCAACACGTACAGCTCCAGGCGTGTCTTGTCGCCCTGCACGGTATTGTCGCAGATGCCGCGCGCGGCGAGCTGTCCGCACTTCGTGCAAATCCTCTGGTACTCCATGCCGTCCGGGGCCTCGAATACCGCCGTAGGCAAGTCGGCGTGTACGCCCCGCATGACTTCCTGCCATAAGGCCTGCGCCTCGTTGTCGCTTTGGGGGCTGTTGTCGTCGTAGCCGCTCCACACGCCGCAGACGTAGTAGGGGGAGTAGCCGACGAACCACAAGTCGCGCTGTTCGGTGGTGGTGCCGGTCTTCCCCGCGAGGCCCTGCCCCGGGAAACTGGCGCGGCGTCCGGTGCCCGAGGTGAGCACGTCCTCCATGGCGGAAGTCAGCAGGAACGCGGTCTTCTCGCTGACGGTGCGGCGGCTCTTCGGGATTTTCTGCAATAACACTTCGCCGTCCTGGTCGAGCACGCGCGTGTAGAAGTGCGGCTCCGTGTAGATTCCGCCGTTGGCGAGGGAGGCGTAGGCGGCGGTCAGCTCCAGATTCGTCACCCCGTGGTGGGTGCCGCCGAGGGCGAGCGCCTCCACGCGGTCCTCGTCGTCGAGGTGCGCGAAACCGAACAGCTTCAGGCGTTCCCAGACGGCGTCGAGGCCGATGTCCTGGAAGCACTGCAGGGCCACCGTATTGACCGAGTGGGCGATGGCCTCCCGTATCGTGATACGCCCCCGGTAGCGCCCGTCGGAGTTCTTGACGGTACTGCCGTCGGTCTGGTACTTCGTCGGGCGGTCGTCGTAGACGGTGCCGAGGGTAATGGTACCCTGTTCGAGGGCTTCGGCGTACTCCCCGAGGAGTTTGAGCGTGGAACCGGGCTGGCGCACGGACGAAATCGCGCGGTTGAGGGCGCGGCTGACGGTCTTTTCGCCGTTCGCGCCGATAATCCCCACAACCGCCCCCGTGCGCGGGTTCATCACGACTACGGTAAACTGCGCGTCCGAGAGCAGGAGGTCGATATTTTCCTCGCATACGCGCTGTATGCGGCTGTCCTGCGTGGTCTCAATCGTCAGGCCGCCGCTGTAAATCAGCTCCCAGCACTCCTCCGGGGTATAGCGCCCAACTTGCTCCAGGTCGTTGCGCACGGATTCCAGCACGGCGTCCTCGAACCAGCTATAGACCGTCCCGACGCTCTGGCCGCTCTCCGCCGCGCGCCGGATTTTCTCGTACACGTCCTCCGCGCCGGCCGCCTCGTACTCCCCCTCGCTCAAGTAGCCCTGTTCGAGCATTCCGCGGAGCACGAGCTTCCGCCGGAACGCGTTGTCCTCCTCGTGCCGGAGGGGGTTGTAGAGCGACGGGTTCTTCGTAATCGCCGCGATTGCCGCGGCCTCTCCCGTGCTCAGGCTCCATACGTGCCGCCCGAAATACTTCAGCGACGCCGCCTCCACCCCCCACACCCCGCCCAGGTCGATGGTGTTCAGGTAGTTTTCGAGAATCCAGTCCTTGTCCTTCATGCTCTCGAGCACGATGGCGAGGTACTGTTCCTGTATTTTACGGGTCAGCTTTTCGGCGGGCGTGCGCTCCTCCATGCCCGAGGCGAACATGTTATTTTTAATCAACTGCTGCGTGAGGGTACTGGCCCCCTGCGAGAAGCTCATGCTCCGCAAGTCCTCGACGAGCGCGCGCCCGATTCCGCGCACGTCGACGCCGTTGTGCTGGTAGAACCGCTGGTCCTCGATGGCGATAAAGGCCTCCCGTACGTGCTTCGGAATCTGGTGAATGGGCACGTAGACGCGGTTGGCCTCCTCCCCGGCGAGGTAGCGCATGACGTTTCCGTCGGCGTCCAGCATGGTGGTACGGTAGCGCTGGGGGGCCACTTTCTTCAAGTCCAGTTGCGGGCTCGTCACGACCGCCCAGAATACGAATACCGTCGCGCTGACGGTCGCCAGCGCCACCAGAAATAAGAATGCTTGAAAAACGCGTCGCAAAAAACTGCTTTTCTTACGTTTCATGGTCACTCCTTTCGCGTGTCCGTTCCGTCGGGTACCCCGCTATCATAGCGGATATCGCCGCCCGTGTCATGAACGGAACGTGAATTTTCGGCGGCCCGCAGGTTCGAGAAGAACGCCGACAGCATGTCCCGGCACTCCTCCTCCATGATACCCCCTTGCAGGGCCGTTTTATTCGGGAAATCCTCCATAAAGAGGTTGAGCACCCCGCCGCACGCGCCCATAGCGCGGTCGCGCGCGCCGAAGTAGACGCGCCGGACGCGCCCGTTGAGAATCGCCCCCGCGCACATCGGGCACGGCTCCAGCGTCACGTACAGGTCGCACTCGTCCAGCCGCCACGTACCGAGTACGGCGTTGGCCTGGGCGATGGCCTCTAATTCGGCGTGTGCGTCGGTTCTCTGCGCGGCCTCGCGGCGGTTGCGCCCCCGCCCGACGATTTCCCCGCCGTGTACGATTACGCACCCCACCGGGACTTCCCCGGCCTCCGCCGCCTCCGCCGCGAGTTTCAAAGCCTCCCGCATGTACTCCATACGCCACACTCCCGCATAAAAACGCGCCCGCTGTCCTATCTTAATCAGGGCACCCCGTCATAAGGCGGGCCCCTCCCGCGCCCGACCCGGCGTGGCAGAGAGGCGAATAGGGCTGTACAAACGGGGTTGTTTCCGGTATACTGTAATATCGGTAGTATCCGGACTTTTGGAAAGACCGGGACGCCATAAGATTGGAGGGAAACAGTATGGATGAACTCATCAGCGTGGTTATCATCGTGTTTTTGGTGGTGGCGGGGATACGCCTTCTCACGGCCCCCCTGCGTCTGGCCATGAAACTGGCGGTCAACGCGGCCCTCGGCCTGCTCGCGCTCTGGCTCGTGAATATGCTCCCGGGGGTGTCGCTGGGCCTCAACCTCGTCAACGCCCTGATTGTGGGCATTTTCGGCATGCCCGGCCTGGTCCTGCTCATCCTTCTGCACTGGATTCTCTGAGGCGTACTTACGCCGTGGAAAACCGCGCCGCGTTTTTTGAATTGCGAATCGAGGAATCACGAGGAATCCGGCGAAAAGCGGAGTATTCGCGAGGATTCCGGACGCGGCGTGAAAAATCTGTTGACAAATCCTCCGGCGGCGTGGTATAACTAACGTCGCGCCGCACAATTATAGTCCGGAACCCGCGATTTGTAAAGCGAAATCACATCATATCGGAGGAAAACGCAATGTCCACTTTCATGGCCAACAAAGCCAACATCGAGCGCAAGTGGTACATCCTTGACGCCGCCGGTCAGCCGCTCGGCAAAACAGCCGTGCGCGCCGCCGACCTTCTGCGCGGCAAGGGCAAGCCCACTTACACCCCCCACGCCGACTGCGGCGACTACGTTGTTATCATTAACGCGTCGAAGGCGGTACTGACGGGCAAGAAGGCACAGCAGAAATTCTACCGTACGCACTCCGGCTGGGTCGGCGGCCTCAAGGAGACCCCCTACCGGATTCTCATGCAGGAGAAGCCCGAACTCGCCATGCGCGTGGCGGTGCGCGGCATGATGCCCCGCAATACCCTGAGCAAGGATTCCCTGAAGCGTCTGCACATCTACGCCGACGAGAACCACCAGCAGCAGGCCCAGAGGCCCATCCCGCTGAATTAAGGAGGATTGAACCATGTACCAGTCTAAGAAGCCCTATCTGTACGGCACGGGCCGCCGGAAATCCTCCGTGGCGCGGGTACACCTCTTCCCGGGCGGCTCCGGGGCGATTACCGTCAACGGACGCGACATCGACGAGTATTTCGGCCTCGATACGCTGAAAATGGTCGTCCGCCAGCCGCTGGAACTCACCGGGAATACCGGGCGCGTCGACATCATCGCCACGGTCACGGGCGGCGGCGTCGCCGGACAGGCCGGGGCCCTCCGCCACGGCATTTCCCGCGCCCTGCTGCTCGCCAGCGAGGACAACCGGCCCATTCTCAAGCGCGCCGGCCTCCTCACCCGCGACCCCAGAATGAAAGAGCGCAAGAAGTACGGCCTCAAAGCCGCCCGCCGCGCTCCCCAGTTCTCCAAACGCTGATTTGTCCAAAAATCCCCCGAAACCGTCTGGAAACAGCGGTTTCAGGGGATTTTACATATTTGATTCGCTGTGTCCCATTTTCCCCGGACAATAGTGAACATTTTGTCAATCTCTGACTTCCCTTAAAAATTCGGATTTCGGGGAGAGTTACCCTGTATTTTCCCGCTTCCGCGAAAATAAGTTTAGAAAATTAGATTTTTTCTCTTAGGAAAGTGTTCGCTATGTGTGGGACGCGCCGTTCAGGAGTACGAACTTCCCGGAACCCGTCGTGCCCGCAATCAGGACGTGCGGCAGTTCGGCGAGGTCGCCCGTGACAATCTCCCCGTCCACTCCGCGCCCAAGCGCGAATGCGGTCGAGGGGCCGTAGACAAACTCCCGCGATTCCTGAATGTCCCGCAAGAGCACGGCGGACAGTTCGGGTTCGGCGTCCCAAACTCGTCGCAAGTCCGGGACAGCTTTCCATTTACCGCAAGGCCGCCTTCCTCGACATTACCGCAAGGCGGCCTTCATTTCCGCGACGTACTCCCGCACATACGGCACGGCCCCGCGCCCGTACTGCCCCATACGCTTTACTATCGCGCTCCCGACAATCACCCCGTCGGCGTGCCGGGCCATTGCGGCGGCCTGCTCGGGCGTCGAAATCCCGAACCCCACCGCGCACGGAATCCCCGGATTCGCCGCCCGTACCAGCGACACCATCCCGCCGATGTCCGTCGTTATCGCGCCGCGAATCCCCGTCACGCCCAGCGACGAGACGCAGTAGACGAATCCGCGCGCCTCCCGCGCAATCGCCGCGATTCTCTCCCCCGACGTGGGCGCTATCAGCGAAATCAAGTCCAGCTTGTCCGACACGAACTCTGCCTTTTCCTCAAACGGTACGTCCGGCAAAATCAACCCGTCCATCCCGATTTCCGCCGCGCGCGATACGAAACGCTCCGTGCCGTAGGAAAAAACCACGTTCGCGTAAGTCATGAACACCATCGGCACCGTGACGGTCTCCCGGAGTTCGCACACCATGTCGAAAATTTTGTCGGTCGTCGCCCCGCCCGACAGCGCCCGGACATTCGCCGCCTGTATGACCGGCCCCTCCGCCGTCGGGTCCGAGAACGGAATGCCTAATTCTATCAAATCCGCCCCCGCTTCGCTCATCGCCTGTACGGCCTCCGCCGTCGTGTGCAAATCGGGGTCTCCGCAGGTGATGAACGGAATAAACGCTTTCCCATGCGTAAACGCCTCGTAAATCCGGCTCATTCCGAAAGTTCCTCCCCTCTGTAACGCGCCACGGCGGCACAGTCTTTGTCGCCGCGCCCCGACAGGTTTACTACGATAATTTGCTCTTTATTCATCGTCGGCGCGAGCTTCAACGCGTGGGCCAGCGCGTGCGCCGATTCCAGCGCCGGAATAATCCCCTCCTTGCGCGACAGGTACTCGAACGCGTTCACGGCTTCCTCGTCCGTGACGGGCACGTACTCCGCCCGCCCGGTGTCGTACAGGTGCGCGTGTTCGGGCCCGATTCCCGGGTAGTCCAGCCCCGCCGAAATCGAGTAGACAGGCGCAATCTGCCCGTAGTCGTCCTGGCAGAAGTAGCTCTTCATACCGTGGAAAATGCCAAGCCGCCCGGTGGCGATAGTCGCGGCGGTGTCGGGGGTGTGCACGCCGCGCCCCGCCGCCTCACAGCCGATTAGCCGTACGGTCGGGCAGTCGATAAAGTGGTAAAACGCCCCGATTGCGTTCGACCCCCCGCCGACACAGGCTATCACAACATCCGGAAGGCGGCCTTCCTTTTCCATGAGTTGCGCCTTGATTTCCCGCGAAATCACCGCCTGAAAGTCGCGTACAATCGTCGGGAACGGGTGCGGCCCCATCACCGAACCCAAACAGTAGTGCGTATCGCTGACGCGGCTCGTCCACTCCCGCATTGCCTCCGATACGGCGTCCTTCAACGTCGCCGTGCCCGTCCGAACGGGTACCACCTCCGCGCCCAGCAGACGCATTTTGTACACGTTCAGCGCCTGTCGGCGGGTGTCCTCCTCGCCCATGAAGACTACGCATTCCATCCCGAACAGCGCCGCCGCCGTCGCCGTCGCCACGCCGTGCTGTCCGGCTCCCGTCTCGGCTATCAGGCGCGTTTTGCCCATTTTTTTCGCGAGTAGCGCCTGCCCCAGTACGTTGTTGATTTTGTGCGCGCCCGTGTGGTTCAAGTCCTCCCGCTTCAGGTACACCTTCGCGCCGCCCAAATCCTCCGTGACGCGTCCGGCGTAGTACAGCCGCGACGGACGCCCCGCGTAGTCCTGAAACAAGGCGTCGAGTTCCGCATTGAATCCCGGGTCGTTTTTGTAGGCTTCGTAAGCCGCCTCTAATTCTATGACGGCATTCATGAGCGTTTCGGGCATGTACTGCCCGCCGTGAATGCCAAAGCGTCCTTTAGACATCGTGTCCCAACTCCTTTCTCACCGCCGCGACCGCCGCGGAAATCTTCCCGGCGTCCTTGACGCCCCCGCTTTCGACGCCGCTTGACAAGTCCACGCCCCACGGGCGCAGAGTACACACGGCGTCCTGTAAATTCTCCGGCGTCAGGCCGCCGGCCAGTACCCACGGACGCCCGATTTCCCCGACGAGCGCCCAGTCGAATACGCGCCCCGTCCCGGTGCCGTTGTCCAGCAGTACGCGGTCAGCCGTAGAGCGCCGCGCCGCCCCGATATCGGCGGGCGTCCGGACGCGGTACGCCTTCCAGACAGGTTTCCCGCCCGTCAGCGCCCGCAAAGCCGCGATATAGTCCCCGCTTTCGTGTCCGTGCAGTTGCGCGACCGTAATCGTGCCGTCATTCTGCAACGCCGCGACGACTTTCGGCGGCGCGTCCACGAATACGCCCACGGGCACAACCGCACCGTCGAGGCGTTCACGCAGTGCGCGTAGTTGCGCGTGCGACACGTTGCGCCGCGACTTCGGGAAGTCGACGATGAACCCGCAGAAGTCGGGCCGCGCCGCGTTGACGGCGTCCACGTCTTCCGGGCGCGTCAGGCCGCAGATTTTGATTCGCGTCACGTCGCCGCCTCCCTGTCCGTTGCCCGTACACCTGCTCCATCCGCCGCCGCGCGCATATCCGCAAGGAATTTCCCCTTGTCGGCACTCCGCATGAACGCCTCCCCAATTAACACGGCGTCCGCGCCGACTTCGCGCAGTGCCGCCACGTCCTCCGGACGCCGTACCCCGCTTTCCGCGACGTACCAGCACCCCGGCGGAATCCGCTCCCGCAGGCGCGCCGCGTTGCCGAAATCAACGCTGAAATCTTTCAGGTTGCGGTTGTTGACGCCGATAATCTCCGCCCCCGCCGATACCGCCGAATCAATCTCCCGCGCGTCGTGGGCCTCGACTAACGCCGCTAGCCCCAAGTCCGCGCACAGTGACAAATAGCGCCGCAAGGTATCGGTGTCCAGCAGGGCGCAGATGAGCAGTACGGCATTCGCGCCCATGGCCTTCGCCTGATAAATCTGGTACTCGTCGACCGTGAAATCTTTGCGCAACAGGGGCGTGTCGATTCCGGCGCGGATGTCGCGGAAAATCGCGTCGGAACCCAGGAACCATTTCGGCTCCGTCAGCACCGACACCGCGTCGGCCCCGGCGCGCGCGTACTCCCGGGCGATATCGAGATAGGGAAAGTTCTTCGCAATCAGCCCCTTCGACGGCGACGCCCGCTTGACTTCGCATATAAAGCTCATGCCGGGTTTCCGCAATGCCTCCCGGAACGCGTCGCCGCGCGCCGCGCCGCCCTGTAGGGCCAGCGCCCGCACGACTTCCGGCGAATCGCGCTCCGCGTCCGCTAATACCCGCTCCCGGGCATGCGCCGCGAGTTCGTCTAAAATACTCACGCGTCGGCCTCCGGTCGGTTGCTGATTTCCCGTACCTTTTCGAGCGTCTCGAACGCCTTGCCCGACGCGACCAGCTCCCGCGCCAGTCCGATACCGTCCTGAATGTCCCCCGCCTTGCCGCCCAGGTACAGCGCCGCGCCCGCGTTGAGTAGCGCCGCGTCCGACTTCGGGCCAGGCTTGGCGTGCAGGATGTCCAGCGTAATCGCGGCGTTGTCGGCGGGGGTGCCGCCGCGCAATTCCGACTTCGCGCAACGCTCAAGCCCGAACTCCTCCGGCGTCACGACGCGCGAACGGAACCAGCCGTCGCGGAACTCACAGACCGTCGTCGGCGAACTCAGCGAGATTTCGTCGAGCTTGTCCTGTCCGTAGACGACCATGCCCCGCCTGACCCCTAAACTCGTCAGGACTTTCGCCAGCGGTTCGACTAAATACTCGTCGTAGACGCCCAGAAGCTGTACGGACGGGGAACCGGGGTTCGTCAGCGGCCCCAGAATGTTGAACACCGTACGGAATCCCAGCTCCCGCCGGATGGCCCCGACGTACTTCATAGAAGTATGGTACTTCTGCGCGAAAAAGAAGCAGAATCCGGCCTCGTCCAACAGTTCCCGACAGCGCGCCGGGCTCTGCTGGATGTTGACGCCTAACGCCTCCAGACAGTCCGCCGTGCCGCTCCGCGACGACGCCGCCCGGTTGCCGTGTTTGGCCACGCGCATACCCCCCGACGCCGCAATCAGCGCCGCCGTCGTGGAGATGTTGAAGCTCTGCGCGTTGTCGCCGCCGGTGCCGACAATCTCGAACACGTCCCCGGCGTCGACTTTCACGGCGTGGTCGCGCATGGCCGCCGCGCAGCCCGTGATTTCCTGTATCGTCTCGGCGCGCGTGCTCTTCGTCGACAGCGCCGCCAGAAACGCCGCGTTCTGCGTCGGACTGGTCTCCCCGCTCATGATTTCGCCCATGACTTGATACGCTTCCTGATAGGTCAGGTCTTCCTTGCTCACGATTTTTACAATGGCCTCTTGAATCATCGTCGCGCCTCCCGTACCGGGGGCAAAAAGAAATCGCCCCCGACATAAAATGTCAAGGACGAGTGTTAGTAACTCGCGGTGCCACCTTGATTCGCGCCGTAGCGCGCACTTTGCGGGGTACCAGCATACCCCCGGCAACTGACGTATGCCCGCACGTCGCGTATTTCCCCGCGCCCTCCGTGGCCCATTTGCCTGTCTGCGTTCTGCCCGGCTCCCAGCTCCCCGGACTCTCTGCGAGGGCACGACAGGTTTTACTTCCACTTCAACAGTTTAACGGAGTATACTATGTTTCCCACGGTTTGTCAAGCGGAAAAATGTCGGACCCCTTCCCGCTTTCAGCCTCCCCGCCGCGCGCATAACGTTTTCCGGGGGAACTGACGCTCCCCCGGAAGTTCAACGCATTTCGGAAATGACGTTGTCAACGGCTTTGTCCACGGCGCGCCCGAGTTTCCGCATACTCCGCCCGACCTGCGTCCGGCTCGTGGGCAACATCGCGCCCGCGAACGCGCCCGCCATCAGGCCCGCGCCGATTCCGGCCATAAAGCCCGCTCTTGCGTTCATACGCCCGCCCCCTTTCGGTGTTTGGGCGTAGTATCCCCCGAAACGCCGGGTTCATTCAGTGTCTCGGGACGCGGTTCTGCAAGTCGCGGAGCATGTCGTAGCGCTCCATTTGAATGGACTTCTTCATTTTCAGGGCGTCCTCGATGGGGATTTCCTCAATTTTGCCCTTTTGCGTGCCGATGATAAGGTTGGCGCGGCCTTCCACGAGGGCCTTGACCGCGCGGTAGCCCATGCGCGTCGCCGTCTCGCGGTCGCGCGCGGTGGGCTTGCCGCCGCGCTGTAAGTGTCCCAGTACGGTGACGGTCGGCTTCATGCCGATGGCCTCTTTGATTTTGTTGCCCAAGTCGAACACGGTGTGGACGCCCTCGAATTTCTCGTCCATGCACACACCCTCGGCCACGACGAGCATAAAGTGGGTATTCCCGGCGAAACGGGCCTCGCGGATGGGTTCGAGTACGTCGCGCTCAAAGTCGAGGTCGCGTTCGGGGAGGAGCACGGCGGTCGCGCCGACGGAGATTCCCACGTACAGCGCGAGGAATCCGGCGCGGCGGCCCATGACTTCCACGAGGGAGCAGCGCTCGTGGGAGGACATCGTGTCGCGGAGGCGGTCGACGCAGTCAATGGCCGTATTGCAGGCGGTGTCGAAACCGATAGTATAATTGGAGCAACCGACATCGTTGTCGATGGTGGCGGGGATTCCGACGACGGGCAGGCCAAGGCGGGAGAGTTCCAGCGCGCCCCGGAAGGTACCGTCGCCGCCGATTGTGACCAGTCCGTCGAGGCCGAGGAAACGGCAGATATCCACGGCGCGTTTCCGGCCCTCCTCGGTCATGAACTCCTCACTGCGGGCGGTGTAGAGCACCGTGCCGCCGTGGGAAAGAATATGGCTGACTTCCTGCCCGGTCATAAGGTAGTAGTCGCCGCGAATGAGGCCGTTGTAGCCGCGCCGGATGCCGACGCACTCGACGTTGTTCGTCAGCGCCTCGCGCACGACCGCACGCACAGCCGCGTTCATGCCGGGGGCGTCCCCGCCGCTGGTAAGTACGCCGATTCTCTGCACTCGTTTGGTCTTTTCGCTCATGGTTCCTCGCTCCTTGCTTTATGATTTCAACCCCGTACGGGATTTTCATAAACGGGTGGGGTCCTGCTCGGTGGGGCTTGGCACGGGGTTCTCCTTGTGCTCGACCATGGCGCGGATGAGTTCCACCGTGCCGCCCAGGCCCAGACTGCTGGAATTGAGGCAGAAGTCGTAAGTATCGACCTCGCCCCAGCCGCGGGAGGTGTAGTATTCGTAGTAGGACGCGCGGCGGCGGTCGGTCTTGCGAATGAGGGTCTTGGCCTTCTCCGGCGAGAGGTTCTGGCGCTCCGCGACACGCTTCACGCGGTCGGCCATGGGCGCGTAGATGAACAGGCGCAGGAGGTTCGGATTCTCGTTGAGGGCGTAGTCGGCGCAACGTCCGATAATCACGCACGGGCCTTTGTCGGCGAGGCGGCGGATGGTGTCGAACGTGGCCAAATACACCTGCTGTTCGAGGGAATCGCCGGCCCCGGTGCCGGGCAGGGAGAAGATGTAGGAATCCATGGCGATGGAGTAGAGGAGGCTTTTCGGGCGCTCGTCGAAACTCTCCAGGATTTTCTCGGACAGGCCGCTTTGCTTGGCGGCCTCTTTCATGAGTTCCTTGTCATAGAAGGGTATCCCCAGTTCCCGCGCGACACGAATCCCGATTTCCTTACCGCCGCTTCCAAACTGCCGCCCAATGGTAATAATGGTTTTCATGATAACCGCCTCCCCGGTTCACAAATCGGAAGTCCCTGTTGCGTTATCATACCACAATTTATCCCGTTCCGTCAAGAAGTATGTGTGCGGAAACGCGCGCGGCGACAGAGGGAGCTTTACGCGTACAAAGGCAAAGAGACGGCCTTTCGACCGTCTCTTTTCTTACGCTATGCGGAAATCAGGTGATACGATACCGCAATCAGGCCTTGCACTCTCCGGGCCCGAGGGGATTGCCTTCGTTGAAGTTGCGGGCGTTCTCGAGCGTCGTACCCGCGATAGCCTGTAAGGCCTCGCGCGTGAAGAACGCCTGGTGGGAAGTCAGCACCACATTCGGGAACATCAGCAGACGGGCAAGGTTTTCGTTGCGGATGAAGTCGTCAGAGTGGTCGGTGTACACGTAGGCGTCCTCGTCCTCGTACACGTCCAGCGCGACGGCGTGGAATTTCCCGGCCTTGAGCGCGGCGATAAGGGCCTCGGTGTCGATGAGCGCGCCGCGCCCGGCGTTGACGAGCATGGCGTCGTCCTTCATGTGGGAAATGGCCTCGGCGTCGAGAATGTGGAACGTGCCGCCCTCGCCCATGAACAGCGGGACATGCAGGGATACCAGGTCGGCCTTTTCCAGCACGGTGTACTTGTCGGCGTAGGTCAGCAGGCCCTCGTCGACGAGCTTCTGATTGGGGTAGGCGTCCCAGGCCAGAACCGTCATGCCGAAGCCCTTGCAGATACGCGCGAAGCACTGCCCGATTTGGCCCGTGCCGATGATTCCGGCGACCTTGTTGTGCAGGTCGACGCCCATCAGGCCGTTGAGGGAGAAATTGTTGTCCTTGACGCGGTAGATGGCCTTGTGCAGGCGGCGGTTGGCGGCCATGATAATCGCCATAGCGTGCTCGGCGACGGCGTAGGGGGAGTAGGCCGGGACACGTACGACGGTCAGCCCGCGACGGGCGGCGGCCTCCAGGTCGACGTTGTTGAAGCCCATGCAGCGGAGGAGAATCAGCTTGACGCCCGCGTCGGCGAGGGTGTCGACGACCTGCGCGGGACACTCGTCGTTGACGAAAATGCAGACCGCGTCGTAGCCCTTGGCCAGATAGGCGGTCTCGGGCGTCAGGCGGGTGCTGAAAAAGTTGATGTCACAGTTGAAGGTGCCCTCGCCCTTGTCCTTGACCAGTTCGCTGAAGAAAATCTTGTCGTAGTCCTTGGTGCCGAAGAAGGCGATTTTCAGGACGTTGACCTTTTTCTTCTCGGCGAAGGTGTCGTTGAGGATTTTCTCAATCTGCGCGAGCGTGGCGGCCTCGTCGCCGCCCTCGGCGCTGATTTCCAGTACGGAGCCCTGCGCCGCGTGCAGTCCCAGAAGCTGAATGACGTTGTTGCCGTTGGCGGTCTTGCCGTTGCACTTCACAGTAACCTGTGAGGACATCTTGACGCAAGCCTGCGCGAGAATGGCGGCGGGGCGTGCATGAATGCCGAAGGGGTTAGTTACTTCAAACTGGATTGTCTGCATACCGTGTTCCTCCTCATGTGTCCCGGAAGCGGATTCCGGGCCTTTTCACGCGTGGAAACTGCCATTTCCAATAGTACCATATTCTCCGGGAAAATACCAGTCCTTTTTCATAAATTTTCCTGAATTTTTCCGCGCCGCCGAAAAAAGTTTTTCGGGATTTTTTACAAAAAACAGACAGCGATTTTGTCGGAAGCGACAAATTCTTGTTACGGTGAATGGATAAAGCGGAATATCGCCGTATATTCCAACTTTCCCCGCGTCCGCCGACGCTTGCAAACGTCCCGGGAATGCCTTATAATAGCGGAAGTCATGCCCTCCCGGGGGCATGAAAGTCTGATTGAAGGGGAAGAAGGCGGTTACAAGATGAACGCAAAGACCCTGCTCTACATCGTAAAACGTATTGGGCTGGCTGTCCTGACGGTCTGGGTAGTCATCACCATTACGTTTTTCGTCATGCGGGCGGTACCCGGGGGGCCGTTCATGGGGGAGAAGGCGATTTCCCCCGCGGCACAGGCGGCCTTGGAGGCCAAGTACGGCCTCGACAGGCCGCTCTCCGAACAGTATTTCACCTATCTGAAAGACATATTGACCCACTTTGATTTCGGGCCGTCCCTCAAACAGCGGGGCCGTACCGTGACGGAAATCATCGCCGACGGTATGAAAACGTCGGTCAAACTGGGCGTCGTGGCGGCGTTCAGCGCGCTGGCGGTCGGCGTCGTACTCGGCGCGGTGGCCGCCCTCCGCCGGAACAGTCTATTAGACCGCGCCGTCATGGTCATTACGACCGCGTTTGTCTCTATGCCGTCCTTTATTATGGGCTCGCTGTTACTCGTCCTTTTCGCCGTCCGGCTGAAAATCCTCCCCGCCAACGGCACTACCGGGGCCGGGCTGATTCTGCCGATTATCACGCTGGCCCTCTATCCCATGGCCTACATCACCCGCCTGACGCGTTCCTCCATGCTGGACGTGCTCGGACAGGACTACATCCGCACGGCGCGCGCGAAAGGCGTCTCGGGCATGAAAATCATCTTCGGACACGCCCTCAAAAACGCGCTGATTCCCGTCATCACCTACTTCGGCCCCATGCTGGCCTACATTGTCACGGGTTCGCTCGTCGTGGAGCGTATTTTCTCCGTACCGGGAATCGGGCGCGCGTTCGTACAGAGTATCACCAACCGCGACTACCCCATGGTCATGGGTACGACTATCGTGCTGGCCTGCCTGATAGTGGTCATGAACCTCGTCAGCGACATTCTCTACAAAGTCGTTGACCCGCGCATCAATCTCGAATAGGGGGCGGCGTACTATGGACAGCGTCAAGAAAATGAGTCTGCATATCGACGTGGACGCCTTCCTCCCCGCCACCGACGAGGAAAAGGCCTATATGGTTCAAATGCGCCCCTCGTCCACGTTCTTCAAGGACGGCGTCAAGCGCCTCGTCAAAAACAAAGTCGCCCTGACTAGTTTCGTGGTCATCGTGCTGATTACGCTTTCCTCGATTTTTATCCCCCTGTTCTGGCCCTACGCCTACGACAATATGCTCGGCGTCACGCCCGGACGCCCCGTCGATTCCTCCTACAACAACCTCGCGCCGTTCGCCTACGGGCGTACCGAACAGAAACAAATCGAGAACGGCGAGACCGTTTTCCCGCACATCTTCGGCACGGATTCCTCCGGGCGTGATTACTTTATCCGCGTCGTGTACGGGACGCGCATTTCGCTTGCTGTCGGCTTCTTCGCGAGTATTATCGTACTCGTTATCGGCATGACAATCGGCTCCGTCGCCGGGTACTGCGGCGGCAAAGTCGACCTCATCATCATGCGTATCGTGGATATCATCTACTCCCTGCCCGATATGCTCATGGTGATTCTGCTGGCGTCGGTGCTGAAAGTCGGCCTCACGCCCATTATCGACGGTACCGTTTTCGCGCGTATCGGGAGCAATATTATAAGCCTGTTCATCGTGTTCGGGGTGCTGTACTGGGTCTCCATGTCGCGCCTG
>CAMHBH010000016.1 GCA_946183175.1 uncultured Oscillibacter sp.
ACTTTTCCGCTCATAGAGCTACCTTTTTGTTCACAAGAACTTTTCACTGTCCAGTGCGTCAGGAAGGCAGTCAAAAATGATAGATGGGGGAAGAATTTCTCCGGTTTGCGTCAATTCGCAATCTATGAGTTTTCTGATTCAAGGAGCCGAACGGCGGTTATTCGGCAAGCGGATAGCCGCCGTCCGGTTATTGGCGTAGCTCTGCAAAAAGATTCTTTTAACTTATCAGCAAGGCTGTAAAAATACGTCTCATATGTAGCAACGCTCGCCATAGCGTATTGATGAAAAATTCAAAAAAGCAGATATATTTAGAGAAAGACAGCTAAGAACCATAAACGAGCAAATTTCGGATAAAAGTCCTTTTTTGTAAATAATGTTACAAATTTTGGCTGTTCAACGCATATTTTTTGTTAAAACGCCGAATTTTAATAGCCTAAAATTAAATAGTGAAATTTTTGCAAAGTATTATCGCATTGTGTCGCATGGTCTCGAATGGTTGTTTTTTACACCTTATCTATCAGCTTGCATAGCTGTTTTGCCCAAAAACACGCTGGAAAAGAGCCGTAAGTTTTTTATTCCCTCTTCCCATACTGCGTGATATGATATGGGCGTCACTGATTGATGACGTTATTGTCTCGGCAACTAATTATTGAGGGTGTCGTGTTCCTGAAATGTCGAAATTACGGGATTTCAGAGAATAGGGAGATTCAGTCTTTACTCGCCGATACAATATCTTGACAAACAGGCGTTCGATGAAACGCCTCATAACGAGAAAAGAAAAGCAAGGAGTTTTGAGAATGAGCAAAAAGTCCAAAGAAGCATACAAAAGGTTCAACGAACTCTACAAAAAATCTACGTATATGCCGTCTCTGGAAGAAATTATTGCGGAACTCAAAGGAACGGGCAAGAAGCACAGGCACAGGCACACGCACGAGTACGACTATGATGACAGTTCCGCACCGCCCCCTTTAACCTCTCCCCCAGAGTGGCTTTCGCCTATCTCCCAGCCGCAAGCAGTGCAGAATATTCCCCTCGACATGATGCTCAGACAGCCATTTCCTTCCGGGGTTACTTTCGGAATGAAGCGCGGCTTCCCCTCTGACGACTATATCGGTATTCCGCACGGCAAAGAAGGGAACATCATCGTCATCGGCGGAAATGGCAGTGGAAAAAGCGCGTCTATCGCAAAGCCGACCATCGTCAGTTGGAAAGGCTTAATGTGCGTCACGGACGTGAAGGGTGAACTTTCCAAGGCTTACGCGGACGCATACCAGCCGGGTAAAAATCGACCGTATCTGATTTTTGACCCTATGTGTCCCGATGGCCCCAGCTATGACCCGTTTGGCTGCTTATTGCAGGACGGCGAGGAGAATCTGATTCCCAATATACAGGAAATGGTTCTGGAGCTTCTTCCGAGTTTACCGGAAGCCAAGGAGCCTTTCTGGTATCAGACGGAACAGGCCGTGTTTGAGGCGGCTCTGCTCTACTGCTTCAAACTCGAATTGAGTTTCAGCGAGAGCATATGCAAAATCCTCAGCTCCACGATGTCGGCATTATGTAAGGAAATGCTGAAAATGGGAGACGCGGCCATACAGTGCCTGCTTGGTGAAATTTCCGAGATGAAACCGGAAACGCTGGCCGATGTAGACCGGGGCTTGCGCAACAAACTCATGCGCTTCGCCACGGACCCGTATATCAGTCATGCGTTCCGGGGAGAACGGGAAGGAGCCAAGTGCTTCACATGGGCGGATTTGGGAAGATACAACATCTTTCTCCGTATTCCTGCCGAGCGGATAGAGCAGTGGGGTAAGGCAATTAACCTGATGTACGCCCAGCTTTTCCGTCATTTAGAACGCAGACCGGACAAGTATGGCGTGGGCGGGAGAAAAAACATTCAGACGCTGTTGCTGATGGATGAATTTCCGAGATTTGGAAAGCTGAATATGATTCTTCCGGCTATCACCACACTGCGTAGCAAGAATGTCAATATTTGTCTGATGGTTCAGAGCCTTGCGCAACTCGACAAACTTTACGGCGAGAACGGAAGACGAATCATACTGGACAACTGTCAGTATCAGGTCATATTACGTTGCAATGACGCGGAAACGCAACAATACCTCAGCAATTTGATTGGCGTTGACAAAATCCTGTCGAAAAGCGCCAGTTGTCACTTGGACGAATCCATGAATCGCGTGGGATACAGTGAACAGGTCAGCGAGGGGCGGGAACCGCGCATTCTTCCGCATGAACTTGCCACGCTGAATGATGTGCTGTTGCTTACGCCTGATGGGTTCTTCCAGTTGCAGAAGATTCCGCCCGACTATGATATGGCACATCAACTTGACTTGCGGGAATGTGACTACAACGAACGGCACCCGAGAAGAGTGTTCAAGGCTGACACCGAGGAATCTCTACCGACAGTAAATGAACCGATACGGATATTGAAATTACCCGGCATAGCAGTGTGTGATTGCTACCTTGGGGAACCATTTCTGATTCCGAAGGCCAATGACATGAGAAACGAGGGAGCGAAAATGCTGACCATTGAAGAACGCACCGCCAATGCGGAAGAGCGTATTGCCAAGACCCGCCGCCAGCGGAACACGGAAGAAAAGGCGGTACGGGATAAGCTGAAAAAGCTGAACGACCGCCGCAACTATATTCTGGGAGAACTGCTCTGCAAGTATTTCCCGGAATTGATGGAACTGGAACCGGGAACAACCAAAGCGGAGAATGCCGCCAGATTCGCCTCATTCGAGAACTTCCTGTCCGCGCTCTCCGATGATACGGAGTTGATGGACAAGTTGAAGGAGAGAGCGCGGCGCATGGAGGATGTGTAAGTGGACGGGCAGACACGCCTCCTAAGATGAGGGGGCGGCCTGTTCCCCACGATGACCCTTGATGTGTAAGTGGACGGGCAGACCCATGTGCCAAAAGGGGGTGGTCTATCGGTGGCTAATTATCATCTGGAAGTCACCGTGATAAGCCGTAGGAAAGGGCGTTCTCTCACGAAAGCAGTCCACTATATCAGTGGAAAACGGCTTCGGGACAGCTACCGGAATGAGACTTACTACAGGCGCAGAGACGATGTTCTCTACTGCCGGATATTTCAACCTGATAACGCCCCGCCTGAGTTCCGCAACCTTCAAAGCCTCTGTGACAGAATTGAGAAAGCTGAAATCCGATATGACGCCCGCACCGCGCGGGAGTTCAAAGGCTCTCTGCCGAATGAACTACCTATTTGCGAACAGATTCGTATTGTCAGCGGTTTTATAGAACACAATTTTATTAGACAAGGCCTTTGCGCCGTTGCCGCCATTCACCAAGGAAAGAACGTGGAGGACCCGTCAAGGGATAACCCCCACGTTCATATCATTGTCCCTACCCGGACGGTCGGGCCTGACGGTTTCAGCAAGGAGAAAGACCGGGAACACGACAAGCGAAAATATATCAAAATCTGGCGCGAACAATGGGCGTTAGCGCAGAACCGCGCCTATGAACGAAACGGACTGGACATCAGGGTCAGTCACGAGAGCCTCGAAGCGCAGGGAGAATTTGACCGCGAGCCAACTATCCATTTGAGCCGAATAGACTGGCAGAGGGAGCAACGCGGAGAAAGAACTCCTGCGGGCGACGAAAAACGTGAAATCGAAAAGCGAAACAAGGAACGCGCCATGAAACGTAAACGCGAACGGAAACGCTCTCGCTGACGCGAAAATGTCAGAGCGTATCGCCGAATCTTCCGGTCATATATTCTGATTCCGGGGAGGGATGAATATGAACCGGAGCATTCTCAGACTGGAAGCGGCGAATCCTGACGAAACCGCGTTCCGAACGACTTTCAAGACCCAGCACGGCAGGAGCGTTTTCCTCTCGCTGGAAATCTGCGGCCCTGATTGCGCGATTGCGGATTGCTTCTACACTGACCGCAATCAGGGCAGAACCGGAGAGGCACGTTACGGCGCAAGGCCGAAGATGTTACGGACGCTGACATTTTCGACGGAAGATTTATTGAGCGTCATTGAAGCGGAACTGGACAAACGCTTTTACGGCGTGGAGTTTGTTCCGAGCGAACAGGCCGGACTTTCGACGGACGAGTACCTGCAATTCCAAGCGCGCAACGCGCCGCAAAAATACCGTTTCCTGATTCTGGTCGGGGACGGCGAACGCTACAAGGGACTGCCCGTCCGGTTGCGCACAAGACTAAAGACAAATCTCCATCGGTCTGTGTTCATCGAACTGGCGTACTACAAGGACGGTCAGGGCGTTGTAAAGGACTGCCATTACTACGACCGCCAGTACAGGCGGCGAGATGTCAAAATCACCCCGCCGCAACTGATTCACTGTTTCTTCCCGTACAGTCAATCGGGCATTCTGCACCTAATCAACCACGAAATATGCTGTGATTTCACGCATATCATCGTAACGGAGGGAATCAACGTGGATTCCAACACCGCGCCCCTGTGCGGGGCTATATAATAAGGAGGCTTCTATGGCGCAACTGCAAACCGAGTATACGGATGTCAAGGACGTGAGACATCAGGTGGAACACGTCATTGTTCCGGAAAACGACAAAAAGACCCGTGAACAGCTCATGGAGGAACTGTTTACCGCGCTGGCGGGAAATCAGAAATGGGTTTCCGCGTAGCATATCCGCGAATTTCTCCATAAGAAAGGGGGGAGTGTCCAATGGCGATTGCGCTATATGCGCGGAAGTCCGTTGAACGGGAAAACAGTATCAGTTGCGAGACACAGCTTGAATACTGCCGCTCCGTTCTCCGGCCCAATGAGCGGGACGAACAAATCATGACCTTCGTTGACAACGGCTTCTCCGGCGGCAATGTCAACCGCGATGGATTCCAAAAACTCATGCGGCTGGTGCGTCAAGGGAAAATTCGGAAAGTTATCGTATACAAACTTGACCGTATCAGCCGTTCTCTTGCGGATTTCGTGAACATCTTGCAGGAGTTCAAAGAATACAAAGTCGAGTTCGTATCCTCTCAGGAATCGTTTGACACATCCTCCCCCTATGGGGAGATGATTGTCAAGCTCCTGATGGTATTCGCCGAGTTTGAGCGAACGTCCACAATCAGCCGCGTGACGCAGGCTTACGCACACCGTAGCGAGATGGGCTTCTATATGGGAGGCCGTCAGCCCTATGGATTCGAGCTAATCCCGACCGTTATTCACAATGTCAAGACTAAGAAACTCAATCCGATTTCATCCGAGGCGGCTCAAGTGCGCTATATCTTTGAGGTCTACGCGCAGGAAAGCGTGTCCTTACGGCGTCTGCTGGATATTCTGATAGCGGAGGATAAGAACCCGTTGAACGGTAGCCACTGGACAACGGCGAAACTCTCCACGCTTTTGAAGAATCCAATTTACGTCAAGGCCGATTCGGAGGTATACGACTACTACGAGCGGCGCGGCGTACAGATAGCAACGGACGTTTCTATGTTCACCGGGGAATATGGGGCGCAACTCTACGGGCGCACGAAGCATAAGCGGGGGAATCCTGACTGGTCTGACATGAAGCTGGTACTGTTGACCCATCCCGGCATGATAGATTCCGACATCTGGCTGAAATGTCAACGGAAACTTGAAAAGAACCGACAAATCACGAACAGCTACAGCAATCCCACAAGCTGGCTTGCCGGGAAGGTTGTCTGTGAGAAATGCGGGCATACCATGACGACTATCAAGGGAAAAATTAACAAAAGCGGCGAAATACGGCGTTATTTCAACTGCACGGGAAAATCACACAAGAAAATCTGCACGGGGCCGAAAGTTTCCATCTACGCCGAAGATTTGGAGAATATGGTATACGACTGCATTTCCGCGAAGCTGTCCGAATTAAAGAGCGCAACGCGCACAACGCGAAAGAGCGATTCCGCCGAGGTCAACGAACTGAAACTAAAGATAAAAACGATTGAAAAGCAGGAACAACAGCTTTTGGATACCATGCTGGTGGGGGGCTTCAATGACGATTTGCTTGCCCTTGCGAATCAGAAGGCCGCGCAGTTCAAAAAGGATAAGCTGGCTCTGTATGAACGCATGGAGGATTTGAAAAGCCGTGGGGATGAAACCAGCGTCGTTGTGAATCTGGCGAAGTCATGGAAGACCGCCGATTACCAGCGCAAGAAAGCCGTTGCCATGATTATGATACATAGAATCATAATCGCGGAGGACGGCTCCGCTAAGATAGAGTGGAATATATAAGGATGAAGGATACCAAAGAGCGTTGGGGCGTTTGCCCTGACGCTCTTTATCTTTCCATTCCACACACTCCCACCGTGCCACATCTGACCAATCCTTACGAATTTTTGCTATCCTCAATCAATTCGTGGCGCGTTCCGTTTCCGGCGTCCAGTTGTGCAATAGACTTGCGGAGTATTGCCTGATTGACCGGGTTGTAGAAAGCATCGGTATTCATAGCGTCAGACAGTGGTTTGGCATCCTCATCCATATGGACATTGAACGGAATTTGCGACATGAAAATATCCTCCATATTTGACTGCGCTGACATTGTAGCGCGATAGCAAGACAAATGCAAGCGTATTGACAGATTCAATTCCAGTCCGTCTGCGTCAGAAAGTCCCGGATGTTCCGGTGCTTGATTCCGTTCCGGCTAAAGTCCAGCTCGTCCATTGTCACAACGTACTTTGGAAAGTTGTCACGGATTCCGTCATAGGCTCCGAACTCCCTGCGGATAGTTTCATCTGACGCGAGCAAATAGGCCGCTTGCACATAGAGCTTTTCCCCGCGCTTCTCACAGACAAAATCAACCTCCCGTTCGCCGAGCTTGCCTACCGTTACTTTATATCCCCTGCGCAACATCTCCATGTAGAGAATATTTTCCAGTACGAGGTTAATATCCCTTCTGTTGGCTCCAAAGACAGCTTCCCGTAAGCCGTGGTCAGCAATATAGTATTTCTCGTTCGTGGATAAAATCTGCTTGCCCTGCAAGTCCTCCCGGCTGGCCTGATAGACCAGATAAGCGTCCTTGCAGTATTTGACATAGTTCAATACCGTATCGGTAGATACCGTCCGGCGTTCGTTTTTCAGAAACTTGGCGATAGAGGTTGCCGAAAAAACCGTTCCGGCGTTCGCCATCACATAGGCGATGATTCGTTCCAGCAAATCCACGTCCCGGACATGGTTTCGTTTCACAACGTCTTTCAGTACCACGGAATTGTAGAGGTCTTCCAAGTATCTCATGCACGGTTCCGGCTCATATCGTAGGTTTCCAAGATACGGCATACCTCCAACCGTGATATAGGTTTGAAACATCTGTGCCTGTGAAGCGTCGGGAAAGATTTGCTTGTAGAGTTCCGAAAACTCCGAAAAGGAAAACGGATAGATGACGAACTCCACATAACGGCCTCCAAGATAGGTAGCCAGTTCGCCGGACAGCAGTTTTGCGTTGGAGCCTGTCAGATAGATGTCGCAATCTAAGGTAGCCCGCAAGGAGTTGACGCACTTCTCCCAGTCGGTAACTTCCTGAATCTCATCGAAGAACAGATAGACCTTACCCGTGACAGCGGAGGCGCGTTTCAGGATTTCACGGTGCAATGTTTCAGCAGTACAAAGTCCGGCATTTTCCATCTTCTCAAAATTGAGGATGATAAACTGTTTGGGACTGACACCAGAAGCAAGCAACTCCTGTTGAATGAGTTCCAGCATGACGGACTTGCCGCTACGACGAATGCCAGTCAGGACTTTTACCAGTTCGCCATTGATGAAAGGTCGGATTTGTTGCATATAGGATTCCCGTTGAATCATGACGCGTCACGCTCCTTTGCGGACAGTATATCACATCTATGAAAGATAATCAAGCATTGAAACGGAAAATTATCGACTATAATCGACAAAAATTCTCAGAACAAACGCCGGGACAACTTGCCCTGACGCTCATTCTGTGGTAGAATCCACTTAACTTGTCATAGTTCGTATCGCCGAAGCGCTGGAAGTGTACGATTTCGCGAGCGCGGAGGAAGCGAATCACGTCGTTGACATCCGGGTCGTCCGACAGCCGGAGAATATTGTCGTAAGTCGCGCGCGCCTTCTGCTCCGCCGCGAGGTCTTCCGTCAGGTCGGCGATGAGGTCGCCTTTGACTTGCATAGACGCCGCGCTCCATGGGAAACCCGACGCTGCGGTCGGGTATACGCCTGTCGTATGGTCTACGAAATACGCGTCAAATCCGGCCTGCTTTACCTGTTCTTCCGTCAGGTTCCGTGTCAACTGGTGTACGATGGTACCTATCATTTCCAGATGGCCCAATTCGCCCGCGCCAGTACCCTGGAAGTCACGCGTCCGCAGAAGCCCGCGGGATTTTCGGGTACAAATCAACCGTGAAGCAGTCCGGGCGGCTCCAACGACTGGAAATGTCTTTCCGGTAGACCGCCTTTTCCAAGACCTCTTTCAGCACGAAATTCTTTCCGCTGGGCGTCAGGGTGGCGTAGATATCCAGTAAGCGCGAGATTTCGGGAATCAGGCCCTCGCGGCCCTCGTCATACTGCCGCTCTCTGCAAAGTTCCATAGTCATGGATTTTTTGTCGCGTTCGGCCTGTTGAAGTCTGTCCGCGACAGTCCGGCTCCGTTCAAGGAAAGTATCCGTGTCGTAGACGCCGCGCTCCAGGAGGTCGTGAAGCGTCTCGCGCTGTTTTTCCAGGGCGCGGATTTCCTTTTCCAGTTTTGCCACGGCCCGCTGACGGAGACCACGCGCTTCCCCGTGATTTCCGGGTTCCCGGCCCCACGTCAGGCGGTAGCCGTCCAGCCATTGGCGCAGGGAGGAGAGTATCCGCGCTTCCACGGTCGCGAGGTCGGAACTGACCGTATCGCAAGCGGTATTGGCGCATATCAGGTGCGGCGGGAGGCCTTGTTTCAAGTAGGGGCGTCTCTGCATTCGCCTCCCGCACTTCCCGCAGACAACCAGCCCGGCCAGCGGATTTTGTACCACGCCGCGTTCTCTGACGGACGGGGCGTGGTTCGCGTCCAGGTACTCCTGCGCGGCGTAAAAGACTTCCGGCTCGATGATGGCCTCGTGCCGCCCAGCGGCCAGCAGAAGATTTTCCGTCGAACGCGGGCGGGAAACCGCGATTTCCCCATTCTTCCCGCGCCTGACCGCTTTCCGCCAGTTCCAGCGCAATTTCCCGACGTAGACCGGGTTCCTGAGCATATCCCGCACGGCGGGAGGCGTCCAGACATCCCCCCTCTGCGGCGGGATTCTCAAGTCGTTCAGACGCCGGACGATTCGCGATACGCCGAGACGCCGCCGTGTCCCGTCCGGCGCGTCCTCCCCGGAGGTGTAGAGCGCGAAAATCAGCCTGACGACGGCGGCCTGTTCCGGATTCGGGGCGAGGATATAGCCCTTTTCGGTTTCAAGTTTCCTGCGGACGTAGCCGTAGGGCGGCGTGGAGCCGACGTACTTGCCTTCGCGCACGGACGCCATACGCCCGCGCTGTAAGCGGCGGTTAATGGTCTTGTACTCCCGCCTGCTCATGAAAAGGCCGAACTCGAAATATTCCTCGTCAAATTCGTTGTCCGGGTCGTAGGTCTTGGACGGCGTGATGATTTTCGTCCCGGAGAACTTGAACGCCCGCGCCACAATGCCCTGGTCAATCGTGTCCCCTCGAGCCAGACGCTCCACCTCCATGACCAGAACCCCCGCCCAAAGCCCGGCCTCTACTTCCGCTAAAAGTTTCTGCATGACGGGGCGCGCCGCGATGGTCTCCCCGGAGACGATTTCCCTGTAAACGTCCGCCAGGTTGAGCTCCATGCGTCCGGCGAGTTCCAGCAGTGCGCGCTCGTGACGCGCGAGTGTCTCCCCTTCTCCGCGCTGTTCCGCCTCCACGTCCGCGCGCGACTTGCGGAGGTACATGACATAACCGCCCGACATTCCAAACGCCTCCTCTACGCGTTACGCCCCAGATACTGATTCCGTTCCGGGGCGTTCCGTACCTATTTTATGAAGCGGTTCCGGAATATTGCAAGCGTCCTTCCGTCTCCGCGCCTTCAGGCCGCCGGGTATAACACAGGGACACTCAAGGGCCGCATGTCGGACAGGGACGAAATCACGAACGCCCGGAGGCTGGCAACGTCGCCGTGGGGATTCTCCACGGGAAGCGTGACGTAGGTGGTGCTGTCCGGGGGCGCGTCGACCCGGACGTACATCAGGCCCCGGAATTGCCCCGCCGCCGTATAGGCCGCCAGCATGACCATGCCGTCGTCGTCCCCGACGACGCGCCTGATGGCGACGGTGGCAAGGAAATCATCCGTGGGAATCATGGAGAGCGCGTCGCCGTTCGTCTTTTTCACCTCGACGCTTTCGATTTCGTACGCGGAAACCGACTGCGCGGACACCGTCACGGCGCAAGTCGTCGTAAGGGTTCCGTAAAAGACCGTGACGTAGGAAGTTCCCTCGGCCAGGGGCGTATTGGGGAAGAATGTCAGCGCGTTGTGGGAAAGCTCATAACTGGAGCCGTCCGAGCAGTTCGCCGTTACCGTCATTTGGGAGGGGTCAAACATATCTCCGGCGGCGTAGGCGGTCTTCTTCGGGGCCCGCGTGACGGCGATACCGGATACCGTGCGCGGTTCGAAATAGGGCAGGCCGCCGTACACGTTGGCGTCCTGTAGCCATGTGGAATAACGTTGCGTGTCGATGTTGCGGTTGAGGGTCGCGGCGAAAGCCGGGGTATTCATCTCCTCCAGAAGCGTCAGGCCATTTCCGTCGGATTCGCCCAGTTCTTCCGCAATATAACGCAGTGTATAGCAGTTTCTTCTGTTATTTGTATCTGCGACGCTGTAGGCGGTCACGTTTCTGCTGGTGCTGGTTGTGGACACCATACCGGTATTGTAGCAGTTTTCCGCGCTGTAGCCAATTCCGTACACGCTTCCCTGTGAAGTCACAGTTCCCATATTGGCGCAGTTGATGATGGAATCAGCGTTACGGCAAATGCCAGCCACGTCATTCGTTGCGTTGCCGCCAATGGCTCCAGTGTTTATGCAATTGGAAATAGTTTCGCCAGTATTACCAGAGATGCCGCCTACGTAATCGCCGTAGGAATCCACAGCGCCGTTGTTGACGCACAAATTTATGCTGGCAGCGCCAAAACTGGTACCATCATAGCAACATCCAGCGATTCCGCCAGCCCGATTCTTATTTGCTGATACGGCGGCGTTATTAATACATCTGGAAATAAAAGTCTTGCTCTTGCCCGCAATGCCTGCAATGCCTCCCACGTTTTCGGAGCCGGAAACGGAGCCGGAGACGTTGCAATCATAAATGGACGCGCTACTGCTATATCCTGTAATAGCGCCAGTAATGGCACCCACGTTCGTGTTGCCCGTGACGGAAATGTTCGTCAGGCGAAGTTGCCAAATTTGAGAGCCTTCACCGCAATAGCCGAACAGACCTTGATTATTGGCGGACGGCTGGTTGATATACAGGTTGGAAATGGTGTGGGCGTTGCCGAGAAACCTGCCTTTGAACTGCGCGTTAGAGCCGTTTCCGATGGGCGTCCACGGCAGGCGCGACAAATCCAGGTCCGCTTGCAGGGAAATGTACTGTCCGCTGTAGTCCGTGCCGCTGTTGACCGTCTGCGCCAGATACGCGAGCTGTTGCGCCGTCTGGATGATATACGGCTTATCCCGCGTTCCCCGTCCTCCGGCGAACTCCGTGGCGGCGGTGCCGTCCCAGACAGACGCGCCGTCCGCTTTCGCCTCCGGGCCCTGCCCCGGCAAAAGAGCCGCCGTCAGGCAGAACGCCAGAAGCCATGCCAGCCAGTGTTTTTTCATGTTGCTTTCCTCCTTGCAGATAGCCCTAATCCGTTCTCCGCGCGCGCTACCCGAACGAATGGACAATCCCCCGTTCCCTTTCCGGACAGGGAAGGACGATAACGACATTATACAGTCGCTTACACGAATGTCAAGGCCGTTTCCGCAGATTTGTGTACAATGTGCACAAAATTTGCTTCAATTATATATTATGTCTTTCTTTGTGCAAAATAACCAAAACGCCGGCCTCCCGGTGCCCGAATGAATTTTGTAAAATTGTTGCCCTGTGCGGTCAGGGCCCCTCCGCGCCGCCTCCCCGTTGACACGGGAAAGGCTTTTTGCGCGTACAACGTGCGTTACTACAAAGCCAAAAGCCCCACACTTGCGTGTGAGGCTTTTGGCTACCTGGTGGACAGTAAGGGATTCGAACCCTCGACCTCTGCGATGCGAACGCAGCGCTCTCCCAACTGAGCTAACCGCCCATATTTTGTTGCTGTCCGAAACGGAGTTGCCTTCCCCGTTCAACATGAGCGATTATAGCACAGTCTTTCAGGTTTGTAAAGACCCAAAATGAAAATTTTTTCAAAAAAAGTATCCGGCCCGAGGGGCCGGATACAGGAGGCTTAGAGTTTGCCGCCGGAGGTGGCGATACCTTCCACGAACTGCTTCTGGAAAATAACGTAGATAACCACCATAGGGAGTACGGCGAGGGTGGCGGCGGCCATCATGGCGGGGTAGTCGCTGGAATACTGTCCGACCATCTTCGAGAGCGCCGCCGAAAGCGTGGTTGTCAGGGCGTTGGTGTTGACAATCATGGGCCACATCAGGTCTTTGAACGCGAAAACGGCGGTGAAAATTCCCAGCGAGACCATCGACGAACGCGTCAGGGGCATCATAATCAAGAGGAATTGCTGTCCGATGTTGCACCCGTCGATACTGGCGGCCTCTTCGAGGTCACGGGGCAGTCCCTGGTAGCCCGTCTTCAGCAGGTACGTCCCGAACGCCGTCACGATACCCGGAAAGACCAGGCCGAATGTCGTGTTGAGCATGCCCATCTTGGAGACCATCAGGTACTGCGGGATGATGAAAATCTGTCCGGGCACCATCATTTGGATGAGCACCAGCGAGAACATGAGCGTCTTGCCGGGGAATTTGAGCCGCCCGAAGGCGTACCCGGCCATGGTCGCCGTGAGGCAGGCGCACACGACGCGGAAGAAAATCATCAGGAGGGTATTCTTGTAGAGAATGAGGAAGTTGTAGGAAGTCCAGACGGTGGCGAAGTTCTCCCAGTGCCAGCCGCTGGCGGGGAAGATGTAGAACGGGTCGACGGAAATGGCCTCCTGATTGGTCTTGACCGCCGTCAGCACCATCCACGCGAACGGTACCAGCATGATAAAGGCCATCACCGTCAGGATGACGTACATGATAATGGTATTCAAACGGTCTCTTGCGCGCGCGCTTTCCATTGCACAGTCCTCCTTCCTTTAATTGTAGAACACGAGTTTCTTTTCGGCCTTCTGCATGATGAACGTCAGAATCAGGATGAAGGCCAGCAGAACCATGACGAGGGTCGCGCCGTAGCCGCGGTTGCCGTTGGTAAACGCGTACTGGTAGAACAGGTAGACCACGGACTGCACCTGTTTCAAGGCCTGATTCGTCTTGTCCATGACCATGAACATGAGGTCGAACACCGTCAGCGCGCCGATTAAGCGTGTCTGGACGATAAAGAAGGTGGTCGGGCTGAGCAGGGGAATCGTGATGTAGAAGAACTGCCGGATACCGGTCGCGCCGTCGATGTCGGCGGCCTCGTAGTAGTCGTGGGGGATTTCCTGGAGGCCGGAGATGAAGAGCACCATGTTGTAGCCGATAATCGACCATACGCCGATAATGCCGATGGAAATCCACGCGATTTTCGGGTCGTTAATCCAGCCGACTTTGACGTGGAAGATGTTGTTGAGGAGGCCGAACTGCTGGTTGTAGAGCCAGCGCCAGACCATGGCGACGGCGGCGGGGGCGCAGACCATGGGCAGGAAGAAGATGGTGCGGTAGGCGGACGTGCCGGGGAGCTTCTTGTTGAGGAATACGGCGAGCACGAGCGCAATCACGACGCCGAAGGGTACCTCGATGAGCGCGTACTTGATGGTATTCCAGAGGGATTGCCAGGTCTCGGCCTGTTGCAGAACCGTGGCGTAGTTGGCGAGGCCGACGAAGGTATTGCCGCGCCCGAAGTCGCCGGTCTTGCAGAGCGATTGCCATACGGTGTTGAAGATGGGATAGAAGTTGAGCACAATCAGTCCCAGCATGGTGGGCGTGATGAACGCCCAGGCCCAGATTGCCGCGTTTTTCTCGGCGGCGGTCATTTTGGTTTTGGTCAAAGTTACTCCTCCTCCTTTACCAGTATAGTACACGTCACAGAATTTCGCTCCGGGCGAAACGCGGGGACGCTTACTATATGTATTGGCACGATAGCGCGGGCGGGCCTGACTTTCGCGGCGCGGCCCGCCCGGTCAAGTCGGCGGCGGGGCGATACGTCCCGCCGCCCGGAGTGGTGCGTTATTCGGCGGCAATCGCGGCGTCAATAATCGACTGCGCGCTGTCGCAGGCGGAGGCCATGAGGGCCTCGTCGTTGGGGTTGAGCCACGCGGCGAGGAAGGCGTCCTGCTGAATCTTGTCCTCCCAGACGGTGGTGTTGCGGGTGTAGGGGCGGAAGAACAGCGTGCCCTCGTCTTCGATACGGTTGAAGGCGGAAACGTCCATGCCCGGGAAGGCGTCGGAGAAGGCGTCGGAAATGCCCGGAATGGCGGCCATGGTCACGCCGAGTTCGGCCTGTTTACGCTGTCCGGCCTCGTTGCAGAACGCGGAAATCAGGCTGTAGGCGGCGTCGGGGTACGGGGTACTGGCGGCGGCGGCCCAGCCGAGGCCGTTGTAGGCCGACTGACGCTCGCCGGGGTCGCACTGGCCGTTCCCGTTGGCGTCGCCGTAGGGCATGAGGGCCCACTTGTAGTTGTCGTGTCCCTCGGCGGTGTAGAAGGAGTTAATCATCCAGGAGCCCTGCGTAATCATAGCGCAGAGGTTGGACTGGAACAGGGAATCGGTACCCGTCTCGGCGACGACCGGCTGAGGCGCAGAGACCGTCAGAATCTTGCGAACCATTTCCATCCCGGCCTTGCCCTCGGCGGAGCCGATGGTCGTGCCCTTGTGGTCGTCGGTAATGATTTGCGCGCCGTAGTCATAGACGAAGTTGTACCAACCATCCTGGTTGTTGGAGGTGTTCATCGCATAGCCGTAGACGTTCTCGGCGGAGCCGGCCTCCGTGATAGCCTTGGCGGCCTCGTAGACATCGTCCCAAGTCCAGTCGTCGGTCGGGGCGGCCACGCCGTACTTGTCGAACAGCGCCTGATTGTACAGCAGGGCGATGGTGTCGTGGTCCTTGGGTACGGCGTACTGGTGCCCGTCGGAGTTGTAGAGGCTGACAATGCCGGGGTAGTAGTTGGCGAGGTCGATGTCGGGGTCGGCGGAGATGTAGTCGTCGAGGTTGAGGAGCAGGTCGTTCTCCATGTACATCTGCGCGGTATTGGAGTGCATCCAGAACACGTCGGGCATGGTGCCGCCGGACGCGCCGGAACTGAGGAGAGTCCAGTAGCTGTCCCAGGTGATGACGTTAATCGTGACGGGCACGCCGGATTCGGCAGACCAGGCGTCGGCGATTTCTTTCAGTCCGGCGAGCTGGTTGTTGTCCCAGATAGCTACCTGAAGGCTTGCGGAACCGCCGCCGGCAGTCGTAGCGGTGTTGTCAGCGGATTCGCCGCCGGTCGTAGCGCCGCCGCCACCGCCGCCGCAGGCGGCCAGAGACGCCGTCATAACCAGCGCCATCACAAGAGCAAGAAACTTTTTCATTCATCTTCCTCCTTACGTTAATTGGCGTCAGGCATAGCCGCGCGGACGCGCCGCGAATGTCACCCCGCGCGGGTACAGGACGCGCTACCATAGAGTTTAGCGCAACATAGATTTTTGTTGTATGGGCTAATGTCACGTTTTTATGGAATTGTGTGGTTTTTTCTAAAGTGCGGCGGTGTTCTTGTACAATATTACCAAAATAGGGCGATTTTTTTGTGTGGCGCGGCGAAGGGAATCCCACAAAAATCGGGGTCTTGTCACATGGGGGAAAGTCCGGGGACTGTCTCATGTGCAAGACAGCCCCGTCGCGTAACGGCGGAGGGGCAAAATCGCGCCAAACGCGCAGGTGGAGGAGTTTTTCCATGATAAGCTAACTTCCTAACAATCCCTATGTACCCTGAAACGGCGCGCGGAAAAAGGCCTTGACTGGACATATTACAGATGAGACGCCTGCCTCTAATTACCATTTTTTTCCTTATTTGTTGTTACAGAAACTTAACAAAAAGTTTCCAACATTGGATATTGACACCTATTAGAATTTGTGCTATAGTAGTTTCAAATCTATCTATACTATCGCTTTCAATATCACTCATAGTACAGATTTGGGCTTTTTTGTGTATATTCCAGAGCTTTTTCGCTCTATTCTGTTCTTAAATCGAATTGTATTGTATCCAATTTATGGGGCCCGCGAACCGGACGAGTGCCCGTGAGATTGGTTTACAAATATTTTTTAAGGAGGGATACTATGAGTATACGCAAGCGAGCTCTTAGCCTGTTCGTGACATTCGCGATGTGCTTCTCGATTTTGCCCTCGTCCGTGTGGGCAGTCGAGACCGTGGACAGGCAAGAGGAATCCGCGCCTGTCGGCGCGGATGTAGTCGAGGCACTGCCTCTGGCCGTGGATGAGGTGACTTCAGCGGAGGCCGCCGTGGAAGACGCGCCAGCGCTTCCGGAGGATGACGCCCCCGCACAGGTCGCCGATGTCCCCATGGAGGAAGGAGCGGGCGAGCCCTTCCCAGACAGCGCGGTGCCCCCGGAGGATGTCGGGGTGCTCCCGGAGGAAGAAGCCGCGGTTGAAGAGCCCTTCCCGGAGGACGCCGGAGAGTTCCCGATGGGAGCCGCCGTGTCCACCCCGAGGGAAGAGACCTCCCTGGACAACGCGATAACCCCGGAGGACGAGCAGGACGCAGGGACTGTCAACGCGGACGAGGAGGAAGCTCTCCCGGAAAAGGAAGGAGGCCCCGAGACCGAGGAGGAGGAAGAAGTCGACGTAGACAAGTCCCTGACCGTCGAGGAGGCGGGCAGTTACGCCCCCGAAGACGAGGAAAAGGACATAAAACTCCTTGAGGAACAGGCGCGGGAAGTGATGGAAAGCAGCAGCGCCTACGGTCAGGTGATTTGGTCGGACAGCACCTATCTGGACCCCGGCTGGAGCGTCGCCTATTCCTACAGGCCGACTGTCAGCGGAACCTACACCTTTGAATCCACCAATGTCAGCGGAGACACCTACGGCTGGCTTACGTCCGGTTCCAGCAACGGTACCCAGTTGATTTCCAACGACGACGGTGGACGCGCCAACGGCAACTACCTTAACTTCAGCTTCTCGTACACCCTGACGGCGGGAACCATCTATTATTTCCACGCGAGATGGCTCAGTTCCTCCAGAAGCGGGACGATTACCTGTCAGTTGAGCCGGAGCACCAGTGTCCAGTCCATCACGGCGGACGGCGTAAGCCACACGGTCACGCTTACGTCCCCCAGACAGTACGCGTATTTCTCGTTCCGTCCGTCCGTTTCGGGAACCTACGTTTTTGAATCCACCAATTCCAGCGGCGACACCTACGGCTACCTGTATGATTCGTCGTGGCGGACTTTGACGTACAACGACGACGGCGGGAGCGGCTTGAATTTCCGTATCTCCTATGCGCTCACGAGCGGAAACACCTATTACTTCGGTGTGCGGTTCTATGGCAGTTACACCACCGGAAGCATCACCGTCCGGCTGACGGGGAACATTCCGCAGGACAAGGTTCTCTCTCAGCCCACCGCGTCGAGCTACGTCACGGATTACCAGGACATTACCACGCGCGGAGAACGGAAATATTTCCGCTTTACTCCGAGCACCACCGGATACTATATTTTCGAGTCGACCAACAGCTCCTATGACCCGGTCGGCGAGTTGTACCAGTCCAACAAGACAACGCAAATCACCAGCAACGACGACGGCGGAAACGGGGCGAACTTCCGCATTCGCTATAACCTGACGGCGGGAACCACCTACTATTACGCTGTCCGGTTCTTCGGCGGCAGTACGATTGCCCGAATCAATGTCCGCCTGACCTTGGAGTACAACATCGTCCCCATTGTCCTGAACGCCTCGGAAGTGGCCCTGAAAGGGTATTCGACCTCTTCCGTGAATCCGTCCAGCACCTCCAACAGCGCCGTCTCGAATGGAAACGGATACTTCTCCTTTACGCCTACCGTGTCCGGTACTTACCTGTTTGAGTCTACGAACAGCTCCGGCGACCCCAGGGCGTATCTGTATTACAGCATAGGCGGCAGTCAGGTGAGTTCGAACGACGACAGCGGAGACGCCAACGGCAATCACCAAAACTTCCGCCTGTCCTATTCGCTCTCGGCGAACACCACCTATATTTACACGGTGGGCTGGAACGGCTCCACCACGGGCGATATCAACGTCAGAATCCGCCGCTCCCTGAGCGAACTGGCGACGACCATGGAACCGGGCTACACCGGAACCGCCACGATTAGCCAGCGCGGACAGGCCGTGTACTTCGCCTTCACGCCCCCCAGCACGCAGGATTACAGCTTTGAATCCTCGAACAATGTTTCCGCGGATTCTTCCGTCTTCGACCCCTACGTCACGCTCTACGACGCGAATTTCAATTATATCAATAGCAACGACGACGGCGGAGAGGGCAGAAACTTCTACCTCAACGCCAGATTGACCCAGGACATCACCTATTATTACGCTGTCACCAGATGGAGCAACTCTTCCACGGGTTCCGCGACTGTGCGCCTCTCCGGCGGTATCCCCGACGCCACCGAGATTGACGCGGCGGCCGTTGAAAACGACGGACAGTGGACCGGTACGGCGAACATTTCCAGAGCGGGAGAGTACGCCTACTTCGTCTTTACGCCGCTGACTTCGGGCGCGTATATCTTCGAGTCCACGAACACCAGCGGAGACACCCACGGACATTTCTACGAAAACGGCCTGGGCACAACTTCGACCGTCGAAAACGACGACAGCGGACAGGGCCTGAACTTCCAGATTGCCCGCAACCTGGAAGCGGGCAGAACCTACGCCTACGCCGCGCGCTGGCACTGGTCAGGTGGCACGGGGCCTATCAATGTCCGCTTGGTGAAGGACACCCCGCCCCTGATTCCTCTGGACGCCGACGCCGTAGAGCAGAACAACTACACCACGGAGACAACCACCATTGCCACGGGTGGCCGCCGCTCCTACTTCTCCTTCACGCCCCAGTCTGACGGCGACTATATCTTTGAGTCCACGAATACCAGCGGGGACACCTACGGGTATTTCTACGAGACCTCGGAGCCGCCGACTGACACCACCTCTTCGACCGTCGAAAACGACGACGGCGGCTCGGGCCTGAACTTCAAACTGACCAGAACCCTGAACGCCGGCACAACCTACTACTACGGCGTGAGGTTCTTGTCCCGCAGTGCGACGGGCACCATCAACGTGAAGCTGAGCAAGGGGAATCCCCCGGTTCTTGCCACGGGCGTCACTGTCACGCTGAATCCCGCGAGTATCTATGTCGGCAACCAGGCCACGGCCTCCGCGCAGATTACCCCGGATAACACGACCAACAAGACGCTCACATGGTCGAGTAGCGATGTGAACGTCGCGACGGTTACGGGCGGTATTGTCACCGCCGTAGCGGTGGGCACCGCGACTATCACGGCCACCACATCCAACGGAATCGCAGGTTCCGCCACGATTACCGTGATTGAATCGGTTCACAGCGGTGAGTTCCACGAGGACTACGAGTACCCCTTCCTCAACACCCGCTCCAGCTTCGGATACAGCTCAAGCTACAAGGTTCCGCAGGTTCGCTTTGAGCAGGTAGGCTACACGCCCCAGCAGGCCGCGTCGATATACAACGCCGGCAATTACGAAACCAGAAACGCCTATTGGGGCGGCAGTTGCTTCGGTATCGCCGCGTCCGCTATCCTGTTCTACAAGAACGTCCTGCAGGAGGAGAACTACGACCCCAACGTCCACATCCCCCACGACTTCCACGCCCCCAGCGGCAACTCCTCCAACGATGTCAAACTGCGTTCGATGATCGAACTCATGCAGTTGTCTCAGCCGTTCTGGAACAGGGTCGACGAGACGCCCAGACAGGACTTCAATCCCCAACAGCTTGCGGCGGAACTGGACAACGACAACCCGGTCGTCCTGCAAATCTCCCTCTACTATAACGGCCGGCCCTGCGGACACGCCGTCGTCATCTACGGTTACGAAATAGACGGCAACGGCGACTATGTCTTCCACATTTACGACAGCTCGCGCTTTGTGGACAGTCTCACTTGCAACAGCAGTGGCCGTTACACGCGCGGCTCGAACGCCTTCTCCTTCCACACCACGGACTCCCGCGTCGGGCTGGTATGGCCGAACGGCTACTACACGCAGGAAAGCCTCCGGGCGACGCACCAGAGACTCAAGGACGCGAACCACAGCGGCGCGGCGAATCTGCTGGAAGTGGGCGACCAGAGATATGTCTATATCTTCTGCTCCGTGGGCGATGTGACCCTCCAGAACAGCTCCGGGAACACGGCGACTATCCGGGAATCCGTACTCTCGGGCGACGACATGAACCTCGACCTGATTCTCCCGACCTTCTCCATGGACGACGAGGACAGCGCCGATACGCGCTACTACACCATCGTGGCTCCGGAGGACGCCTACACGATTACCACCTCTGACGGAAATGTGACGCTCGTCGGCGTCGACATGTCGGTCGATGTCGTCGCGACCGTGAGCTCCGGCGACGGCGGAATTGAACTCCGCGTTTCCTCCGACCTCTGCACGGTTGGCCTTGATACGGAGAACGAGGACAACTACTATGTGAACTACTACGTTTACAACGACCAGTTCGACACCCTCGCTATAAGCGGCATGGCCGGCGAATCCGTAAACGTCTCCCTGAAGCCGGACGAGCGCAGAGTCGACGTGACTGGCGCGAGAAACATTACCGCCGAGGCGGTCGTGGGCGACAAATCCTCCAGGGTGCAGGACGGCTCCGACTTCGACGGTGAGACGGTGCCCTTCTGCCTGTCCTGGTCTGCCCCGCAAGAGGGGGACGATGATTCGCAGTCCAGCTTGCAGATTGCGCAGAATCTCACCAGCGACAGCATGAATTTCGCCGCGCTGATAGACGACGACGACTTTGATTCGGACAAAATGCCGATGACCGGCCCCGCCGACACCGACGGAGAGAGCACTACGCTTAACACGCGTGAGCAGTTGGCCCCTCCGACCTTCGACTTCCGGAGAAACTCAGACAATACCTGGGAAGTTTCCATTGATGTGCCCGATGACGTGACTGTCATTTACTACACTACGGATGAGAGTGACCCGGGTACAACTGACCCGCGCGCGATAGATGCCGAACTGAGGCAGACCTACGGCGGAGTTCCCATTCTGGTCGCGCCGAATACGCAGATTGTCGCTATCGCGACAAAGTTCCCTTCCCAGGAAAGTGAAGTGGCTAAATGGAAGTTCTCGGATGCCATGTATGACCTGGCTGTGCGTTACGGCGATGTCAATAACGACGGCTTTATCGACGGTAACGACCTGGCAGACATCATCAGCCACATGATTAATGACACTCCCTTACCGAGTTTGCAGGCCGCCAATGTCAACGGTGACGATTGGATTGATGGTAACGACCTGGCGGACATCATCAGCTATATGCTCAATGATACGCCTTTGGGGCCTCGGTAACAGTAAACACTGAACCTTCTGCCACTGTGTGACATCTCCCTCGCGTTGCTAGCTAGGGAGACAAAACCTGTCATGCCTCCCCCGTGTCAACGGGGGAGGCGGAGCAGGGCTAAAGAGTAAACGTTCCCAGGAAGAAAGGAGCAAATATCTATGAGGGTATGCCTGAAAAGGGCCTGTGCCATGTTAATGGTTCTGGTTATGCTGTTGTCGCTGTCGGTGGTTCCCGTAGCGGCGACGGAAGAACCTGCGGGGGCGACTGACAACAGAACTGTCACGTTTTCCCTGTCTCATGCCTGGTCTGATTCCGACGAAGCATGCTATGTGCTCGTGAATCTGGCTATCGACGGAGATGATGAGACGTTTCCAGTACAAACCTCCACTTTCGATGTCTACTTTAACTCCAGTGTCCTGCGCTATGAGGAATGGTACGACACCGACGAAGAAGATAATCCCTATATCGAGCCTCTGACTATACGCAATCGCCCGGTTTATCTGACGCCCGGTATCTCCGAGGATTTGGAGCGAATCAACAGTCTTGGCTACGTGAGGGTTGCTTACTCAGACCAGAACAATACCTTTCAATTCCAGAATAATCATACTATCTTGCGCTTGAAGTTTGTGCCTGCGGAGAATGCTACCGCAGGGCAAACAGCAAACTTGTATTTTGTTCACCCGACGGCTGCCTATGTCACCACTGAGTCCTATCACTATGCAACCAACGCGGCGACATCGGAAACAAACCCCATGGTCGTGAGAATCCCGGGTGGAAGCAGTACGCATACGGTCACGGTCAGCGGCGGAACAGTCAGCGGGGGAACGGTCAGCGGCGACACTTTCGTTTCCGGCGATTCCGTCACCATCACGGCCAACGACGCGCCGAGCGGACAGCGCTTCAAAGAGTGGACGGGCGCGGACA
>CAMHBH010000017.1 GCA_946183175.1 uncultured Oscillibacter sp.
TACCCGCTGGAACTCTCCGGCGGCGAACAGCAGCGCGTCGCAATCGCCCGGGCACTGGTCAACAGCCCGTCGACGATTATCGCCGACGAACCTACCGGGAATCTCGACCCCGACCGCTCCATGGACTTAATGCGCCTGCTGATAAAAGTCAACCAGATGGGCACAACAGTCGTTGTCGTCACGCACGCGCGCGAACTCGTCAACCGGTTCGGCAAACGCGTCGTCACGCTCGACGAGGGCCTGATTACCCACGACGCAGTGGGCCGCTACGTGGGGGGCCGCCGCTATGGGTAAGCACGACATTGTCTATTTCTTCCGCGAGGCCGTCAAAAACATGGGCAGTCACCGCCTGATGAGCTTTACGGCCATCAGTATGACGGTGGGCTGTCTGCTGATTATGGGTACGTTCACGCTCGTCGCGGTCAACGCCGCTATGAACCTCTCCGCGCTCTCCAACTCCAACGAAATCGTCGCCTACATCGACGAGACCTGGACGGAACAACAGGGGCGTAACTTAGAAAGTACGCTTCTGGCCGTCCCGAACGTCACCGCCGCGCGCTACATCACCCGCCAAGACGCCCTCGAAGCGTATACCGAACAGAATCCCGAAGAGGAACTCTTCCGCGACCTCGACCCCGCCATTTTCCGCGACCGCTACGCCCTGACCATCGAAAACCTCGAGCAGATTTCCCTTACCGTGCGACGCGTCGAACACGTCGAGGGTATCGCGAAAGTCACCTACTACGAGGAAATGGCAAGCGGGATTGTCACCGTGCGCAACGTGGCCGGAATCGTCAGCGCGGCCCTCATCGGCGTGCTGTTCGTCGTGTCCATCTTCATTATCTCGAACACCATCCGCCTGACGACCTACGACCGCAAAGAGGAAATCGCCATTATGAAAATCGTCGGCGCGACCAACGCCTTTATCCGCTGGCCGTTCGTCTACGAAGGCTTCCTCATGGGCATTGTCGCCTCCGGCGTGGCCTTCCTGCTACAGTTCCTCCTCTATTCCGCCGTGACCGGGGCTATCGCCAGCAACGACGCCCGGCGGCTGTTTGAAATCCTCCCGTTCGGGCGGATTTGGCTCCCCGTGCTCGGAAGTTTCCTCGCTACGGGCATGCTCGTCGGTATCGGCGGCAGTCTGACCGCTATCCGGCGCTTCCTCGACGTTTGAAGCGACACCAACCCGGCACACGGGAAAGCCTTCCCGTTTTCATGACACGTTTAATCCGGTTTATACCGTTTACATTGGAAAAGGATGGAATCTGAGCATGAAAAAAGTCTACCGCGTGATTTCCGCTCTGCTGACGGTTCTCGTACTCACGGGGGCGGCCTCTCCGTCCTACGCCGTCATGCGGGAGGAAATCGACAACCTTATTGAACAGGCCAACGGAATCCAGGAGGAGCGCGACGCCCTGGAGCAGGAAATCGGCACGTACTCCATGGATATCGCCGCCGCCCTCGACCAGAAAACCCTTCTCGACGCGGAAATCGCGCAGATTGAGGAGGATGTCGCCGCGCTTGAGACGCAAATTCGCGACTGCGAAGCGCGCATTGCCACCACCGAAGCCGAACTCCGCGACGCCCAGTCCCGCGAGTCCAAACAGTACGACTTGTTCTGTCAGCGCGTCCGGGCGATGGAGGAGCAGGGGCGCATGAATTACTGGATGATTCTGTTCCGCGCGACCAGTTTCGTGGACTTCCTGACGCGCCTCGATTTCGTCAACGGGATTATGCAGTCCGACCAGAGAATCATGGACGATTTGAAGGCCCTACAGGCGGAAATCGCCGACAAGCAGATACAGCTTGAAGGCGAACGCCGGGAACTCGAAACCGCCAATCAGGCGCTGTTGGAGAAGGAAACCGAACTCGACGCACAGCGCGAGGCCGCGAACCAGTTGATTATTGACTTGGAGGCCAACCGGAGCGAGGCGGAGGCAAGCCGCGACATTCTCAACGAGGAAGCGGAGCGCATTCAAGGCGAAATCGTGCGGCTGTCGGAAGAACTGGCGCGGCAGGAGGAAGAGGCGCGTATCCGCGCCGAACAGGCGGCGGAAGAGGCGCGTATCCGTGCCGAACAGGAGGCGGAGGAGGAGCGTATCCGCGCCGAACGGGCCGCCGAAGCGTACCGGGCACTGCGGGAGAGGGTCAACGCCCGCCTGGACGATTTCACGATTGACGAGGGCCTCGGCGGGTACATCTGGCCCGTCAACAGTCGCCGCATTACGTCCACATTCGGCGGGCGGGCGTCGCCGGGGGGAATCGGCTCGACGAACCACAAGGGCATTGACATCGGCGGCGTCGGCTACGGTACCGCCGTACACGCCGCGAAGGCCGGAACCGTCATTATCTCGCAGTATTCCAGCTCCTACGGCAATTTCGTCGTGGTCTCCCACGGCGAAGGCAATACGACCCTCTACGCGCACATGAGCACGCGTCTGGTCGAGGCCGGGGAGAGCGTCGGACAGGGCGACATTCTCGGCCTGACGGGTTCGACCGGGCACTCGACCGGGCCGCACCTGCACTTTGAAATCAGCGAAAACGGTACGAGAATCAACCCGCTTGTCTACTTAAGCGGCTACAGTCTGGCGTAACGGTTCAGCGCACAGTCGGAGATTGTGCGCTGATTTCATGCCGGAAACAGGAAGGGGAAACCATGTCGGAACGTGTACTAACTCTGCTGGACAGGACGCGGCGCGCCGCCGGAAAATACCGGGAGATGTTTTTCGCGGCACTCTGCGCGGGCCTCGTCGCCTACGGGTTCGTTATGACCAATATCCTCAACAACCAGGACAACATTTCCAATACGCCCGGGGGCTACGGGGCCGGCACCGCCTCCGGACGCTGGTTTCTCGAATACCTCGCCGAAACCGTGCGCGCCGTCTGGGGTACGAATACGCTCCCGCTGTTCAACGGCCTGCTGTCTATTGTGTTCGTCGCGCTGGCGGCGTGCCTCGCGGCCTCCGTACTCGAACTCCAAAGCCGACCCTTCCGCATTCTCACCGGGGCGCTGTTCGTGACCTTCCCGAGTTTCGCGATGACCATGCTGTTTATGTTCACGGTCGGCTACTACGCCTTCGCGCTCCTGCTGACGCTCGCCGGCGTCTACGTCGCGAAACGGTTCGGGCTCTACGGAATCGTCCCGGGGGCCGCCTGTATGGCCCTCGCGCTGGGAATCTACCAGGCCTATTTGCCCGTCGGGGCGGCGCTGTTCCTGTTAATCCTGTTGCGGCGCGGCTGTTCCGAAAACCCCCCGCCCGCCCGCGCCGCCTTCCTACAGGGCCTGCAATTCCTGTCCGTGCTCGCGCTCGGCCTGTTGCTCTATATGCTCCTCCTGCGCCTCGCCCTGTACCAGTCCGGGGAGATTCTCAACGACTACCAGCAAATAGACGAGATGGGCAGTCTGTCCCCCGCCGAACTCCCGCGAATGTTCGCCGACGCCTACCGTGACTTCCTCGCCCTCCCCTTCCGCGAACGCTACGCGGTGAACTCCACGCCTCTAATACGCTTCGCGCTCCTGTGTACGCTCGCGCTGTCCGCCGTACTCTTCGCGTGGCTCGAAATCCGGGGGCGCGCCGAAATCAAAGTCAAACTTTGTAACCTGCTCTGGTTTGCGCTCTTCCCGGCGGCGGCGTTCGGAATCGTGCTGATGTGCTACCACAGCAATATTTTCGGGCGCATGGTCTACGGCGCGGTCACGGCGTACCTCCTCCCGCTCGTCCTCCTCGAATGCGCCCCACGCGCGACCGTACGCCTCCCGGCGGCGGCGCTGTCCGTGTTACTCCTCCTCGCCTCCGCAAACTACGCGTGGCAGTCCAACGAAAACTATATGGTACTCTATTACACCAACCGCCAGACCGAGAATTACTTCGCCTCGATGGTGAACCGTATCCGGGCGACGCCGGGGTACAGGCAGGATTTGCCCCTCGCGTTTATCGGGGAGGATATCCACGACGCCGCCTTCGCCAACAACATCTACCGCCGTACCGCGCACCGCTACGGCGGCTACAGCGAAACTTCCAACTACCTCAAGGCCGGGAAAAGCTACATGTCGCACTATCTGGGCTTCCAACAGCCCGAGGCGGCGGGCGATACCGTCGACGCCCTCGCCGAAAGCGCGGAAGTACGCGCCATGCCCTGCTACCCCGACGACGGCTCCATTCAAGTTGTCGGCGGGTGTATCGTGGTGAAGCTGGAAAATTAAAAGCCTCCCCGTCGTGGGGAGGCGTCATTCAAAGCATGGGCAGGCGTTCGTTGTGGGGAAGCGTAGTTCAAAGCATGGGCAAGCGTTCGTTGTGGGGAAGCGTAGTTCAAAGCATGGGCAAGCGTTCGTCGTGGTGACGCCGTAGCGCGGCGGCACAGGCTTCGATGTCGGCGCGGGAGGTCTCCGGGCCGAAACTCAGCCGGATGACGCTTTTCTGTACGCGCGGCGGGAGGCCCAGCGCCTTTACGACGTGGCTTAGCCGCCCCTGGTGACAGGCCGACCCCGCCGAAACGCAAATCCCCTGCGCCGACAAGTCCGTAACGATATTCGCGGCGGGCCAGCCCGTCAGCGACACCGCCAGAATATGCGGCGCGGAATCCGTCTCCGGACTGATGACGCGCAAATCGGGAATCGCCGACAACAGCTCGACGGCACAGGCGCGGATTTCCCGCAAATGTTCCATCGTCTCCGGCAACGCCGCGCGGCGGAGTTCGACGGCCTTCGCGAATCCGGCGATTTGCGCCGTGGCCTCCGTGCCCGAACGCCGTCCGGCCTCCTGTCCGCCGCCCGGTAACAGCGGGCGCGGATTCTTGACGCGCTCCCCTACGTACAACGCCCCGATTCCCTTCGGGCCCCCGATTTTGTGCGCCGAAACCGTCACGAAATCCGCCCCCGACGCTTTCGCCGAAAACGGTACCTTTAGAAAGCCCTGTACGGCGTCGGTATGCAACAGCGTTTCCGGATTCACGCCGCGCAGACGCGCCCCGATTTCCTCGACCGGGTAACGGTTGCCAATCTCGTTATTCACCAGCATGACCGACACAAGCGCGGTATCGGGCCGCACGGCGGAGAGTACCGCTTGCGCGTCAATGGCCCCGTCGGCGCGCGGCGCGACTTGCGTCACGCTGTAGCCTTCTTCTTGCAGTTGCTTCAACGTCTCCAGTACGGCGTTGTGCTCGACGGCGGTCGTGACGATGTGGCGGCCTACGCGCCGATTCCGCCAGCACGCCGCGCGAATCGCCCACGCGTCGCCCTCCGTCCCGCACGACGTGAACGACAGCCGCGACGGCGGGCAGTCCAGCGCCCCCGCCACGACTTCCCGCCATTCTTCGACCTGTATCCGCATGTCGTAGCCCGCCCGGTACTGCGCGCTCGGGTTCGCGTACTGGTTGCGTAAAACGTCGTACATCGTATCCGCGACGGCCTGCGGTACCGGCGTCGTCGCGGCGTGGTCTAGGTAAATCATAACAGTCAAGCCTCCTTACTTGACAGCTACCGCTTTATGCGATAAGATACGTTCACGCTTTATCGCTCAGAATCGGCTTGACGCAATGGTAAATTTCGCGCGGCATACTGTTGTCGGCCCCCTGATGGAACACCCGTACCAGTTCGCTGTTGACCGCCTGCTTTGTCGGACTGCGCCGGATGATTTCGGCAATCATGGGAATATGGACGTGATATTTCTCCGGAAGCCGAATCTTCAAGAGGGCCTGTACGTCCTCCGCCGGGACATCCGGCTTTCTAGTCGGTTCGTCCGTAGGCGCGGGGGATTCCGGGGGCGCGGAGGCCGCGGAAATATCGGGGAGCAGGGTCACGCTGACTTTCCGCCGCGCCCAGTACCCGGAGACCAGCGCGAAACTCTGGTCGCAAGAGACGATATAATACATATCGCCGGGCTGTTCGTTCTGCCCTATCAGGTAGCCCAGATAGGTACACAACTGGAAGTCCAGCGCGTTTTTACTGCCGATGGGGACTTTCTGAAAGGAAATCTCCGCCTTGGATTCGTTCAGCCGTCGATGTAAGCCGAATGTCATGGTTTCCGCCTTCTCCGAATAAAAGACAATCACCCGGTCTTTTTCGGAAAGGCTGGTAATCCCGCGAAAACCGTTGGTATTCACGTTTTCGTAGTCTATCAGGAAATAATTCATTAGGATTCCTCTTTCCGTCAGTCTAAAAACACTGACGAATTGCCATTATAACAGTCGTTGACGCGAAACGCAAGGAGTTTTTATGAGAGCGGCAATCTATACCCTCGGGTGCAAAGTGAACCAGTACGAGACGCAAGCTATTGAAAAACTGCTCCGCGAACGCGGACACAGCGTCGTCGACTTCGACGCCGACGCCGACGCCTACATTATCAATACCTGTTCGGTGACGGCGGTCAGCGGGCAGAAGTCGCGACAGGTCATCCGCCGCGCGCGCCGCGAACATCCCGCCGCCGTCGTGGCGGTGTGCGGCTGTTACAGCCAGACGGCCCCCGGGGACGTGTACGCGCTGGGCGTCGACCTGATAGCGGGCACCGGAGACCGCGCCGGATTCGTCGCGCTTCTCGAAAGCGCCGTCGCGGCGCGGGGAGACATCGAACAGCGTACCACACGGGAGAACATCGAACCGGGTACCCGCACCGTGCGGGAGGCCGTCGACGACGCCCGCGCGCGGCGTAATTTTGAACTGCTTCCCGCCGGGGGGCTGTCGGGGCGTACAAGGGCCATGCTGAAAGTAGAGGACGGCTGTAATAATTTTTGCGCCTACTGTATTATCCCCTACGCGCGGGGGCCCGTGCGCTCGGAACCGTTGCCGGAGGCCGTGCGGCAGGCGCGCGAACTCGCCGCCGACGGCGTGCGCGAAATCGTGCTGACGGGTATCGAGATTTCGTCATGGGGGCGCGACTTGCCCGGTAGTCCGGCGCTCATCGACCTGACGGAGACGCTTTGCGCGGCTGTCCCGGGAGTACGGCTACGCCTGGGAAGTCTGGAACCGCGTACCGTCACGGCGGATTTCTGCCGGCGCGCGCGCGCGTTGCCGAACCTGTGCCCGCAGTTCCACTTGTCGTTGCAGAGCGGTTGCGACGACACCCTCAAGCGTATGCGGCGGCGCTACGACACCGCCCGCTACCGGGAATCGGTGCAACTCCTGCGCGCGGCCTTCGACAATCCCGCGATTACTACGGACTTAATCACGGGATTCCCCGGCGAAACAGAAGAAGAATTTGCGCGGACGCTGGACTTCCTCCGCGAATGCGCCTTCGCAAGAATGCACATCTTCCCGTACTCCCCGCGCCCGGGCACCCCGGCGGCGGACATGCCGCAAGTCGCGAAAGCCGTCAAGGACGAACGCGCCGCGCGCGCGAAAGCAGTCGCGGACACGATGCGGGCGGAGTACCTGTCGGACTGTGTGGGGCGGGAGTACGACGTACTCTTTGAGCAGTCGCGGGGGGGCGTGTTCCATGGACACGCGCCGAACTACGCGGACGTGTACGCGCCGGGGGACGCGCTCCACAACGAGTGTCGCCGGACGCGGATTGTGTCCAGTGACGGCGCGGCCCTCTACGGCGAAATCCTCCCGTGACGCGGACGCCTCCCCCGAAAAACCAGCAAAAACGCCTTCCCTGTGACAACGGGGGAGGCGTTCGGCGAAAACGGGGCGACGGGCATAATACCCGCCGCCCAAAAGGAGGAGAGAAGATGGGGAGCTGTGTTATCTGCCGAGGTAAATGGACTGCTTCGCGAGTACGAGCTGCACGAGCAGGTCGTTACAGGGCGTGGGAATCCCGTGTTCCTTGCCGTAGCGGCTGACCGCGCCGTTGATAATGCGGATTTCGGTCTCGTGGTGGTGCATTACGTCCTGTACCATCGAGCTGACCGTCGCGTCGGTGTCGCGCGAGACTTCGTAAACGTGCGCCATTTCCTCTTCGGCGTCGAGCGTACAGCCGCAGGCGTTCGCGACTTTCAACCCCTCTTCCACCAGCATGCGCGCCACCTCGTGCGCGTACTGGTTCTTCTCCACAAAGCCGTTGGGGGTTTCCAGAAGGGCGCTCATGCCGTTAATCGCCGAGTTGACCAGCAACTTGTGCCAGATAGCGTTCATGACGTTCTCGTGTACGGTCACGTCCAGCCCGACAGCGCGGAACGCCTCCGCGGCGGCTTCGACTCTCTCCATGGGGGCCTTCATGGTGCCCATGTTCGTTACGCCGTAGCCCGTATGTTTGACGTGTCCGGGCGAGACGGGCGTCGCGCCGAACGCCGTATTCCCGACGATAATCTGCTCTTCCGGTACGACTTTCGCGATTTCGTCGTAGTTGCCGAGGCCGTTTTGCAGACACATAACCATGGTGTTCTTGTCAATCATGGGGAGCGCGTTCCGGACGGCGGATTCCAGAAACTGATAGTGTACGAACACGACCAGCAGTTCTACGGGCCCGATTTCCTTCGGGTCGGTCGTCGCGACAGCCGGATGGAATGCGTGCGTTTCCCCGGTGCCCTTCCCGGGCAGGTCGTCGTCAATCAGAATGCCGTTTTTCTTGATGTTCTCAATCGTCGGCACGCTCACGTCGAGTACGCAGACTTCGTGCTTCTGAATCAGGTACTGCGCGTAGCAACTCGCGATAGCGCCGCAACCAACAAATCCGATTCTCATGTTGTACCTCCTGACATATTCGCAAAAACGCGGCCCGTATCCGGCGGGGGATTCGTTACAATACGGACACGAGCCGCGAAAAGGAGAGGGCGTAATTACTGGAGTTTCTCCGCGATAGCCACGATGTTTTCGACCGTGATACCGTTCTTTTCAAGCAGGCGCTCGTAGGGGGCCGATTCGCCGAACCTGTCCTGAATGCCCACGCGCTTGACAATGCCCTTGCCCATTTCGGCGGCGACTTCGCAGACCGCGCTCCCGAGGCCGTTCAAAATGTTGTGGTCCTCTACGGTGATAATCTTGCCGATGTCGTTGACGCACGCCGTCACGGCGTCCACGTCCAGCGGCTTAATCGTGTGCATATCCAGCACGCGCGCCGAGATTCCCTTGTCCGCGAGGACTTTCGCCGCCTCAATCGCAAGGCGTACCGTGTCGCCGTTGGCGATAATCGCAACGTCCTTGCCGTCCTGAATCTGGTGGGCCTTGCCGATGGTGAACTGTACGTCGGGGCCGTAAATCTGCGGCACGGCGTCGCGGGTGAAGCGGAGGTATACGGGGCCTTCCGTCGTCCCGGCCTGACGGACGAGCTTCCGCGCGGAGTTGTAGTCGGCGGGCATAATTACGGCAATGTTGGGAATCGTGCGGAGAATGCCCATATCCTCAATCGCCTGATGGGACGCGCCGTCGTTCGCCGGGGTTACGCCGCCGTGCGAACAGGCAATCTTGACGTTCAGGTTGGTGTAGCAGATTTCCTGCCGAATCATCTCGCAGATACGCATGGAACCGAACGCAGCGTAGGTGACGACAAACGGAATCTTGCCGCAAGTAGCCAGTCCGGCGGCGACGCCCGCGCCGTTCTGCTCGGCAATGCCGACATTCAAATACTGCTCCGGTAACGCCTTGTGAAAGGCCCCGGTCTTACAGCTCTTGCCGATGTCGATATCGAGTACGACGATATTCGGATTTTCCTTGCCGAGTTCCACAATCTCGTCGCCGAAACCGTCGCGGGTGGCAATCTTCTTCAATTCGCTCATGACCGTATCCTCCTATCAGGCGATTAACTGCGCTTTGAGTTCCGACATGGCCTGCTCGTACTGCTCCGTATTCGGCGCGACGCCGTGCCAGCCGACTTGGTTCTCCATGAACGAGACGCCCTTGCCCTTGACCGTGCGCCCGATTAACGCCTTGGGCTTGCCGTTCTTCGAGGCGTAGCACTTGTCAATCGCCGCCGTGATTTCCTCCATGTCGTGTCCGTCGAGTTCGAGGACTTCCCAGCCGAACGCCCGGAATTTCGCGCCCAAATCGCCGTTGGGCATGACTTCGTCGGTGGTGCCGTCAAGCTGTAAATTGTTCACGTCAACGAACGTAATCAGGTTGTCCAACTGGTACTTGTGGGCCGTGTTGGCGGCCTCCCAGATTTCGCCCTCCTGCGATTCGCCGTCGCCGACGACGCAGAAAACTTTGTAGTCCTTCTTGTCCATCTTCCCGGCCAGCGCCATACCGACCGCGCACGCCAGGCCCTGCCCGAGGGAACCCGTGGAGATGTCGATACCCGGGCATTTCGTCATGGACGGGTGGCCCTGGAGTTTGGAACCCTCCTTGCGGAGCGTGTCGAGTTCGGCTTCCGGGAAAAAGCCCACCGTCGCCAGACACGCGTACTGGATGGGGCAGACGTGGCCCTTGGAGAGTACCATACGGTCACGGTCGGGCCAGCGCGGCTCCGCCGGGTTGACGTTCATGTACTTGAAATAACACGCGGTCACGAAATCGGCGGCGGACAGCGACCCGCCGGGGTGGCCGGACTGGGCTTTGTAAATCATGTCCACAACCTTCATGCGCATCTGTGTGGCGGTGTTCTTGAGCTCCTTGATGGATACGTCTTTCATGCCAATCACCTCGTAATGAATTGAAACGGCGCTGCTGGTTTCTAAAGTCTGACATAGGACTTAGGACAATACGGAGTATATGCCCTATGTCCGACAAAGTCAAGCCCTTTTTTGAAAATTCTGGTCTTTCTATGTTTTGCACAGTTTCGGACCTATATTTTAGACGTTTTCGCCTATACATTGACAAGGTATCGGCAATGTACTATACTATTCGCGGCAAAGGAGGTGAAAACGATGGAATCCGGTACCACTTTGGAGGAAGCCCCGATTTATAATGAGGAGACTTTGCGCACTATCCGGGAAGCGCGGCAGGGTATCAATTTGAAAGGCCCGTATCACTCTGTAGAAGAGTTGATAGCGGATTTGGAATCCGAGGACGACGATTGATAATTACCTGTGTACCCCTCTTCCGTTGCAACGGGAGAGGCTTTTCACTTTCCTGCTGTGTGCGGCTGGAAGGCGCGCCGACACTTCCTTAAATCCCGGTAAATCGTGTTTCGTGAGAACGCGCAAAAGGGGCGGGGGCAATTGTGGAAAACGCTGAAAATAAATCCGCCCCTTGACAAAAGGCGGAGAATCGGGTACAGTATCGCTAATAAGTCTGACATAAGGCATAGGACACAGGACAATGGAGCAAAAAGGATGGAGGGACTGTACATGAGAGTGGGCAAAAGAATCGCGGCGGCATGCTTCGCGGTGTGTCTGCTGGCGGTAAGCCTGTCGGGCTGCGGCGGCGGGGCCGCAGTCACGGACAGCGAATACCAGAGCGTCAACCTTGCAATGGCCGTCAACGGCACCGACACGCAGATTGACTCCCTCGTCGCGAACTACTTCGCCGACCTGGTGATGGAGCGTTCGGGCGGGGCGGTCGTCGTGGACGTGTTCCCCAACGACACCCTCGCGGGCGGCAACGCCACGAAAGGTATCGAGTACATCGCCGTGGGCGGCTCGGATTTGGGGGCCTACGCGACCAGCGTACTGGCGAACATCGAACCGAAAATGTCCGTGTCTACGATTCCGTGGTCGTTCACCTCCTACGAACAGGCCCGGAAGATTATCGACACCACCGGCGGGGAGTATTACGCCAAACTGCTCGCGGAGAAGGGCATTACGTATCTTGGCTCGTTCCACAACGGGTTCCGGCAGTTGACGAACAGCAAGCGCGCCGTCACGACGCCCGACGATTTGAAGGGCCTGAAAATCCGCGTCCCCGGCTCGGCGGTCTATATGAACACGTTCGACGCACTCGGCGCGAATCCGACTGCTATGAGCTGGAGCGAAGTCTTTACGGCGATTCAGCAGGGCACCATCGACGGACAGGAAAACGGCTGTTCCATTACGAAATCCGCCAAAATGGACGAAATCCAGAAGTACATGACCATCTGGAATTACAGCTACGAGAATGACCTGTTCCTCGTGAATACGAAAATCTGGGAAAGCCTTCCCGAAAATACGCAGGAACTTATTCAGCAGTGCGCGACGGAAGCCTGTGAGTGGGGCCGCGACAAGCTGGAGGCCGACGAGGAGGCGCTGATTCAGGGATTCCGCGACGTGGGCATGCAGGTCGACGTACTGACGGAAGAGCAGTTGAAAGTCTTCCAGGACGCGGTCAAGGACGTGGTCGCGGGCCTGAAAGCCACCTACGGCGAGGAAGCCTGCGCCGCGTTCGGACTGTGAGAGGGGAGGCGTTTGTATGTCCGCGATTCTCGAAAAAATTGAAAAGGTCGTCTCGTGCGTGTGCGTGTCGATTATGGCGGTGCTCGTATTCGGCAACGTGATTGCGCGGTTCGTGTTCAACCACTCCCTGGCGGTGTCGGACGAGATGTCGACGTACCTGTTTGTGCTCATGAGCTTCATGGGCACGGCGATTGCGGCGCGGCGCGGGGCGCATTTGGGACTGTCCATCGTCACGGACAGACTGTCCCCCGACGCCCGGAAGAATGTGCAAATTGTCATGTATGCCGTCTCCGCGTTCTTCTGCCTGCTGATTGTCATTTTCGGTATCCAAATGGTCGCCAGCCAGTACGCGCTCAAACAGGAGACCGCCGCCATGCAGTGGCCCGAGTGGATTTACGGCTCGTTCGTACCTGTCGGGGCCTGTTTCGCAATGATTGCCTTCCTTCAGGGGCTTGTCAATATCGCCAAGTACGGACAGCCCCAGGGCAACCCGCAGGAGCAGTATTCCGACGACATGATTAATCAGGCCGTCAGTCAGAAGACCATGGACGTACTCGACGATTTGACGGAAGGGGAGGACAAGTGACATGGTAGGCATTACGTTACTGGGACTGTTCGTCCTTCTGCTGGCGTTCGGCGCGCCGATTGCGACGTGTCTGGGCCTGTCGAGCGTCGCGGCGATTCTCGTACAGGGCGCCGGGAAGCCCGTCGACGCCGTGATGAGCGTACTTCCCCGCCTGTGCTCGTCGGCAAGCAGTAAGTTCGTACTCCTCGCGATTCCGTTCTTTATCCTCTCCGGAAACGTCATGGAGAAGGCCGGGATTTCCGGACGCCTTATCAACCTCGCCGAAAAGTGCCTCGGGCACATCAAGGGCGGTATGGCCATTGTTTGCGTGGTGGTCTCGTGCTTCTTCGCGGCGATTTCGGGTTCCGGCCCGGCGACGGTCGCCGCCCTCGGCCTGATTATGATTCCGGCGCTTGTCAAGGCGGGCTACCCGGCGTCGTTCTCGTGCGCGTTAATGGCCGCCGGCGGCGCGATTGGCGTCGTGATTCCGCCGTCCATTACGTTCGTCGTCTACGGTTCCATTGCGGACGCGTCGATTACCAACCTGTTCATTTCGGGCATGGTGCCCGGACTGCTCATGGGCGCGGGCCTGATTGCCGCCGCGCTCGTACTCGGGCGCAAGTACGACTTGAAAGTACAGCCGAAAGCGTCCGGCAAGGAGCGCTGGGACGCCTTCAAGGACGCCTTTTTCGGACTTATGATGCCCGTCATCATTCTGGGCGGAATCTACGGCGGAATCTTCACCCCGACAGAGGCCGCCGCCGTGTCGGTGTTCTACGGCCTCGCCGTGGGCGTGTTCATCTACCGCGAAATCGACTTCAAGAAACTTATCGACATCATGATTGATTCTTGCAGTACGACGGCGACCGTCATGTTTATCACGATGGGCGCGACGCTCTTCGCCTATGTCCTCACCCGCGCCCGCCTCGACCTGACAATCAAGGACTTCATGCTGACCGTCACTAACGGAAACTGGATTGTCTTCTTTATCATCGTCAACATCGTGCTCCTGATTGCGGGCTGCTTCCTCGATTCCACGTCGGCGCTGTATATCTTTACGCCGCTTTTCGCGCCCGTCGCCGCCGCCATGGGAATCAGCCCGATTCACCTCGGCGTCGTCATGATTGTGAACCTCGCCATTGGCCTCTTTACGCCGCCCGTGGGCGTCAACCTGTACGTGGCCTGCGGTATCGGCGACATCAAGATTGAGGAAATCTCCAAGGGCATTATCCCCTGTCTGGTCGCCGAACTCCTCGTACTTCTGCTGTGTACCTACGTCCCGTTCGTCTCGACCATGTTCGTGAGCTGACAGAACGCTGTCTCATCGTAAAAGCCGCCTCCGGATTTCCCGGGGCGGCTTTTCGGCGGAGAAAATCGCGGGAAACGCGAAATTTTCTATTGACACTTCGCCCGATACGTGGCAAACTGTACGCAAAGGCTACGGGCCTGTAAAGAGAACGGAGGGGTTACTGTGAGTGAACGTATCGACCGGGGGGCGTGCAAGGCGCGGGCCCGGGAATTGCTCGACACCGCGCAGGTGTCGCCGCGAAAGATGGTGGCCCTCTGGCTGGGACTCCGCGCGGGCCTGTCCCTGCTGAACTACCTCGGCGGCTCGTGGAACCTGTTCTACGTATTCCTGCTGGTGCTGACGAGCATGCTTTCCATCGTACTCGACGCCGGTTTCGTCCTCTACTGCATGGCAGTCCGCCGCGGGGAGCGCGCCGAGTACCTGATACTCTTCGACGGCTTCGCCTTCGCCGGGAAAATCATCCTCCTGACCGTCCTGACATACGTCTTTATCGCGCTGTGGGGCATGCTGTTTATCATCCCCGGCATTATCGCGTTTTACCGCTACCGTTTCGCGCTCTACAACCTGCTCGAACACCCCGAACTGTCCGTGACGCAGGCCCTCGACATGAGCAAGCGTCAGACGCAGGGCTTCAAGGGACAGCTCTTCGCGCTGGATGTCAGCTATCTGGGCTGGGCACTGCTGGCCTCCCTCCCCGATTTGCTCTACCGTCAGAACGTACAAATACAGGTCTACAACATCGTCGGCGCGTCGACCTACTGGAACATCCAGGAAGTCATGCGCTACGTCAACCCGAACGTGTTCGGAATGCCGTGGATGGCGTGGGAAGCGCTGATGATGGTCTGGGATTTGGTCGTGTCGATGTACTACCTGGCCAACTACCAGTGCGTGGAGCTCGACTACTTCGACGCCGCCAAGGCGGCCTCCGGCGTGGGGGAGACGCCCGATTTCAGCGGCCCCTACGCCGAACCCTAACCCGGCTGTTCCCGGAAGCAGTTCCGTGAATGGAAAATAACGAAAAGGAGAACCTATCATGAAAAAGTACGAGTGCGAGCCCTGCGGCTACGTCTACGACCCCGCCGAGGGCGACCCCGACAACGACATCGCCCCCGGCACCGCCTTCGAGGATTTGCCCGAGGACTGGGTCTGCCCTGTCTGCGGCGCGGGGAAGGAAGAGTTCAAGGTCGTCGAGGACTGATTCCCGCGGAAACCCCGGGCGTGTACGCGCGCCCGGGGTTTCCGTACGCCCCGCGTCGGGAATGCCCCTCCGTCGTCCCCGCCGTGCGGGAGAGGCGGAAAACGGGACTTTTTCCGTTGAAAGTTCCGTCAAAGCCTCCTCTGTCCCCACTCCGTGGGCGGGGCTGAGACGGCGGCCACCGTTGGGGTTGTGGAACAGGTGACTGTCCCCACTCCGTGGGCGGGCGCGCGAAAAACGTCTTTCCTTTTCGGCGGAACTGTGGTAGAATGCCGAATAAAAAACACACCGGAAAGGAAGAACCATCATGAAAACCGGGCTTGTACTGGAAGGCGGCGCACTGCGTACCATCTTTTCCAGCGGCGTTTGCGACGCGTTCCTGGACGCGGGGCTCCCGCTGCCGGACTACACCATCGGCGTATCGGCGGGCATCGCCTACGGGGCGAGCTACCTGTCGCGGCAGAGCAGGCGGAATCTGAAGCTGGTCTCGTCGTACGCGCGCGACCGCCGCTACATGGGCATGCGCAACCTCTTGAACCCGCACAACCGCGCCTATTTCGGCCTGAAGTTCGTCTACGACACCATCCCCAACGAGCTGGTGCCGTTCGACTACGACGCCTTCGCGGCGTACCCGGGGGAAGTCGAGGCCGTGCTGACGAACCTCCAAACCGGTCTGCCCGAATACTGGACAGTCCCGCGCGACGACCCGTCGAATCTGGTGTTGCGGGCGACTTGCGCGATACCGCTGATGTTCCCGCCGATTGAAGTCGGCGGACAGCTCTATTTCGACGGCGGCTGTGCCGACGCGATTCCCTGGAAACGCGCGCTGGATGTCGGCTGTGACCGCGTGGTCGTGATTCTCACGCGCGAGCGCGGCTACCACAAGCGTTTCGACGGTGCCAAGAGTATGGAACTGGCCTTCCGGCGCTACCCGGCGTTCGTGGAGACCATGCGCGCCCGGACTGACCATTACAACGACACCCGCGCGGCGTTATTCGCGCTGGAAGAACAGGGGAAAATTCTCGTGATTGCCCCCGACGACACGCTCGGCTGTGCGCGTACGGAGCGCGACCTGTCCGTGATACGCGCGCTGTGGCAGGAGGGCTACTTCATCGGGCGGGGCGCGGCGGAACAAGTACGGCGCTTCTGGAACGCCTCCGACTGACACGCCCCGTCAGGCCGACACAATCTTGACCAGGCAATCCGCGATTCGCAACACCTGCGCCTCGTCGTTCCCGATGCCCAGCGTGATTCTGACGGAGCCGCGCGCGTAGCCGGCGGGTACCCCGATGGCTTGCAGTACGTGGGACAGCACGGTTTCCCGGGAGTTGCACGCCGACCCCGTGGCGACCGCAATCCCCATAAGGTCCAGGCGGTGCAGAATCGCCTCCCCGTCCGCGCCGTAGAACGACAGACTCAGACTGCCCGGAATCCGTCTCTCCGCGCCGTTGACCAGGAAGCGCACCCCGGAGGCCTCCAGGCGCGCGAGCAGACACGCCCGCAAAGTTTCTAATTTCCGCGCGTCGCGCTCCAGCGTCTCTACGTGTTCCGACAGCGCCTCGGCCATGCCCACAATTCCGGCGACATTCTCCGTCCCGGCGCGCGAACCGAACTCCTGTCCGCCGCCGTGCAGAAGCGGCTCTATCTCGAAGCCCTCCCGGACATAGAGAAAGCCCGCGCCTTTCGGGCCGTTGAACTTGTGCGCCGAGGCCGAGAGCATGTCGACGCCCAGCTCCCGGACGTTGACGGGGATGTGTCCGACGGCCTGAACCGCGTCCGTGTGGAACGGGACGCCCCGGCGGCGCGCGACAGCCGCGAGTTCGCCTACAGGCTCAATCGTGCCGATTTCGTTGTTTGCGTACATGACGGAGACCAGAACCGTGTCTTCCGTGAGGGCCGATTCCAGTACTCCGGGCGCGACTAGCCCCTTTGCGTCCACCGGCAGACGGACGATTTCGTAGCCCATGCGCCCCAGGAACGCGCAAGTATTCAAGACCGCGTGGTGCTCGATGGCGCTGACTATGATTCGCCTTCCCCGGCCCGGGTGGCGGAATGCGACGCCTTTCAAGGCCCAGTTATCGGCCTCCGTGCCGCAGGAAGTGAAGCGGATTTCCTCCGGGGACGCGCCGAGCGCGGCGGCAATCCGTTCACGGGCGGACGCCACCGCCCGCCGGGGAATCCGCGCCGCCCGGTAGAGCGTGGAGGGGTTGGCGTACTCGTCCGACAGAAAGGGCCGCATAGCCTCGAACGCGCGGGGACTCAACGCGGTCGTCGCCGCGTGGTCTGCGTAGATGATTGGTTTCGTCATGGCAACAGTTCGCGCTCCTTGTTTTACGATTTCCGTTTCAGGCGGAAATCATAAGCCATACGCGGCGGTTTGTCAAGATTGGCCGCCGCGCGCTCCGTCGCTACGGCAGGCTGGAAACCGGGCGATTTTCCGCTTGACAAATTCCGGAAACCGGAGTATACTTCGCTAAACCGTTGAAGTGGGAGTAAAACCTGTCAGGCCCTCACAGAGAGCCCGGGGCGCTGGGAGCCGGGCAGTACGCGGACAGGCAAATGGGCCACGGAGGGCGCGGGGAAATACGCGACGCGCGGGCATGCGTCAGTTGCCGGGGGTATGCCGGTACCCCGCAAAGTGCGCGCGTCAGCGCGAATCAAGGTGGCACCGCGAGTAACACTCGTCCTTGACATTACTTTCATGTCGGGGGCGCTTTTTTTGCCCCCGGGAAGGGAGACGTATGTACTACCCATCCTTGGAACAGGCCCAACGCCTGACCGCCGGAGGCGGATTCCGGCGCGTGCCCGTCAGCCGCGAGATTCTCTCCGACTTCACCTCCCCCGTACAGACACTCCGCATCCTGCAAAACGTCGGACACCACTGCTTTCTGCTCGAATCGGCGGAGGATAACCAGCGCTGGGGCCGCTTTACGTTCCTGGGCTTTCATCCTTCGCTGGAAGTCACCTGCGCCAACGGCCTCCTGCGCGTCCGGGACGTGCGGAGTACGGATACCCGAACCGAACCGACCGCCCACCCCGGCGCGGCCCTGCGCGAAATCCTGTCGCGCTATAAGAGCCCCAGCGTACCCGGACTGCCCCCGTTCACGGGCGGCCTCGTCGGCTACTTCTCCTACGACTACGTCAAATACTCCGAGCCGTCGCTGTCCCTCGACGCCGACGACTGCGAGGGCTTTCAGGATATGGACTTGATGCTATTCGACAAGGTGATAGCCTTCGACAACTACCGTCAGCGCCTGATTCTCATCGCCAACGCCGACACGGAGAATTTAGCGGAATCCTACGCCGCCGCCTGCCGCGAACTCGACGAAATCGCCGAACTTCTCCGCCGCGGCGCGCCGAAAGAGTACGCGCCCGGGAAGCTACGCTCTCCCCTGCGGCCCCTGTTCGACGAGGCCCAATACTGCCGCATGGTGGAGCGCGGGAAGGCGTACATCCGCGAGGGCGACATCTTTCAGGTCGTGCTCTCCAACCGTCTGGAAGCCGACTTCGACGGTTCCTTACTCGACGCCTACCGCGTCTTGCGGGCGTCGAACCCGTCGCCGTACATGTTCTACTTCTCCAGCGACGACATCGAAATCGCGGGGGCGTCGCCCGAGACCCTCGTCAAACTCCAGGACGGCGTTCTGAGAACCTTCCCGCTCGCCGGGACGCGCCCGCGCGGGGCCACGCTCAAAGAGGATATCCGCCTTGAACGCGACTTGCTCTCCGACGAAAAGGAACTCGCCGAACACAATATGCTCGTCGACCTGGGCCGCAACGACCTGGGGAAAATCAGCGACTTCGGCACCGTAGAGGTAGAGAATTACCTGTCGGTGGAGCGCTTCTCGCACGTCATGCACATCGCCTCGACCGTCCGGGGACGCCTCCGCGCCGACCGCGACGCCGTCGACGCCGTCGACGCCATTCTGCCCGCCGGGACGCTCTCCGGCGCGCCCAAACTCCGCGCCATGGAGATTATCAACGAACTGGAAAACAATAAGCGCGGCCTCTACGGCGGGGCCGTCGGCTACCTCGACTTCGCCGGGAATCTTGACGTTTGCATTGCGATTCGGCTGGCGTTCAAGAAGAACGGGAAAGTATTCGTTCGTTCCGGCGCGGGAATCGTGGCCGATTCCGTGCCGGAGCGCGAGTACCGGGAGTGTACGCAGAAGGCCCGCGCCGTCGTACAGGCCCTCGAAACCGCGCAGGGAGGCGAATTACTGTGATTGTGCTCATCGACAACTACGACAGCTTTTCGTACAACTTGTTCCAGCTCGTGGGGGCCGTCCGCCCCGACATCCGCGTACTGCGCAACGACGCCGTGAGCGTCGCCGAACTCCGCGCCATGCGCCCCGACTGTTTGATACTCTCCCCCGGCCCCGGACGCCCCGCCGACGCCGGAATCTGTGAGGAAGCCGTGCGCGAACTCGACGGCGCGTTCCCGATTCTGGGCGTCTGCCTCGGACACCAGGCCATCTGCGAGGCCTACGGCGGGAAAATCGGCTACGCCAAACGCCTCATGCACGGGAAGCAGTCGAAAGCGGCGCTGAAAATCGGCTGTCCGCTGTTCGCGGGCTGCGGGCCCGTGGAGCCTGTCGGGCGGTATCACTCCCTCGCCGCCGACGCCGATTCCCTCCCCGACTGCCTCACTGTCACCGCCTGGGCCGAGGACAGGGAAATCATGGCCGTACAGCACAAGGAGTACCCGGTATTCGGCGTACAGTTCCACCCGGAATCGATTCTGACCCCGGCGGGGAAGATTATGCTCAAAAACTTTCTGAATCTCCGTCCGGCGCGCTGACTGCTTTGGACAGATTGCACGAAACAAGTCCAAACTCCGCGTCTGATTTGTACAGGATGCCGCTTTCCATTTCGCGCCGGACGTGCTATGCTTTACTGCGTAAAAGTAATCGAGCGCGAACAGGAGACTTTCTATGTCAAACCGTACTCACACCGTGGAATACCGCTATTTCAGCTTTCGCTTTACCTTCTCCGGAGGTAGGGCTTTGTCTGGCTGGGCGGAAACGGCGTGACAGGATACGTCTACGAAAGGCCCCGTAGCCGGACAGGCTATGGGGCCTTTTTGTGTGCCCGAACGAAAAGGAGTGTGCTTTATGATTGTCATTCTCAGGCAGAACCCGAACCCCGACCAGTTGGAAAGTTTCATTGCGTGGCTTAAAGAGAAGGGCGTCGCCGTGCATACGAGCGTCGGCGAATCGAATACCATCCTGGGCCTCGTCGGCGATACCTCCCGCCTTGATATCGACCTCATCGCCGCGCTCGATATCGTGCAGGATGTCAAGCGCGTACAGGAGCCCTACAAGAACGCCAACCGCAAATTTCACCCGGAAGACACCGTAATCCCCGTGGGCGGCACGCAAATCGGCGGCGGTACGCTGACGATTATGGCGGGGCCGTGTTCCGTGGAATCCGAGGAGCAGGTCGTGGGGATTGCAAAAGCCGTCAAGGCCAGCGGCGCGACCATGCTTCGCGGCGGGGCGTTCAAGCCGCGTACTTCCCCCTACGCCTTCCAGGGCCTGGGCGAACGCGGGTTAGAATACCTCAAGACCGCGCGCGCCGAAACCGGACTGCCTATCGTCACGGAACTGATGGACGTAACGCAACTGCCGTTGTTCAAGGACGTGGACGTAATCCAAATCGGGGCGCGGAACATGCAGAATTTCGACCTGCTGAAGGCCGTCGGACACCAGGAAAAGCCCGTCATGATAAAGCGCGGCATGTCGGCGACCTACGAGGAATGGCTGATGAGCGCCGAGTACGTCATGGCGGGCGGCAACGAGAACGTGATTCTCTGCGAACGCGGTATCCGGACTTTTGAGACGTTCACGCGCAACACGCTGGATTTGAGCTGTATCCCGGTCCTGCGCTACCTGACACACCTGCCGGTGGTCGTAGACCCGAGCCACGCGACGGGGAAATACTGGCTTGTGGAGCCTATGGCGCTGGGGGCCGTGGCCGCCGGGGCCGACGGCGTGCTCATCGAAGTCCACAACGACCCCGAACACGCCCTCTGCGACGGGCCGCAATCGCTGAAACCGCAAGTATTCGACACGGTAGCAAAGAAACTGCTGACGCTTCACGGCGTCATGCAATCGGTCAACGGGGGCGCGGAAGTATGAACGCGGTTTCGATACCCGTCCGGACGCGTCCGGCGTATCAGGTGGAAGTCGGGCCGGGACTGCTCCCCGATTTCGGGCGAATCCTGCGGGGTACGCTGGGCCACTGCCGCGCGGCGGTCGTGACCGACAGCGTCGTAGGGCCGCTGTACCTCGACGCCGTGCGGGAAAGCCTGCAAAGCGCCGGATTCCGTACCGTGTCGCACACCGTCCCCGCCGGGGAGGCGCACAAGAACCTCTCGACACTCGGCGGCATTCTGGAATTTCTCGCCCGGGAACGCCTGACGCGTTCCGACGCATTGGTAGCGTTAGGCGGGGGCGTCGTGGGCGATATGGCCGGGTTCGCCGCCGCCGTGTACCTGCGGGGTATCCGCTACGCGCAAATCCCGACAACCTTACTTTCCGCCGTGGATTCGTCCGTAGGCGGCAAGACCGCCGTCGACTTACGCGCCGGAAAGAATCTCGCGGGGGCATTCGCGCAACCCGCCGCCGTACTCTGTGACACCGACTTTCTGCGTACCCTCCCGCCCGAGACTTTCGCCGACGG
>CAMHBH010000018.1 GCA_946183175.1 uncultured Oscillibacter sp.
CTACGACGCCCTCTACAGGGACTACCCCTTGGAGCCCGAAATCGACCGCATGACGCTGGAGACGTTCGCCGACAGTCCCTTTGAGGAGAGCGCGCGCGCTGACTTCCGCCGCTTCCTCGTCGTGATGATGGACAGATTCCTCACCGAACACCCCCTCGGAGAGCTGACCGCGTCCTTCTACAGTCTGACGGCGCAGCCCGAATTTACCGTCGTCGACAGGCTGGCCGGGCGAATTGGACGCTTCCTCGGCATTGAGTTTCCCGTAGAGGAAAAGCTGTTCGTACTACTCCCTATCATCGGCATGCGTACCCCCGCCGACGTGCAGAATATGCAGGCCATCGAACTCGACGAGAGTATGAAAGCGCTGGGCGAAAAGCTGTTCGGGCAAATCCGGCGGGAACTCGACATCCGGATTGAAAACCCGGAGGCAATCGACGAATTCCTCTACCACCTGATGTTCATGCTGAACCGCCTGAAATTCAACGTGCGGACGAAAAGCCCCATGTTGGAGGAACTCCGCGAAAAGTACCCGCTGGCGTGGCGTATGGCCGACATCGCCTCGCGCGTCATCTACAGCGACTACGGCCTGAAAGTCACGGCGGACGAGCGGAGCTTCCTGGCGACTTACTTCGGCGTGTTCCTGGAGGAGCAGGAGGAGAAGCGGATACGGCCTTTCCGCGCGGCGCTACTGTGCGGGGCCGGACGCGTCACCGGACGCCTCGTCGCGGCGCAGTTGCGCAAGGTGCTGGACAGTTCCGTAGAGCTGACACAGCTCACCAACGCGAACATTACCCCGGAAATGCTCTCGTCCTTCGACCTGATTTTCACGACCGTCGACTTGCCCTGTACGACCGACCGCCCGGTCATCCGGATTCGGGAAGTCTTCAACGAACAGGCCCTACGGCAGAAAATCGAAAAGGCCAAATACTGGGACCGGGTGGACGTGCCGATTCTCGACGACAACTGGTTCGTCATGGGCGGACTGCTCGACGAAAACCGCTTCTTTCCGTTCGGGGCGTCGGACAGCTACGAGACCGCGCTGGAAAAGATGGTCGTGTCCCTGACGGACGCCGGACAGCTCGACGGGGGCTTTCTGGAACGCCTCCGGGAGCGCGAAAAGCAGGGTACCATGGTATTCGACCACGACGTGGCGATACCGCATACGGTGCAGTACGCGGGAAACCGCCTGGTACTGGCAATCGGGACATTCCCGAACGCGGTCTCCCACGACGGACAGGACATCCGGGTCATTTTCCTGATGGGCATTCCGGAGGCGGTCGACGCCGACGACGGAATGTTAGTACGGGTCTACGAGGAAATCATACGCGTCGCGCAGGAGCGCGAACTGCTCGAAAAAGTAGCCGACGCGCGGGATTTCCAATCGCTCTTACGGGCATTGTACCGGCAGGCGTAACAGAAAGGCGGAGTTGTATGCTGAAGCTTGGACTTTTCGTGGCGGCGATGTTTCTGATTCAAGCGTTTTTGACGAGCGTGCAAATCAGCCACTTTAACCGGGAGTTCATCCAACTGCGCCGCCGGGGCAAGGTGGCCTGTGAGCGGCAGTCGGGCGGCTTCCACGCCGGGTCTGTCGTGATGTTCCTCATCGACGAAAACGGAATCATACGGGAGGGAAAACAGCTCACGGGCGTGACATCCTTCGCGCGCGTCAAGCCGCTGGACGGCTTCGAGGGCAAGTTCGTCGGCGGCCTCACCGAAAGCGACCTCCCCCGCTACGGGAAGAATCTCCGCAAGGCGATTCTCGACGCGAAAGACACCTACAACAAAGTCATGAACGGCGAGATTGTCCCCGACAAGCCGTCCCCGTTACAGCGCGCGGGGCGCGCCCTCACCGGAAGGGCATGACGCCGAATTTGAGAAGAAAGGCGTGTTTTTATGGACTTTATCGTACAACTGGCCGCCGGATTCATGAACCTGTTCAACCTCGGCGGGGAGCAGTTCATGTCGTGGGTGACGGGCATTATCCCGACCATCCTGATGTTACTGGTTCTCATGAATGCCATTATGGCCCTTGCGGGCGAGGCCACCATCAACCGCATTGCCCGCTTCTGCACCGGGAACCCCATCCTCCGCTACGCGGTACTCCCGTTTGTCAGCGCGTTCATGCTCGGGAATCCTATGGCGCTGTCCATCGGCAAGTTTATGCCGGAGTTCTACAAGCCCGCGTTCTACGCGTCCGTAACCTACCACTGCCACACCAACAACGGCATTTTCCCGCACATCAACGCGTCGGAACTGTTCATCTGGCTGGGCATCGCGAACGGGATTAGCGCCCTCGGGCTGGACACCACTCCGCTGGCGGTACGCTACCTGCTCGTCGGCCTCGTGGCGAACTTCATCTCCGGCTACGCGACGGAGTTCACAACGCGCTACGTCGAGAAGCAGCAGGGCGTGACGCTCAAGCGCGACTACGACACGGTTTAATCGTAAGGAGGGGAACATCATGGCAAATCTGCGGTCTATCCGCGTGGAAAAGGGCGCGGGCGGCTTCGGCGGCCCCCTGGTGATTACGCCCACCGAACAGCGCGACAAGGTCATGTACATCACCGCCGGGGGCGGGGAACCGGAATGCCTCTCGAAAATCGTGGAACTCTCCGGCATGACGCCCGTCAACGGCTTCAAGACCAAGTGTCCGGAAGAGGAGATAGCGCTGGCCATCATCGACTGCGGCGGCACGCTCCGCTGTGGAATCTACCCGAAAAAGGGCATTCCGACCATTAACGTCATGCCCGTGGGCAAGTCCGGCCCCATGGCGCAGTACATCAAAGAGGACATCTACGTCTCCGCCGTGACGAGCAAGCAGATCTCTCTCGCGGACGGCTCCCAGCCCGCCGCCGGACGCTTCGAGGATTCCGCCCCCGCCGACGCGGAAGCGAAACCCGCCGAAAGCAAATCGACAGGCTTCACCGCCGACAAGAAGGTCTCCGAAACCCTCGCCGCGCAGGAGAACAAGTCGCTCATCACCAAAATCGGCCTCGGCGCGGGCAAGGTCGTCAACACCTTCTACCAGGCCGCCCGCGACGCTATCCAGACTTGCATTACAACCCTGTTGCCGTTCATGGCGTTCGTGTCCATGCTCATCGGCATTATCAACGGCTCCGGCTTCGGCAACGCCTTCGCGCAACTGCTCCAGCCTCTGGCGGGCAACATCTTCGGCCTGCTGATTCTCGGCATTATCTGCTCGATTCCGGGCCTGTCGGCCTTACTCGGCCCCGGCGCGGTCATCGCCCAGATTATCGGCGTACTCATCGGCGAACAAATCGGACAGGGCAACATTCCGCCATCCCTTGCGCTCCCGGCGCTGTTCGCCATCAACTGTCAGGGCGCGTGCGACTTCATCCCCGTGGGCCTCGGCCTCGCGGAGGCGGAGACGGAAACCATCGAGGTCGGCGTCGTGTCCGTCATGTACTCCCGCTTCGTGACCGGATGGATTCGCATTCTGCTGGCGTTCGTCGCGAGCTTCGGCCTGTACGCCTAATCATTCGCTTTCTCCCTCTCCTTTCTGACGGATTGCAAGGGCGTCCGTGACGCTCTTGCAATCCCTCTCAGAATACGCTATACTGTCCGTAACGCGGATTGGAGGTTATCGCTATGAAAGTTATCTACGAGAACAAGGTCAAGGCGGAGGGTGCCTGCGTACACGAGTTCGAGGACGAGAAAATCCTGATTATCTTCGGCGACAACGCCCCCGAGGAACTCGCCGACTACTGCTATACCGTCAGCGTCAACCCCATCAACGGCGAAATCAAGCCCGGGCAGACGTTCAAGGTCGACGACCTGTCGCTGAAAATCACGGCGGTCGGCTGGGAGGCCCCCGAGACGCTCAAGGGCCTGGGCCACTGTACGTTCAAGTTCAACGGCGCGACGGAACCCGACCAGCCCGGCACGATTTGCATTGAAGACCACGACCTGCCCGCCGTGAAAGTCGGCAGTGTCATTCAGATTCTGGAATAACGCGAACAGCCGCCGGAGACCTGTCCGGCGGCGCGTTGCGTATCAGCAAAGGAGGCGGAGACATGAAACAGGGCGCGATTTTCGACATGGACGGCCTGCTTACCGACACCGAGCGTTTCTATAGCCAAAGCTGGCGGACGACGGCGCGGTTTTTCGGGCAGGACTGGGTCAAGGACTTCGACAAGTTCGTCGCGGGGACGAACGGCGAAAAAATGCTGGAAGTCATCCACACGCATTTCCCGGACGTGGACGCGCGGGCCTTCATGGAGTTCTGTATCGGCAACCAGAAGCGGCTCGTCCGGGACGAACTCCGGGAAATGCCCGGCGCGACGGACATTGTACGCTTTTTCCGGGAACGCGGCGTAAAGACGGCGGTCGCGAGCAGCAGTTCTCTGGACGCCATCCGCGACAACCTCAGCAGACTGGGCATGCTGGAACTCTTCGACGCCGTGACGAGCGGGCAGGAAGTCGCCCCCGGACACGAGAAGCCCGCCCCCGATATTTTCCTGCTGGCGGCGGAGCGAATCGGCGTGGCCCCCGGCGACTGCTACGTATTCGAGGACGGAATCAACGGCTGTCTGGCGGGAATCGCCGCCGGGTGCGCAACGGTGATGATTCCGGACCTGTTCCGGCCCACGGACGAACTGCAACAGAAATGCGCCGGAATCTACGGGAGCCTGACGGCGGCCAGGGACGCAATCGCGCAAGGACTTCTCTAATCCACGTCTTTCCGGCGGAATCGCTACGCTTTGAGACAGCTTCCCCACGGCCCGCCTCCCGTGACAATGGAAATTTTTCCGCCCTCTCCGGGCTGCTTTTCCCGTCCCCTGTCGCCGTAAGGCGGTCGGGGGCGGCTTTTGACAGGAAAATGTGCGGCGATTTTATGAGAAGCGTCCGGTTTTCGACCTTCCCCGTCTACGGAGGCTTTGCCGGTGCCGCGTAGCGACGGAGCAGGACAGCGTGCTTTTGTAAATAGCAGTTGTTTTTTCCGCCAAAACAAGGTATACTGTCCCTGACACGCAATCCCACATAAGGAGATGGAGACTATGAGCAACAAGGACGGATTCGCCGTCACGGACGGCATTCTGACACGTTACACCGGGCCCGGCGGCAACATCGTCATTCCGGCGGGCGTGCGCGCCGTCGGACAGGGCGCGTTCCTGAACTTTATCGCCATGCGGAGTTTGACGGTTCCGGAAGGCGTCGAGGAAATCCGCGGCGATTTCTTCTCCGAGAACCCAACCGGGGCCTTTTCCGGGTGCAGTAACCTCAACAGCGTACAGTTACCGCAAAGCCTGCGCGAAATCGGCTGTTGGGCGTTCGCGGGCTGTAAGGCCCTGAAAACCGTCGACATCCCCTCCGGCGTGGCGAAAATCGGAAACCGCGCCTTCCAGAACTGCGAGAACCTCCGGAGCGTCACGGTTCCGGGCGGCGTGCGCGAGATTGACTACGGCGTGTTCATGGGCTGTCGGAATCTGCTGACGGTCGATTTGCCCGCCGGGGCCACCGTCATTCGCGAGTACGCCTTCGCCGACTGCGCGTCGCTCTCCCGCGTCGAACTCCCCCGCACCGTCCGGACTATCGACTACTGTGCCTTCCGGAACTGTACCTCCCTGACGAGCGTCAACATTCCGGCGGGGGCCAAGGAAATCGGCGACTACGCCTTCGAGAATTGCACGGGCCTGTTGAGCGTCACGATTCCCGACGGCGTCGAGACCATCGGGGAGAACGCGTTCCGGGGCTGTCCGCGCGTGGTCGTGCGCGCCCGTACGGGTTCCCTTGCGGAGCAGTACGCCCGCAAACGCGACATCCCCGTCGTCACCTACGAGCAGTTGAAGAGCGCCGCACAGAGTATGCTTGACCGCGCCTACGCGCCCTACTCCCATTTCCCGGTCGGGGCCGCGCTGGAGTGCGAGGACGGCACCATCTTCACGGGCTGTAATGTCGAGAACGCCGTGTACCCGGCGGGAATCTGCGCCGAGCGAAACGCCGTATTCCACGCCGTCGCTGAGGGGCGCCTGCGCTTTACGCGGATTGTCGTCGCGGGCACGGGCCGCGACTTCTGCATGCCCTGCGGAATCTGCCGTCAGGTGATGGCGGAGTTCTCCCCCGACATGGAGGTTATCAGCCTCAACGGCGAGGGCCAGGAGAAAAGTTACACCCTCCGCGAACTCCTCCCGCACAGCTTCGGCCCCCATTCGCTGAAATAAGCCGCGCGGCAAACGCCCTGCCCGGTACTCTCCGGACAGGGCGTTTCGTCAAGTTTTCTGCAAAATGGTCGTCCATCCGCCGTGTTCCTTGGACATCGTGTCCTCGCAGACGTTCACCAGCAGAACGTCCAAATCCTCCGCCGACGAGAACGCCCCCGCATGGTTAAAGTAGCAGTACAAATGGTGAATCAAGTCCTCGCGCGTGGTGCGGTAGGTAATCCAGAGGTCATGGTAGTTATGCAGGGCAATGTAGGCGTTCAGGCCCGTGACGGACGCGCCCAGCAGGGCGAGAATCACCTTGACGGCGGTGCTGTTGGCCCCGACCGAAAAGGCCGGAATCAGCGCGCCGAGCAGAATCGTGGCCCCCATGAGGCGGTAGTACATGGTCTGGTACTGCGCGCTCTTCGTACTGTACCACGCCATTTGCGGGAGTACGCGGTCGAGCAGGTAATTCCGGGTCTCCTCGTCCTCAATCTGCATGATGCGTTTCCGGAGCGCGGCGTCCCTGGAACTGCCCGCCGTCTTGGCCTCGTCGGCCTGTTCCTCCTGTACCCGGAAGGCGTCCTTGAACTTGTCGAACGCCTTGAATTGTATTTTTGCCTTGGGTTCCTTGTCGGGCTGTGTCTCGTATGGTCTGGTATCGGACTCGGCAGGCTGGCTGCGGTGGTAGCCCAGCGTGATTTCCTTCATTTCCATAGTGTGTGTCTCCATCTCTGTGACTTCCGGCCCCGTGTCGTCGGGGAAGTCGTCCTCGTCGTCGCCGTACTCCTCCGCGGGTTCCGCGTCGGGGGTTGCGGGACTGTCGTCGCCGGACACCGGGGTTTCGTCGCTGTCGGCTTCCGTGGCGTCCGCCTCTACGCTGTCGGCGTCGGCTTCCGTGGTGTCGCTGTCGGCGTCGGCTTCTGTAGTGCCGGGGGTGTCGCCGTCGGCGCTGGAAGGAGAGGCTTCCGTGTCGTCGCTGTCGGAATCGGGCGTTGCGCTGTCGGACGCCGGGGTTTCCGTCTCGGGACTTTCCGTTTCCGGCACGGGTGTTTCGGGATTCGCGGGGGCGTCGGCGGCCTTGGACGGTTTCGCCGTCTTCATGACGGGAATGTCCTCCTCTCCGGCTCTCTCAAAGGCCGCCTTTGCATTCTCGAACGCGCTCTTCTCCGGCTCCGGTTCGCGGTGCTTCTTTGCCATGCGCTCATGCCTCCTTAACAAGATTCCGGCTCTCCGGCGAAGCGTTCTGTCCCCGCGTCATTCGGTTTACGCTGTCCAGTATACACGATTCCCCGGAAGCAAATCAACAAACAAAGGGCAACAAATTAACAACGAAAAGCGAAAAATGGTAACAATATAAAACAGTCAGGAATCGCTCTCGGGCGTGAGGGCCTCCCAGTACGGTACGGCCTGCGGTTCGGGCGCAAGCGTGGTAAAGCCCGCGCGGGCAAAGACAATTCCGGCGTCGGGGCCTTTGAGGAAGTCCAGGAACGCGGTCGCGGCCAGGGGGCGGGCGCTCGCGGAGAGTACCGCCGCCGAATAGACGATTGCGCCGCACATGGAGGCGTCGGCGGTGTCGACGATGTCGAGGCCGTCGGCGTCGGTGTAGTAGACGAGGCCGCCGTCGGCCATGTCGTCGCGGATACGCGCGACGGTTTCGCGGGCGTCGGGGGCGTAGGTGACGCCCCGCGAAAGCGCGGTCTCGCCGAGGAAGTGGTAGGCGAACAGTTTGCGCGTATACGCGCCGAGGGGGTCGCCGGGGTTGGCCGCCGCGAAGAGCGCGCCGCCCTGTCGAATCAGGGAGGCCATGTGGGCGAAGTTGCGGATTCCGCGGGGGTTCCCGGCGGGAACCGCCAGTACCAGACGGTTTTCGAGGAAGTCGGCGCGGGTGTCGGGGAGGAGGCAGCCGGAGTTGCCGAGGGCGTCCATGATGTCCGCGGAGGCGGAGAGGAAGATATCGCATTGTTCGCCGTCGAGGACGCGCGCAAGGAGCGCGCCGGAGGGGCCGAATTGCGCGTTGAGGCGGATTTCGGGGTAGTCCTCGCGGTAGCGCGCGGCGGCGGCCCCGAAGGCGTCGGACAGGGAGGCGTCGACGAACACGGTCAGCCGGATGTCGCGGAGGTCGCGGAAGATGTCCGCGCGGTTCGCGCCGCCCCCGCCGCAGGCCGACAGCGACAGAAGCAGACAAAGTAACAGGGGCAATTTCTTCATAGTTTCCACCGTTTTCCATTCTATGGAAGTCCCTCCCGGGGAATGACCGCTTTCAGGGTTGACGGGGCTATTATACGCCGACTTGCGCCAAAATGCAAGCCATTCCGCGCGTAAAGTCGCGCCGCGCGGGCGGGAGAAATTTCCAACGAAATCCGCCGCGCGCGGCTTGCTCCCTTGACATCCGTTTTTCCGCCGGATATAATGAACGCGTCATTCCGCGCGGACGCGCCAGAAAGGAACGTAAGCTCATGAATCATACCTACGCCCTGCGGAATCTTGCCGCCGTACTGCTGGGCCGGCTCCGGTTTATCCTGATTTCTACTCTTCTGTTCGGTGTCGTGGCGCTGTGCGCCGCGCGGTTCTGGATGCCGTTCCACTACGAGGCCTCCGCGTCCATGTACGTCCGCAACAGCGGCGCGGCGGAATCCCGCCTGACGGGCAACGTCAACCTCAACGACCTGAACGCGTCGAAATCGCTGGTGAGTACCTACATCGCCGTGCTGACCAGTCAGACGGTCATGAACGAGGTCTCGCGGCAGTTGTGCGCCGCGCTCGACGAGGAGACCTTGTGGGCGGCGTTCCCGGGCGCGGGGCCGTCGAACCCGCCCAACGTGCTCAAGTGCGTGAAAATGACCTCCGTCAACTCCACGGAAGTCATGAAAATCACGGCGAACACGAAAAGCCCGGAAGTCTCGGCGCGAATCTGCAACATCCTGGTGGGAATCGCCCCGGAGGCGCTGATTCGCGTCGTAGGGGCGGGGTCGGTAGAAGTCATTGACGAGGCGGTGCCGGATTACACCCCGGTCTCGCCGAATATCCCGCTTGTTACCCTGATTGGCCTTGTCGCGGGGCTGTTCGCGTCGATATTCCTTGTGCTGGCGCTCGACTACTTCGACGATTCCGTCCGGGACATCGAAAAACTCTCGAAAACCTTCTCCAAGCCCATTCTCGGCGAAATCCAGAGTACCGACGACCGCGAGAAGGAGCCGTTCCCGTCGCGGGTGCGGACGTTCTGGAGCGCGTTTGCGCCCGTGCGGCGCAAGCGCAAGGCCACGCGCCGTCCGCGCCGCGCCCGCCCCCGCCGGAAGCTCATCACGGACGAGAACATCCCCTTCAACATCGTGGAGGGCTACAAGTCCATCCGTACTAACATCGTCTTCGCGCTCGGCACCGCGCAGCGTAAAACGATTGTGATTTCGAGCGCCTCACCGCACGAGGGGAAGTCGACGACGGCGGCGAATATCGCGCTGGCCTTCGCGCAGATTTCCGAACGCGTACTGCTCATCGACGCCGACATGAGAAAGCCCGTCATGCACCGGACGTTCGTTGTAGACAACAGTACGGGGCTGTCCACGCTCATTATCGCCATGTCGACGGCGGAGGATTCCATACGGCGGCACGTCATGGGGAATCTGGACTTGTTGCCGTCGGGGCCGCTCCCGCCGAACCCGTCGGAACTGCTCGCCTCGTCGCAGTTCGCCGACGTGCTCGACGCCCTCTCCAAGCGCTACGACTATATTATTATCGACACGCCGCCGATGAACGTCGTCAGCGACGCCATGTCGATACGCGCCGTGGGCGGCGTCTTACTGGTCGTGCGCTACGGGCAGGTCAACTACGAGGACATTTCCGGGACGATGAAAAAGATGGAGCTGTCGGGGGCGAATATGCTCGGCTTCGTGGTCAACGACGTGGAGCGCCGCCCGCCCGGCTACGGGCGCTACGGCTACTACGGCTACCGCTACGGTTACGGCTACGGCTACGGGCGCCGCCGCAGGCAGACCGCCACAGCCGTCGCCGCGACGCCGGAGAAACCCGTAGAGGACGACGCGCCCGCGCCTCCCCCGCCACCCGATACGCCCGAACAGTAAGGAAAGACAGGCCGCCTATGACAGACTACCATTGCCACATACTCCCCCGCATGGACGACGGCGCGAAAGACCTCGACATCTCCCTCGACATGATACGCATGATGATGGCGCAGGGCGTCGACCGGATTGTCGCCACGCCGCACTTTTACGCCCACCGCGAGAAGAGCGTCTACGACTGGTTACAGCGCCGTCAGGACGCCTTCGAGCAAATCGCCGACACCGGCTTGACGCTTCCCTATATCCACCTCGGCGCGGAAGTCGCGATAGAGCAGGGAATCAGCCGCCTCCCCGGCGTACACCTCCTCACGCTCGCGCGGACTTCCTATATCCTGCTTGAGTTGCCCTACGCGCCCTTCGCGCACTGGATGCTGGAAGAAATCTACGACCTCTCCCAGCGCTACGGCCTCACGCCCGTGCTGGCCCATATCCACCGCTACGCGAGTTTCTATACCCGCGCGCAAATGGCGGAAGTTCTGCAAACCGACGCCGTGTTCCAGATTAACAACGAGGCGTTCCGCACGTTCCGGGAGCGCCGCCTTGTGCGTTCCCTGATTGCAAAGGGCTGTCCGTATGTCTTCGGGAGCGACGCGCACAACCTCACGTCCCGCCGCCCCGATTGGGATTTCCTGAAAAAGAAAGTATCCCCGGACATCCTCCAACATCAAGAGAACCTTTTCGCCGACACAAACGCCTCCTGACAATACAAACCGCCTCCCTGTTGTCCGGGAAGGCGGTTTCGTTATGCCCCTCCGCCGTCCGAGAAGGCGGTTTCGTTATGCCCCTCCGCCGTCCGGGAAGGCGGTTTCGCGGTAACGCCCTCCCCCGTGGCGACGGGGAAGGGCGGAATTTGTCATGTCGCGGGCTTTTTCTCGGGGTGCTTCGCGTAGTAGTCGGCGAGCGCCGATTGAATCGCCTCCTCCGCCAGTACCGAACAGTGCATTTTGTAGGCGGGCAGGCCGTCCAGCGCCTCCGCGACGGCCTTATTAGTCAGCTTCATCGCGTCCGCGACGGGCTTGCCCTTGATAAGCTCCGTCGCCATCGAACTCGACGCAATCGCGCTCCCACAGCCGAACGTCTCAAATTTTACGTCCGTGACGGTGTCGCCGTCGATTTTCAGGTACATCTTCATAATATCGCCGCACTTCGCGTTCCCGACTTCGCCCACGCCGTCGGCGTCCTCAATTACGCCGACGTTCCGGGGGTTCCGGAAATGCTCCATGACCTTTTCGCTGTACAGTGCCATATCGCTCACTCCTTACAGGATAAAGTTCGCCTTGCCGCTGACCAAATCGCGCCACACCGGGGAGAATCCGCGCAGATACTCCACGACTTCCCGGACGTTCCGGACAATATAGTCTACTTCCTCTTCGGTGGCGTCCTCGCCGAGCGTCAGGCGCAGGGAACCGTGGGCCACGTCGTGTACGCGCCCGATGGCAAGCAGTACGTGGCTGGGGTCGAGTGACCCGGACGTACACGCGCTCCCCGACGAGGCGCAGATTCCGCGGTCGTCGAGCAACAGTAACAGGGATTCCCCTTCGATTCCCTCAAAGCAGAAGTTGGCGTTGCCGGGGAGACGCTTCACGGCGTCGCCGTTGAGGGCCGAGTGCGGGATTTCGCGCAAACCCGTAATCAGGCGGTCGCGTAGTGTACGCATACGCTCCGCGTCCCCGTCCATACGCGCGGCGGATTCCTTCAGCGCCGCCGCCATGCCCATTATCGCCGGGACGTTCTCCGTACCGGCACGCTTCCCGCGCTCCTGTGCGCCGCCGTCAATCAGGTTGACAAGCGGGACTTTCTTCCGGGCGTAGAGGAACCCGACGCCCTTCGGGCCGTGGAACTTGTGCGCCGACGCCGAGAGCATGTCGATATGGTCGGCGTCCACGTCGATGGGGAGGTGTCCGACGGCCTGCACGGCGTCGGTGTGGAACGGCACGCCGCGCCGCGCGCATAGTTCGCCGAGTGCGCGGATGGGCTGTATTGTCCCGATTTCGTTGTTGGCGGTCATAACCGTGACGAGACAGGTTTCGTCACAGATTGCGGCGTCCAGCTCGTCCGGCCTGACAAGTCCGTTTTCGTGTACGTCGAGCAGTGTCACGCGGAAGCCTTCCTTTTCCAGTCGGTTGAGCGTGTGCAAGACCGCGTGATGTTCAAAGGCCGTCGAAATAATGTGCGTTTTCCCGGCCTTACGCCCCTTTTCGGCGGCGGAACGTATCGCCTGATTGTCGGCCTCGCTCCCGCCGGACGTGAACGTAATGTCGCGCGGGTCGGCGTGGATGACCGCCGCGACTTCCTCCCGGGCCTGTTCGATGGCCTCCCTGGCCCGCTGTCCGAGGGTGTACAGGCTCGAAGGGTTCCCGTACTCCTCCTCCAAATACGGAAGCATGGCCTCAATGGCCGCGCGGCTGGGTTTTGTAGTAGCCGCGTTGTCTGCGTAGATTCTCATGCCCTGAAATCGCCTCCTGAACTGTGCGCTGGCTGAAACTTCCTATGTCGGCGTGTATTATATGCCAATTTCCCTACTATGTCAATATGTTTTTTCGGATTCTCTCTTGACAAAGCCGACTGTTTGCGTGTAGAGTATCAAAATGAACGGATACGGAAAGGAGAATCAGCAATGAAACGGAAATTTTGGGCCTGTGTGCTGTCGTTCATGCTGTTGTCGGGGATTCTGTGCGGCTGTTCGCGGGGCGGCGCGGACGGAGACGCCCTTCTTGACAATCCCCGCAATCAGGACGACATCGGGGAGCGGGAATTGTTAGTCGTCAGCTTCGGCACGAGCTACAACGACGCCCGGCGGTTGTCTATCGGGGGCGTCGAGGACGCGCTGGCGGCGGCGTACCCGGAATGGAGCGTCCGCCGCGCCTTCACAAGTCAGATTGTGCTTGAGCACGTACGGGAGCGCGACGGGGTGGCCATGGACAACGTGCGCGACGCCCTCAACCGCGCCGTGGCGAACGGCGTCCGGTCGCTCGTCGTACAGCCTACGCATTTAATGAACGGTTTCGAGTACCAGGAACTCGCCGACGAACTCGCAAGCCGTGCGGGGGAGTTCGAGTACGTGGCAATCGGCGCGCCGTTGTTGAGCACGGACGACGATTTCCGGCGCGTGGCGGAGGCGGTTGTAGCGTCGGCGGCGGAGTACGACGACGGCGAAACCGCGCTCTGCCTTATGGGACACGGTACGGAGGCCGCGTCCAACGGCGTCTACGCGAAAATGCAGAGCGTCCTATCGGACATAGGCGCGGAAAACTGCTACGTCGGCACCGTGGAGGCGGAGCCGTCATTAGAGGACGTACTGTCGGCGGTTCAGTCCGGGGACTACAAACGGGTTGTCCTACAGCCGCTAATGCTAGTCGCGGGAGACCACGCCAACAACGATATGGCGGGGGACGAGCCCGAAAGTTGGAAGAGCGTATTTGAAAGCGCGGGCTACGAGACGGTGTGCGTACTGCGCGGGCTGGGCGAACTGGACGCGGTGCAGGCGTTATTCGTCGAGCACGCGCGGGCGGCGATGGACAGTGGCGGACTGTCGGCGACAACGGGCGCGGAGTACGTGTCGGCCCTGCCCGACGGGACTTACCGCGCGCAAGTCGAGAGCGATTCGCCGATGTTCCGCGTCGCCGACTGCGCGCTGACGGTATCGGGCGGGACGATGAGCGCCGTCATGACGATGGGCGGCACGGGCTACCTGTACGTGTACCCCGGGACGGCGGCGGACGCCGCGAACGCCCCCGAATCGGACTACATTCCGTTTGTCGAGACGCCCGACGGACTTCATACGTTTACGCTACCCGTCGCGGCCCTGAATGCGGGCGTACCCTGCGCGGCGTACAGCAGAAACCGCGCGGAGTGGTACGACAGGACACTGACGTTCCGCGTCGCCGAACCCCCCGCCAGCGTACAAACCGACGTTCTTCCGGACAGCGACGCCGCCGCGCTTGCGGGCAACAAGTACGCCGAACACTTTACGATAGACTACGACGCCGCCGGGCGCGCGCTCGTGACGATTGACGATACGGAACAGTTTCTGGTAGTCACGGAGGGCGCGGAGGCCCCGGACAACTCCGGCGGCCTCACCGTACTACAGGCCCCCTTGCGCGGCGTGTACGTGGCGGCCTCGTCGGCTATGGACTTCTTCCGCTGTCTGGACGCCCTCGACGCCGTGCGGTTCACGTCCACCGCCCCCGAACACTGGACTATCCCCGCGATACGCGACGCCCTCGACGCCGGGGAAATCCTGTACGCCGGGAAATACTCCGCCCCCGATTTCGAGTTACTCCTTTCCGAACGCTGTACGCTCGCGGTGGAATCCACGATGATTTACCACAGTCCGGACATCCGGGAGCGGCTGGAGGCGCTCGGCGTCCCGGTACTGGTGGAGCGTTCGAGTTACGAGGCCGACCCGCTCGGGCGTATGGAGTGGGTGAAGCTGTACGGACTGCTCACAGGCCGGGCGGCGGAGGCCGACGCGTTTTTCGACGCGCAGGCGCAAGCCGTGGAGAGTATCCGCGCGGAAGACACGCTCGGAAAGACGGTGGCGTTTTTCGCGGTCAGTCCAAACGGCTACGTAAGCGTGCGCAAGCCGGGGGACTACGTGGCGAAAATGATAGAGTTCGCCGGGGGGGAGTACGCGTTCCCGGAGACGGACGGCGAACGCTATACGGACAACCTGCAAATGGAGGCCTTCTACGCGGCGGCCCGCGACGCCGACGTACTCCTCTACGACGGCACGATTGACGGCGGCCTCGACACGCTGGAACAACTCTATAGTAAGAGCGCGCTGTTCCGCGACTTCGCGGCGGCGCGAAACGGGAATGTCTGGTGCGTAGAGCGGAATTTGTTCCAGGAGCCGACAGCGGCGGGGGGCGTCATCGCGGACTTTCACGCGGTATTCTCCGGGGCGGCGGACGCCGAAACGCGCCTGACGTACTTACACCGTGTGTCCTGAAGGGGGAAGCCGTGCGGAAAACAACGCGCTATCTGATTTCCTACGCCCTGTTGCTTGTACTGACCGCCGCGCTCATCGTGACAAGCGCAAGCGTCGGGAGCGTTGCGGCGCGGGGCGAACTCTTCGACCCCATTGTACTGCGTATCCGGCTACCCCGGACAGTCGCGGCGTGTCTGCTGGGCGGGGCGCTGTCGGTGTCGGGCTTTCTCTTGCAGACGTTTTTCGACAACCCGATTGCGGGGCCATTCGTGCTGGGCGTCTCGTCGGGGGCCAAACTGACGGTCGCGCTTGCTTTGATACTCTCCCTCGAACGCGGGCTTGTCCTCAGCAACGCCGCCATGATTCTCGCGGCGTTCGCGGGCGCGATACTCTCCATGGGCCTCGTGCTCGCGCTGTCGGGGAGGGTGCGCCGGATGCCACTGCTCGTCGTCTGCGGCGTCATGATTGGCTACCTCTGTTCCGCTGTGACCGATTTCGCGGTCACGTTCGCCAGCGACGCCAATATTGTCAACTTACATCACTGGTCGCTGGGGAGCTTCGCCGGAATCGGCTGGGACGGCGTCCGCGCCATTGCCCCGACGGTGGCGGCGGGCCTTGTACTGTCCTTCCTGCTCTCGAAACCGATGGAGGCGTACCAGCTCGGCGAGGCCTACGCCCGCAACGCCGGGGTCAATTTACGCCGCCTGCGCCTGGAATTGATTCTGCTGTCCAGCGTACTTTCCGGGTGCGTGACGGCGTTCGCGGGGCCGGTATCGTTCGTGGGCGTGGCGGTGCCGCATTTGCTACGGCGGCTGTTCGCGACTTCCCGCCCCTTACTGCTGATTCCCGCGTGTTTCCTGGGCGGCGGGGCGTTCTGCCTGTTCTGCGACTTGATAGCCCGTACGGCCTTCGCGCCCACGGAACTGAACATCAGTTCCGTGACGGCGGTATTCGGCGCGCCGATAGTCCTTCACATGATGGCCGCGCGCGGCGCGGATGGGAGGCGCTGACATGGACGAGTACAGCTTACGTACAGAATCGCTTTCCGTGGGCTACGACGGGCGGGCCGTAGTCGGCGACTTGTCGCTGTCGGTGCGCCCGGGGGAAGTCCTGACGCTCGTCGGGCCTAACGGCGCGGGGAAGTCGACCGTACTAAAGACGCTCATCCGGCAACTGGAACCGCTACACGGTACGGTCTTCGTACACGGCGCACCCTCGGACACCATGAGCGACAACGAACTCGCCCGCGCGCTGTCGATAGTCATGACGGGGCACCCCGGCGGGGAGTGGCTGACGGTGGAGGATGTCGTGCGCTCGGGGCGCTACCCGTATACGGGGCCGCTGGGGGTACTCTCGGCGCGCGACCGGGAAGTTGTGGAGAAATCTATGCGGCGACTGCGCGTCGCGGAACTGCGGGAGGCGCGTTTCCGGCGTCTCAGCGACGGACAGCGGCAACGGGTCTTACTGTCGCGGGCGCTGTGCCAGGAGCCGGAGATACTCGTCATGGACGAGCCGACTTCGTTTCTGGACTTGCGCTACCAGCTCGAACTCGGGGCACTGTTGCGGGATTTGGCGTCGCGGGAACGCCTCGCGGTGGTTCTCTCGACGCACGAGTTAGACTTCGCGCGGCGCGTGTCGGACACGGTGGCCTGTATCCGCGGGGGCACCGCCGACCGTACCGGGCCGCCCGGAATCCTCACGCCGGACTACGTGGAAGTCCTGTACGACATCCCTGCGGGCACGCTGTCGCACGGTGTCGCGCGGGAGGGCGGGGCGTATTCCCACAGCTTCACGCAAAACCGCGCCTGCGAATACTTCCCATGTCACGGGGGCGTCGCCGCGTCCGACTTCAACTGTCTTTTCTGCTACTGTCCCCTGTACGCGCTCGGGACGCGGTGCGGCGGGAATTTTTCGTACACGGCGAAGGGCGTCAAGGACTGTTCCGGCTGCGCGTTCCCGCACAGGCGGGAGAATTACAAGGCGGTGCTGGCGCGCTTCCCGGAACTTGCCAAACTCGCGGAGGGAGGGAAAGAGCGTGGCCTTTGAAAAGTACGTCCGGAGCGGACAAAAGAATCTGCGTTGCGGCTACACGACGGGGACTTGTGCGGCACTGGCGGCGTCGGGGGCGGCGCGCTTCCTGCTGACGGGGCAAGCGCCGTCTGCGCTGTCCCTGCGGACGCCCAAGGGCTGGACAGTCTCCGTGCCGCCGCGCTTCTGCGTACTCGAAAACGGCGTCGCGCGTTGCGGCGTCGTGAAAGACGCCGGGGACGACCCCGACGTAACAGACGGGTGTCTGGTCGTGGCGGAAGTGCGGAAAACGGGTAGCGGAATCACGACGGGCGGCAAAGCAGACGCCGGAATCATGATTGACGGCGGGGCGGGCGTCGGGCGCGTGACAAAGCCCGGACTGCAACAGCCCGTAGGCGCGGCGGCGATAAACCGTACCCCGCGCCGCATGATTGCGCAGGCCGTGGAGGAAGTCCGCGCCGCCGCCGGCTACAAGGGCGGACTGTCGGTGACTATCTCCGTTCCGGGCGGGGAACAGCTCGCCGCGCGGACGTTCAACCCCGCCCTCGGGATTACCGGCGGGATTTCGATTCTGGGCACGTCCGGAATCGTGGAGCCGATGAGCGAACGCGCCCTCGTCGACGCCCTCGCCGTCGAAATCCGACAGGCGGCGGCGTCCGGGACGCGTCTCCTGCTGACGCCCGGGAATTACGGCCTCGACTTCCTGCGGCGGTCGGGCCTTGACAAACCCGGCGTCCCGGTTGTACGCTGTTCCAACTACGTCGGCGACGCCCTCGACTGCGCCGCCGCGGAAGGGTTCCAAAGCGTATTGCTCGTCGGGCATGTCGGCAAACTCGTCAAGCTGGCGGGCGGCATTATGAACACACATTCCAGACAGGCCGATTGCCGCAACGAATTATTCTGCGCCCACGCGGCGATTCACGGCGCGGATACGTCACTATGCCGCTCGCTCATGGACGCCGCCACGACCGACGCCTGTCTGGCGTTACTCGACGCCGCCGGACTGCGCCGCGCCGTCACGGACAGCCTGTTGGAGGCCGTACAGCGCCGCTTGGAACGCCGCGTATCGTACGCCGTGGGCGCGGTGCTGTTCTCGAACGAATACGGCCTTCTCGGGCGGACGCGCGGCGCGGCGCGTATCCTAAAGGAATGGGCGCTTGAAATCCGCTGATTTTCCAATTCGCCGGGGTGGCAACGGGACTTGTCTTGAAAGGGGGCGTGAGATGGTACACTTTATCGGGGCGGGGCCGGGCGCGCCGGATTTGATTACTCTCCGGGGCGCGGCGCTTCTACGGGCGGCGGATGTCGTGATTTACGCGGGCAGTCTGGTCAACCCCGCCCTGCTGGACTACGCGAACCCGGGCTGTGAAGTCCATAACAGCGCGGAAATGACGCTGGAAGAAGTCTTAAGCGTCATTTCGGAGGCGGAGCGCGCCGGAAAGACGACCGTACGCCTGCACAGCGGCGACCCGTGCCTGTACGGGGCAATCCGGGAGCAGACGGACGCCTTAGACAAGCTCGGTATCGCGTGGGACACGACGCCGGGGGTATCGAGTTTCTGCGGGGCGGCGGCGGCGCTCGGCGCGGAGTACACGCTTCCGGGGGTCAGCCAGAGCGTGATTCTGACGCGCGCGCCGGGGCGTACGCCCGTACCGGACGGCGAAAGCCTGCGGGCCTTCGCGGCGCACGGCGCGTCTATGGTACTGTTCCTCTCGTCCGGGGAGCTGGACGCCGTACAGGCGGAGCTACTTTACGGCGGCGGCTACACGCCCGACACGCCCGCCGCTGTCGTGTACAAGGCGACTTGGAGGGACGAGAAAATTGTACGCTGTACGCTCGGGACGCTGGCGGAATCGGGACGCCGCGCGGGAATCCGGAAAACGGCGCTCGTACTCGTCGGCGACTTTCTCGGGGCGTCCGGGGAACGGAGCAAGCTGTACGACCCGGCCTTTGCGACGGAGTACCGGAGCGGGACGGCATGACAGGCGAAATCGCGTACTTATCGTTCACGGCGCGGGGGCGGGAACTGTCCGAACGCCTGCGGGCGGCGCTGGGCGGGGAGGCGTCCTGTACGCGCGACGCGCCGGGGGTATCGCTGGCGCGCTGGACGGCGGAGAATTTCCCGTACAGGCGCGCGCTGGTGTACGTCGGGGCCGTGGGAATCGCCGTGCGTGCAATCGCGCCGTACCTGCGGAGTAAGGCTACTGACCCGGCGGTTGTAGCCGTCGACGAGTGCGGGCGCTTCGCCGTGCCGCTGGCGTCCGGACACCTCGGCGGCGCGAATGAACTGGCGCGTAAAATCGCGGCGCTCACGGGCGGCACGGCGGTTATCACGACGGCCACGGACTTGCGCGGCGTGTTCGCGGTCGACGAGTGGGCGCGGCGGCATGACTGCGCCGTGATTCACCCGGCGGAAATTAAATCTGTTTCCGGGAAACTGCTGGCGGGCGGGACTGTCCGGTTTTACACGGCGTTCCCGGTCGACGGGGCCCCGCCCGACGGTATAGAGGTGTCGGACACGCCCGACGGCGCGAAAATTTCGGACACGGGCGCGGATATCTGGCTTGACGTACACCGCCACCCGCCGCTGTCGCTCTCGCCGCGCGTACTGGTGTTAGGCGTCGGCTGTCGGCGCGGAACCGCGCGGGAGACGTTGGAACGGCGCTTTTCTGCGCTGTGCGAAAGTTACAATTTCTGGCCCGACGCGTTCGCCGCCGCCGCCACCATCGACCTGAAGGCCGACGAACCCGGACTACTGGCGTTTTGCGCGGCGCACGGCTGGGAGTTACATACCTTCCGCGCCGACGAACTGCGGCAAGTCCCCGGGACATTTACGGCGTCGGCGTTCGTGGCGCGCCGGATGGGCGTCGAAAACGTGTGCGAGCGCGCCGCCGTACTGCTCAGCAAAGGCGAATTACTTGTCAGGAAGCGCGCCGGGGAGGGCGTGACATTCGCGGTGGCGCGGCGTCCGGTACGGCTGGATTGGGACTTGTAAACGCGCTGGACAGGACTTGTAAACGTGTACGGGATTGGAGTTGTGGAACGTGGGGAAACTGTACATCGTGGGAATCGGGCCGGGGGGCGCGGCCTACATGACGGCGGAGGCCCGCGCCGCCCTGGACGCGTCGCAAACCCTCTGCGGCTACCCGGTCTATCTGGAACTCGTCGCGCCGCTGTACCCCGGGAAAACTGTGCTGTCCACGCCGATGACGAAGGAAGTCGAACGCTGTCGGCTGGCGCTGTCGGCGGCGCGCGCCGCCGACGCCGCGCTGATTTGCGGTGGCGACGCGGGCGTGTACGGCCTCGCGGGGCTCGCGCTCGAACTCGCGCCGGAGTACGACGGCGTAGAGGTGGAGGTCGTCGCGGGCGTGACGGCGGCGTTATCGGGGGCGGCACTCCTGGGCGCGCCGCTGGGTCATGACTTCTGTGTGATTTCGCTCTCCGACCTGCTGACGCCGTGGGAGATTATCGAAAAGCGCCTGAACCGCGCCGCCGACGCCGATTTCGTTCTGTGCCTGTACAACCCGGCGTCGAAGCGGCGTCGGGACTGCCTGCGCCGCGCCTGTGATATCGTGCTAGAGTATCGAAGCGGGGAGACCGTCTGCGGACTGGCGCGGAATATCGGGCGCGCCGGGGAGGCGTCGCGTATCCTGACGCTCCGCGAACTCCGCGACGCCCACGCCGATATGTTTACTACGGTATTCATAGGCGCGTCGGGTACGAAGACGGTCGCGGGGCGAATGGTGACGCCGAGGGGCTACCGGATTTCCGGCGGCACGACGGAAGGCTAGCGGCACGGGAGGCTGGCGCATATGAAAATAGTGATATTCGGCGGGACGACGGAGGGCCGGGAACTGTCCGGACTGCTGGCGGGGCGCGGCGCGGACATCGTGGTGAGCGTCGCGACGGACTACGGGCGCGAAGAACAGGGAGCGCGTGACGGCGTGACGGTCGTCGCGGGGCGGCGCAACCGCGCGGAAATGTCGGCGTTGCTGTACGGGGCGGCGCTGTGCGTCGACGCCACGCACCCCTACGCCGTGGAGGCTACGCGCACTATCCGGGACGCCTGCCGCGACACGCGCACGCCCTACCGCCGTTTGTCGCGGGAGGCAAGCGTGCTCGACGCCGACGCCGTGACAGTCCCGGACGCCGTAAGCGCAGCGGCGTACTTGCGCGGCACCGCCGGAAATGTCCTGCTGACGACGGGCGCGAAGGAGTTACGCCCCTACGCCGTACTCGACCCGTCGCGGCTGTACGCGCGCGTACTGCCCACACACGAGGGACTGTCGGCCTGTGAGGCGGCGGGAATCCCGCGCCGGAATGTCATTGCCATGCGCGGGCCGTTCTCGCGGGAACTCAACGAGGCGTTGATACGGCAGTATCAAATCACGTACCTGGTGACGAAGGACGGCGGGCGCGTCGGGGGGTTTCCGGAGAAGGCCGACGCGGCGCGGAATACGGGGGCCGTACTGGTGGT
>CAMHBH010000019.1 GCA_946183175.1 uncultured Oscillibacter sp.
TGCGCGATTTTCAGCGTGCTACCGCTACGGGACACAACGCACATCCAGTGTTGAGGCGTTCCGTAAAGGACATCGCCCGTTTTGATTGCGCTGGCCTTGGTGTACTTGCTTCCGCTACGGAGGTTGTTACTGCCATAGACGTACTTGACGAAATCGGCGGCGTAGGCGCAACAGCCAATAGAGCCGTAGGTGGAAGTTTTCGGCCTCTGGTAGTACCCCCATGAAATGCCGTTCTTCCAGCGGTTGTCCTTGATGAACTTGCTGATTTTCGTAGTCGGGGCGCTGTTCTTCTTCGCGGTAGTCGCGGCGCTGGCGATAGGCGCGGCCATGCTCATGACAATGGCGAGCGTCATCATCAAAGCGAACAGTCTCTTGAACTTCTCTTTCAACTTAAACTCTCATCCTTTCTTAGATATATCCGGTAGGTTTCAGCGTCCAATTGAATGAGCATCCCTTTCCTTTCTGTCCTATGACAGGACAACAGATTCCTTTTTTTGGTTGTCCTGTTATAGGACAACCTTCCACGGGCCATATTATACCCTGTCTTTTGTCTTGTGTCAAGACAAAAGGAGGATTTTTTATGGCAAGAATTATCGACGGTTCCGAGATGAACCTCATCGGCTCCCGGCTTCGGGAACTGCGTATGGAACGGGGCTTCAGTCAACAGCGGTTGTCCGACAAACTGGAAACTATGGCGGTGTATATCTGCCGTGGCTCCATTTCCCGGATTGAGGACAAACAGCGCACTGTCACGGATATCGAATTGTATGGACTGGCAAAGGCGTTGAATGTGCCTATGGAAAGCCTGTTCGAGGCGGGAGACTTCGACAAACGGCTTGAATAATGCCTTTCCCGCACGACGTGGGCGGCCTTTCGACGTTCCTTCCGGAAAAGTCCCGGGAACGGCTTGTAATTTCCCGGCTGAGCTGTTATAATCAGGGCAATTTGCGAAACAGGAGCGTCTTATGACCGTTTATTTACAAAATCTGCTAGAATCCCTCGATTTTACGTCCCTCCGCGCCGCGCTGATACGTGTCGCGGCGGTCGTGCTGTGCCTGAGCGTACACGAGAGCGCCCACGGCCTCGCGGCGCTCGCCCTCGGCGACCCTACCGCGCGCAATCTCCACAGGCTGTCGCTCAACCCCCTGCGGCATATCGACTGGCTCGGCCTTGCCATGATGTTCGTCGCGGGGTTCGGCTGGGCGAAACCCGTACCCGTAGACCCGCGCTACTTCCGGAATCCCAAATGGGGCATGGCCCTTACGTCACTGGCGGGCCCGGCGTCTAATTTTCTCTTGGCGCTGGCGTCGGTGCTTCTGGCGCGCGTATTCATAAACAATACTGCCCTGCTCCTGTTCTTCGGCTCTACGGTGCCGATATTGTCTCTGGGCCTGGGCGTGTTCAACCTGATACCGTTCCCGCCGCTGGACGGTTCGAAAGTCCTCGCGGCGCTCCTCCCCGACGCCCTCTATATTCGCTGGATGCGCTACGAACGCTTCGGAATGCTGATTCTGCTGGCGGTAATCTGGCTGGGGCTGGACGGGAATTTCATCAGCAACGCGGTGCTGTGGCTCTACAGGCCCCTGTTGGCGCTGTTGTTCGGACTGTGAAGGGCGGCGGACATGGAAAGCCCCGTATTCAAACTGGAAAAGGTCGTCCGCACGCGCAACGAGGAAATGCAGGACTTTGAAGGCCCCTTAGACCTGATTCTGTTCCTGCTCAGCCGGAACAAGATGGAAATTCAGGACATTTCGATTTCGCTGATTTGCGACCAGTACCTGGCCTGGATTGCACAGCGGCAGAGTATGGACTTGGAGGTAGCGAGCGAATTTATCACGATGGCCTCACAGTTGATGTACATTAAATCGCGGATGTTGCTTTCGATAGAGGACGAGGAAGCGCGGAACGAGATGGACGCGCTGATAGAATCGCTGGAGGAGCGGAAGCGCAACGAGAGCTACGCGGAAATCAAGGCAATGGCGGCGAAACTCGGGCCGCTGGGGGAATTCGGGCGGAACGTCCTGACGCGAGACCCGGAGCCGTTGGAGCGCGGCAAAGTCTACGAGTACAACCAGCGCCTGACGGACTTGAGCGCGGCGCTGGCCGAATTGCGAAGCCGTTCGGCACGGGCGTTGCCGTCGCCGGAGGCGGCCTTCCGCGACATCGTACAGCATGAGCCGTACCCCGTAGAGACGAAGGCCGAGGAACTCTTACGGCGTCTGCGGGAAGAGGGCGTTTTGAAGTGGTTCCGGGTCTTTTTCGGGTGCCGGAGCCGTAGCGAAATCGTGGCGACGTTCCTGGCGGTGCTGGAACTGTGCCGGGGGCGTATGATTCGCCTGTTCGGGCCGCGCGAGGACTATTCCGTAGAGGCCGTGGACGGCGAAAGCGCGACGGAAGTCGTAGAGGAACGCCCGGAGGCGGTGCCGGAGTTCGGGCCGCGCCGCGGACTGCGCCGCCGTAGACGTGAGCGCAACGCCGCCGCCGCGCCGCAATAACACGGGCGAATTGGAAAGGAGGCGGACGCGTGGACGAGAAGGAATTGGAATCGGCGGTTGAGGGCATTTTGTTCGCGTCCGGGGAGCCGCTTCACATAGAGCGCATTTGTTTCGCGCTGTCGATAGAGCGCGCCGACGCCGAGCGAATCCTGCGCCGCCTACAGGACTACTACGCCTTTGAGCGTCGCGGAATGCGGCTGTTGCAGATGGAGAACCGCTGGCAGTTGTGCTCGTCCCCCGACCACGCCGACGCCATACGCAAGGCGTTTGAAATCCGCAAGCCCGCGAAGCTCAGTCAGCCGGCCTTGGAGGCCCTGACGATAATCGCCTACTACCAGCCCACGACGCGCGCCTATGTGGACAAGCTGCGCGGCGTCGACAGCGCCTATACGGTGGGGCTGTTGCTGGAACGGGGGCTAATTGAGACCTGCGGCAACTTGCAAGCGCCGGGGAGACCGTTGCTGTACAGGACGACGGAGAAATTTTTACGGTCGTTTCACATCAGCAGTCTGGACGAATTGCCGCCGCTGAACGAGGACGACATCCCGCCGCAACAGTTAAAAATAGAGGATATCGCGAAAGCGGACGCGCCGCAACCGCAAGCCGTCGCGGAGACGGATAGTGCCGACGAACCGCGAGGCGTTACGGAGACGGAGAGCGTCGACGAACCGCAAGCCGTCGAGGAACTGGAAAGCGCCGACGAACCGCAAGCCGTCGAGGAACTGGAAAGCGTTGGCGAACTGCAAACTGTCGGGGAACCGGAGAGCACCGACGAACCGCAAACCGTCGCGGAGACGGAGAGCGTCGACGAGGCGGAGACGAGACCGCCGCCGCGCGAACTCATGACGGTATCGTATCCGCGACTGCTGGCGGCGAACCCCGTACCCGTACAGCACAAGCCCGCGCGGAAACCGTACCGTATGGCGGGGGCGTTCCGCACGCGCCGGACACGCCCCGTACGCAAACGCCGCAAAGTACGGAGAATCGCACGGCCCCGCCGCGCGTCCCCGGAAGTCCCCGACGTGTCCGGCACACGCTCCCCGGAAGTCTCCGACGTGTCGCCGGAAGTCCCCGCCGCGCCCGATACTTTTCCCCCGGGAGTTTCCGCCGCGCCCGACACGCGCCCGCCGCGCGGTAAAACAGTGAGGAGGTGTTTGCATTGCCTGCTCTGTGGGTGCTGGCTGTCGTGGCCCTTCTGCTCGTTCTGATACTCTCCATACGTCTGCGGGTGGTCTTCACCGCAAAGGATGATAACTTGACACTCGAAGTCCGCGCGGCGTTTTTCCGGTACCGCGTCCTGCCCCCGCCCGAAGAGAAACCTTCCAGGAAAAAGAAGAAACCCGCGCCCGAAAAGCCCAAAGAGCCCGCCCCAACACGAACAGTCACGGAGACCGTACAACGCCTTTTGGCGCTCTTAGACCGCTTCTGGGAACCTGTAACGGGGGTGTTGCGCAACATCCGGGGCGAAATCCGCGTCGACCCTCTGACCGTACACGTCACCTACGGCGGGCGCGACGAACCCGCCGACGCCGCGATACTCTGCGGTAATACGCTGGCGGCTGTCTGGGCGGTCATGCCCGTACTTGAAACGCTGTGCCGGATTCCGAGGCCGCGTATCACCGTCGACACCGATTTCGACGCGCCGAACAACGTGCGCCTCGACGCCCAAATCGGCCTGACGTTGCGCGTCTGGGCCCTGTTGGTATCCCTGCGCCCCCTGCTTGTACTTCTCCGGAAACAAACTCCGAAACAGCAGTAACGGAAAGGACGGATTTTCATGGAAAAAAATAACTCGCTGAATGAACTCATGCGCGCCACCCTCGAACGCGTCCGGGAAATGGCCGATGTCAATACGATTGTCGGCAAGCCCATCACGACGCCCGACGGCGTGACGCTCATTCCAATATCCCGCGTGAGTTTCGGCTTCGGGAGCGGCGGCGGTACCTACGGCAAAACCTCCGACGGCTTCGCCGGGGGCGGCGCGGCGGGCGTGAAAATTGACCCGGTGGCGTTCCTGACCGTCCGCGACGGTATCACGCGCGTTTTGCCCGTCGCCGCGCCGCCCATGAATACCGTCGACCGTGTCGTCGACGCCGTGCCCGATATTATGACAAGAGTGGAAAATTATTTCGACAAGAATCACGAGCGCAACGCCCGCGAACAGGAAACGGAAACCGAATAACGGGGTATAATGACACTCGAGGTGAAATTTCATGACCAAAACACCCGTAAGCCGTATTCTGACGCTGATACTGTTGCTGTCGCTGCTGCCGCTGACGCCCCCGGCGCGCGCCCTGGAGACTTCCGCCACCGCCGCGATTCTCGTCGACGCCTCCACGGGACAAGTCCTCTACGAGAAGAACCCCGACAAGCAAATGCTCATTGCGAGTACGACGAAAATCATGACCGCGCTCGTGGCGCTCCGCGACGGCAAATTAACGGACACCGTGACCGTAAGCCGGAACGCCGCCGCGACGGAAGGCTCGTCGATGTACCTGAAGGCCGGGGAGACGCTGACGCTTGAATCGTTGATGTACGGCCTCATGCTCTCGTCGGGCAACGACGCCGCCGTCGCGATTGCGGAACACGTCGCGGGGAGCGTGTCGGCGTTCGCGGCGCGCATGAACGAAACGGCCCGCGATTTGGAGATGTGGCACAGTTCTTTCGCCAACCCGCACGGCCTGAACCACCCCGACCACTATTCGACGGCCCGCGATATGGCCAAACTCGCCAACGCCGCCATGAATAACGAGACGTTGCGCCGGATTACCTCTACGCGTACCGTCACGCTGGCGGGGCGGAGTATGAAGAACCACAACAAATTGCTGTGGTCGCTGGAGGGCTGTATCGGCCTGAAGACCGGCTACACGAAGGCGGCGGGGCGCACGCTCGTGACCTGTTGCGAACGGGGCGGGCGGCGGCTGATTGCCGTCACGCTCAAGGACGGCGACGACTGGAACGACCACCGGAAAATGTACGAGTACGGCTTCTCGACGCCGTGGGAACCCGTCCCGGCGGAACCCGAAATCGCATGGCCCGCGCCGCGTACAACCGAACCCGCGCCCGTCACGTCGGCGCGCAATCTGACGGTGATGGGGAATTTCCTCGGCGAAGTCCCGGTAGCGGGCGGGCGCTGGTCTACGGTGCCGCTGATTGCCGGGACGACCCTCGGCGTACAGGCCCCCTACGGCGCGGACGTGCAAATCAGTATCGAACTCGACAGGCCGCTCGCGGCCCCGCTGGCCTTGGGAAGCAAGGCGGGCGTGGCGGTGTTCTACGTCGACGGCGCGGAGTGGGGACGCGTGGACGCGCTGTGTGGGGAGGAAGTCCCGGTAGCGCTGGAGGCCGCCGCCGCGCCGCCCTCGGAACAACAGCTCTACGAACTCGAACAGGCCCCGGAGGCTATGCGGGAGTACGGCTACGAACTCGAACAGGCGGCGGCGTGGGGGCAGTCCTACGGCAACGCAAACCCCTATACGTGGGAACAGGCCCCCGCCGCGCTTGTACAGTCTGCTAATGTGCCTGTAGCGTCTCCCGCCGCGCAAGACCCCTACGCATGGGAACGCCTCCCGGCGCTGTTTGGCTGACATGGAGACGCGCATACAAAAGTTACTCGGCGGGGTGTGCTCGCGCCGGACGGCGGAGGCGTGGATTGCCGCCGGACGCGTGACGGTCAACGGACGCCCCGCCGCCCTCGGACAACGTGCCGACCCCGAACGCGATACCATCCTGCTGGACGGAAAGCCCCTGCCGCGCCCGGAATCGGCGGTCGTCCTGATGTTGAACAAACCCCCGGGCTACGTCTCGACCATGCGCGACACCCACGGGCGGCCCACCGTCGCCGAACTCGTCCGCGACTGCGGCGCGCGCGTGTTCCCCGTCGGGCGGCTCGACTTCCAGTCGGAGGGACTGCTTCTCATGACCAACGACGGGGAACTGTCGTTCCGGCTGACACACCCGGCGAACGAAGTCGAGAAGGCCTACGAAGTGACGGTATCCGGCGACTTGTCGCAAGTGGCCGAACGCCTCGCGGCGGTGCGTACCCTCGACGGCGGCGAGACGATTCGCCCCGCGACGGTGTCGCTGTTGCGGACTGCGCACGGGCGCGCCGTGCTGTCGGTGACGATTCACGAGGGCAAGAAGCGGCAAATTCGCCGTATGTGTACGGCTTGCGGCTTACGCGTCACGCGCCTGCGCCGGGTACGCGAACACAGTCTCGAATTGGGCGGACTGCCGCCGGGTAAGTGGCGGCGGCTGACTGCGGAAGAAGTCGCCGCGCTCGGCGCGGGGAGGGATTAGCGTTGTCAAAGAACATCCTGCGCGCGATGGAACAGGATATGGGCCGCTTCTCGAAGGGACAGAAGCGCATAGCCCGCTACATCCTCGACCACGCCGAAAAGGCGGCGTCGCTGACCGCCGGACGCCTCGGGGAACTGGCGCAAGTGAGCGAATCGACGGTCGTACGGTTCGCCTCGGAGCTGGGCTACGGCGGCTACCCCGAAATGCAGAAGGCTTTACAGGAGACTTTGCGGAGCCGTCTGACGGCCCCCGAACGCCTCCGCGACGCCGACGCCCGTTTTCCGGACTTGCCGGGGGCCGTCCTCCGGCGCGATATGGAGACCTTGCGCGTCGTGGCGGCGCAGTCCAGCCGCGACGACTTCCGGGATGTCGTGGAGCGCATTCTGTCCGCGCGGCACGTCTACATCCTCGGGGTACGCTCCTCGTCGTTCGTCGCCGGGTACCTGAATTTCTACCTTCACTTCCTGCTCGAACAGGTGACGCTTGTGCAGTCCAACGCCGCCGGGGAAATCTTTGAACAACTGTTCCGAATCGGCCCCGGAGACGTGATGATTGCCCTTAGTTTCCCGCGCTACTCCCCCGTCACCGTCAATACGGTCAAGTTCGCGCGCGACAGGGGCGCGTCTATCGTCGCCGTCACCGACAACGTACAGTCGCCCGTCTACGCGCTCTCGGAGGCGTCGCTGTTGGTGCCGTGCGAGATGATATCGTTCGTCGATTCGATGGTCGCGCCGCTGTCGATGATGAACGCGCTTCTAGTCGAACTGGCGCACCGCCTGAACGCCGACGCCTCGGAGGCGTTTTCGCGTCTGGAGGATATCTGGAACGAGTACGGCGTATTCGGGCGCACGGATGAGGAGTGAAAGCGGCGGCGTATGGGGAGTGAACTTTTCCCGCGCCGTTTCCACGCGCCGGAAATGTCGGCGTAGTTTGAGGAGTGAGAGCGTTTGCGAAACGTGACAGTAATCGGAGGCGGGGCGGCGGGGATGATGGCGGCGGCGACGGCGGCAGAGTACGGCGCGCGCGTGACGCTGTTGGAACCCAACGAGCGCCTCGGAAAGAAACTCAATATCACGGGGAAGGGGCGCTGTAACCTGACCAACGACGCCGACCGCGAAACCTTACTGGCGGCAATCCCGCGCAACGGGCGCTTCCTGTACAGCGCCTTCGCGCGCTTCGGCCCCCGGGATACCATGGCCTTCTTTGAATCGCTGGGCGTACCGCTGAAAGTAGAGCGCGGGCGGCGGGTGTTCCCGGTGTCGGACAGGGCGTTCGATGTCAGCGCGGCCCTCGAACGGCGTTTGAAAGCGTTGCGCGTGCGGGTCGTACGCGACCGCGCGGTGTCCGTGGCGACGGGCCCCGACGGCGTGACGGGCGTCACAGGAGAGCGCGGAGAGTACCCCGCCGACGCCGTCATACTCGCGACGGGCGGCGTATCGTACCCCGCGACTGGCTCCACCGGAGAGGGACACCGTATCGCGCGCGAACTCGGGCACAGCGTCACGCCCCTGCGGGCGTCGCTGGTGCCGCTGTGCGAACGCGGCAACCGTTGCGCCAAAATGCAGGGGCTGTCCCTGCGGAATGTCGGCCTGACCATCCGCGAAAACGAAAAGAGTATCTACACCGCCTTCGGGGAATTACTGTTCACCCATTTCGGCGTAAGCGGGCCTCTGGTACTCTCGGCCTCGGCGCATATGCGGCGCTTCGACGACTGCCGCTACCGGCTGGAAATCGACCTCAAGCCCGCCCTCGACCCCGACACCCTCGATAAGCGCTTACTCTCCGACTTGCGCAAGTACGCGAACCAGGACATTTGCAACGCCCTCAACGACCTGTTGCCCCGGAAACTGATACCTGTCATCGTCGACGACAGCGGGATACCACAGGATGTCAAGGCGCACGACCTGACGCGCACACAGCGCCTTGCACTGTTGCGGCTGTTGAAGGCGTTCCCGGTGGACATCGCCGGGACGCGGCCCGTCACGGAGGCCGTCGTAACGTCCGGCGGGGTGGACGTGTCGGAGGTGAACCCGAAAACCATGGAATCCCGTCTCGTGCGGGGGCTCTACTTCGCCGGGGAACTCCTCGACGTGGACGCCTACACGGGCGGCTATAACCTACAGATTGCGTGGTCGACGGGACGCGCCGCCGGCCTCGCCGCCGCGAGATTGTCCGCAAAGCAACGAAAGGAATCAACATGAAGCATTACAGTATCGCAATTGACGGCCCGTCGGGCGCGGGCAAGAGTACGCTGGCGCGCGCCGTGGCGGAGAAATTCGGCTTCCTGTACGTCGACACCGGCGCGATTTACCGTACTGTGGGGCTGTCGGCCCTGCGGGCGGGCGTCGACCCCAAGGACGCCCCGGCGGTCTCGGCACTCCTGCCCTCGACGCGCGTCGAACTCGTACACGCCCCCGACGGCCTACAGCATATGTACCTCAACGGGGAGGACGTGACCGAACAGATTCGCACGCCGGAAGTCTCGATGGCGGCGTCGGCGGTGGCCGCCCACGCGCAAGTACGCGCCTTCCTGCTCGACACCCAGCGCGACCTCGCCAAAACCCACAACGTCATTATGGACGGGCGCGACATCGGCACAGTCGTCTTGCCGGACGCGGATGTAAAAATCTTCCTGACGGCGTCCACACAAGAACGGGCGTGGCGGCGGACGCTCGAACTTTCGGAGCGCGGCGCGCCCAAGCCCTACGAAGAAGTCCTCGCCGAACTCGAAGCGCGTGACCGCGACGACCAGACGCGTGCGGAAGCGCCTTTACGTCAGGCGGAGGACGCCGTGCGCCTCGACAACTCCCAACTGACGTTTCAGGAGACCGTCGACGCGCTCTCGGAGATAGTACAGGAGAGAATCGCGCTATGAACGAGAAAATAAAGCCCACGAACGCGTTTTACGTCGTGGCCTACTGGCTGATAAAAATCTATCTGGCGATAGTCCACCCGGTGAAAGTAGAGGGGCTGGAGCGCCTGCCCCGGCACAACGTGCTGTTGTGCCCGAACCACTCCAGCGACTGGGACCCGCTGATTATCGCCGTACACCTCCCGGTCAACTACCGCCTGCACGCAATGGCGAAGGCGGAGCTGTTCGAGAACCCGGTACTCGGCTGGATTCTGCGCACGCTGGGCGTCTTCCCGGTACAGCGCGGCGGGGCCGATATCAAGGCCGTCAAGACCGCGATTCAGATTCTGCGCGACGGCGACAACCTGTTAATCTTCCCGGAGGGCACGACGATTCGCAACGGCCTGGGGTACGTAGACGGACTGCCGCCGAAGGCCAAAAGCGGCGCGGTCATGATTGGAAGCCGGACGGGCGCGGCGCTGGTACCCGTATTCGTGGACGGCCCGAAGAAGCCGTTCCACAAAACGCGGCTGATTTTCGGGGAGGCGTACCCGTTCCGGAGCGCCGGACGCCGGGCCAGCGCGGAGGAAATGCAGACGGCGGCGGATGAGATGTTGGTACAGGCCTACGCGCTGGGCGGACAGGCCGTCGGCGGCGCGCCGCTGTAAAGTCCCTTCCGTTGGGGCGATTCGTAAGAAATCCCGCTCCCCCGAAACGGAGGAGCGGGAGTAATTTTACTTGAAGGCAAGCGAAACCTGTTCGCCGGGGTTGACCTGACGCAGTCTCGCGTTCATCTGTACGAGGCGGATATTGAGCTGTTCGGCGGTTTTGGGGTTCCTCTCGCGGGCAATTTGCGCCTTGAGCTGCTTGATGTCCTCTTTGATTTTCTTGGCGGCGGCGTTCCGCTTCTTCTTGACTTCCTCCGTCTTCCTCGCCTTCTCGGCCTGTTCGTCCTTACGGGCCTGCTCCGCCCGCGCGTCCTTCCGGGCCTGTTCCTCCTTCTCGACCTGTTTGTCCTGTTCTTCCTTGGCGGTCTCCTTGGCCTCCTCGACCTTGGCCTCCTGCTGTACGGTGCTTTCGTCCCTGTCGACGGTGTTCGACTGACGGTCGGCGCTCCCGGGGAGGTCTACGGCCTGCGTCTGACGCTCGTCGGCGCGCCCGGGGAGGTCTACGGTCTGCCGCTCACGCTCGTCGGCGCGCCCCGGGAGGTCTACGGCCCGCGTACGCTGGTCGGCGGCCCCGGATGTATTCAGGGCTTTTTCCTGCTGGTCGGCGGCCCCGGGCGTGTTGAGGGCTTTCGCCCGCTGTTCGTCGGCCCCGGGGAGTTCGACGCCCTGCGCCTGCCGGTCGGAAACCCCGGGGAGTTCGACGGCCTGCGCCCGCTGTTCGGACGCTCCGGGGAGTTCGGGCGCTTGCGTGTCGCGCTCGGCGGCTCCCGGGAGTTGTACGGCTTCCGCCTTCTTCTCGTCTACTTCCTTCTTGTCGGCGACTTTCAGCGCTTCGGCGGCGTCGGTCTTCCGCTTTTCGGCGGCGTCGAGAACTTGTTCGGCATTCGCCCTCTTTTCCTTGGCTGCCTCGGTGATGTCGAATGTGTCCTCGTTCTTGTCGGCCTTCCCTAACTCGCTGACCGCTTGCGCCCGCTCCCGCGCGTCCCGGGTCACGCCCGCGACTTGCGCCTGTCGCGTGGTGATTCTGTTCGCGTCTACCGTCCTGCGCTGGCGCGTGGCGGCTTGCGAATTGTCAATGGCTTCCGCCTGTTGCCGGCGGGTGGAGGTTACGTTCAGGTCTTCCGGCCTCGTTCCGGCGTTGTCGGTCGAGGTCACGTCGGTGGCGCGTATCTGTTGGGCGTCGGAGGCGTTCGGGTCGGCGGGCTGCGGCAACAGGATAGAGGATTCAATCGCGTTGTCGGCCTCGTCCGGATTCTCCCCGGCGTTTACGGTGATGTCCAAGTCCTGCGCCTCGCGCGCGGCGGTGCCGGACACGTCCACGTCCTCCGTCTCGCGGGCGTCGGCCCCGGATACCACCACGTCCCGCGCCTCGCGCGCGGCGTCCCCGGCGATGTCGACGACCTGCGCCGCGCGCCGCACGGCCCCGCCCGTCACGGCGACGGTCTGCGCCTGTCGCGCGGCGGTGCCGGATACGCCCACGGACTGCGCCTGCCGCGAGGCGTCCCGGAGCATATTGTCGGGCCGCTCTTTCGGCTCCCCGGTTCCGGGTACGCCCGCCGCTTGCGTGTTGGTATCGGGCTCGCTTGCGCTGAGGCTGAGGCCGAGTACGTCCGCCGTCTGCGCGTCGCTTCCGGCGGTGGTCACTTTCGTGTTGGTGGCGAGTACGCCCGACGCCTGCATACCGTTCCCGGGCACGTTGACGCCGAGTAACTCCACGGGCCGCGCGTTCGGCGTGTTGGCGTCGGTCACGGGGTTGACTACAATCGTACGGTTCCCGTCCTCGTCCTGCCCGATACGGTACTCTCCGGCGGAAATCGGCTGGGTTCCCTGCGAGTATTGCGCCGCCGGGGTCTCCTGTATCGAAAGCGCCGTCTGTTCGGACTTCTTCCGCTCCGCCTGTTCGACTTTCTTCTCTTGCGTCTGCGCGACGGTGTCCAGCCGCACCGACGCCGGGCGGATTTGCCCCATGCGAATGTTAGAAATCGGATTCACAGCGTTTTCCCCCTTTCTGTACGCTGTTGTCGCCGTTTGTCGGGCGGCAATCTATAATCTCATTATTCTTATCGGCAACGGCGCGGAAAAAGTAAGGCTTTCCGGAAATTTTCGGCCCGGACACGACGATGAAACTTGACAGCTTGACAAGAAAGGCGATTCTTGTTAGAATGGGATTCAGGCACTGTGGGAATTTCAGGCGGAATGGAGGCGGAAGAATGTTTCCACAAGGCGGCGTGATTTTCCGGGAGGGCTCGCGCAGTACGTGCATGTACTACGTCCGCTCCGGACGGGTGGGGATTTACTCCCAGTACGGCACGGACGCGGCCAAACTCCTGACGACATTGGAACCGGGCACTTTCTTCGGGGAAATGGGGATGGTACGGGGCTTTCCGCGCTCCGCGACCGCCGTCGCCCTGGCACCCAATACGGAGATAGAGACCGTCACATGGGAGACGCTCAGCGGCTATTTCCACTCGGAACCCGCGAAAGTCGTGGGAATCATGCAGCAGATGGCCAACCGCATCGCGGAACTGACCGACGACTACATCGGGGCCTGCGGGGAGATTACGCGTCTGCTCGAAGAGCGCCCCGCGCCGCGCGCGTCGAAACCCGAACGCAGGGAAAAAGACAGCGCCCGCTTAAAGAAATACGTGGACGCCTACCGCCGCTATCAGAGCTCCCGCTACGAGGAGAGCGATATTTTTACGCGCGCCTGAACGGGCGACAAGGAGGGGGCGGACATGCCCAATAGGGAAGCGTTCATCCGGGAAAGCATTATGCGGGACATGTCCGAGGGCGTCATGACCCTCGGCTTCAACGGTATCATCAACTACCTGAACCCCGCCGCGCTTTCCATCCTCGGATACGCGGAAGAAGAACTCCTGCACCAGAATTTCGGCGCCTGCTTCTTCGACAGGGAGGAGAACGACGCCTTTACCCAGACGATTCTCGAGGCCGTCTACGACCGCGGCCACACCTTCGACGCCATCGTCCCGTATTCCACGCCCACGGAGACGAAACAGCTCCGGGTGATTACGTCGTACCTGACCGACGGCGGGCAGAGAATCGGCATGATTGTCGTATTGAGCGACATGACCGAACTCACCGAACTGCGCGACGCGGTCAAAGCCATGGAGCGTATCCGCACCCTCAACGGGCAGTTGGAACTCCGGAACAAGCTCCTCAGCGAGACCTTCGGGCGCTTCCTCTCCGACGAGATTGTCAGACAGCTTCTGGAAACCCCCGACGGGCTCTCCCTCGGCGGCAAAAAGAGGACGCTTACCATACTCATGAGCGACTTGCGGGGCTTTACCGCCATGAGCGAGCGCATGGACGCGGCGAATTTGATTTCCATGCTCAACCACTACCTCGGCGAGATGACGGAGGCCATTCAAAGCCGGGGCGGAACCATTATTGAGTTTATCGGCGACGGGATTCTGGCGGTTTTCGGCGCGCCCGTCCCCTCCGATACCCACGCCGCCGACGCCATCGCCGCCGCCGTCGAAATGGAATCGCGCATGGAGGCCGTCAACGCCTGGAACGCCGCGCGCGGGTATCCCGCGCTGGAAATGGGCGTCGGGCTCAATACCGGCGAGGTGATTGTCGGGAATATCGGCTCCGAGAAGCGTACCAAGTACGGGGTCGTGGGCAGTCACGTCAACCTGTGCGGCCGTATCGAGAGCTACACCGTGGGCGGACAGGTGCTGATTCCGCCGCTGACGCGCGCGCTGTGCGGCGCACAACTGGAGATTGCCCAGGAAATGACCGTCTACCCCAAAGGCGTGCGCGGCGAACTGGTGCTCTCCCAGGTGACGGGTATCGGCGCGCCGTACAACGTGGCCATGAAGGCCCGGGAAATGCGTCCGCGGACGCTGGCGCGCCCGGTTCCCGTGCGTTTCCACAAGCTCGACGGCAAGCACGGCGGCGCGAAGTCGTACTACGGCGGCCTCGTGGCGGCGGCCCCCGACGGCGCGGTGCTGGATACGGAATCCGCGCTGAATGTCTTTGACAACATCCAACTGGAGGCGGGCGGCAAGCTGTTCGCGAAAGTCATGGCGCGGACGGACGAGGGGTTCCTTCTCCGCTATACGTCCATTCCCGCGGGCTACGAGGCGTGGCTGGAAACCGAAAAAAGAGGCGGCGCATGATAGCCCGCCTTTTTGTTTCCCTGTCGGCACCGGGCGAAAACGGGAGGTTGCAGTATGGAAGTTATTTTAGCCAAGAGCGCGGGGTTCTGCTACGGGGTACGGCGCGCTGTCGATTTAGCCCGCGAGACCGCGCGAAAACGCGGGGGCTGTTGGATGTTGGGCGACCTGATACACAACGCGCACGTCATAGAGGAACTGTCGGCGCTGGGGGTACGGCGCACGTCCGAGCCCGGGGACTTGCGCGCCGGGGACGTGGTGCTTGTGCGCTCCCACGGCGAGCGCAAGAGCGTGTTGGACGCCCTGACGGCGCACGGGGTGGAGTGCGTCGACGCGACGTGCCCGAACGTGCGCCGGATACAGCAGATTGTCGCCGAAGCCGAGGCCCAAGGCCGACAGGCGGTGATTATCGGCGAACTGAATCACCCGGAAGTCATGGGCGTGGCGAGCTGGTGCCGCCGCCCGCTGGTACTCGACGGCCCCGACGCCGTGCGCGACTGGATGGAAAAAACGCCCGGTTTCCGGGAAATTCCGCTGACGGTCGTGGCGCAGACGACCTGTATCCGCGAAATTTTTGAAAACTCTTGGAAAATCTTAAAAAAAGAGTGTACAGACGCGAAAAAATATGATACAATCTGTAATGCCACGCAGAGGCGCCAGACGGAGGCGACCGAAATCGCCGCCCGCGCGGGCGTCATGGTGGTGGTCGGGGACCGCAAAAGCGCCAATACGCGCCACCTTGCCGAGATTTGCCGGGACTTCTGCCCGCGCGTCGTACAGATTGAGACGGCGGCGGAACTCTCCCGGGACTTGTTCGCGGGGTGCGCCGTGGCGGGGCTGACGGCGGGCGCGTCCACGCCGGCGGGCATCATTAAGGAGGTATTTGCAACAATGAGCGAAGAATTTACCAACGAAGCAGTGACGGGCAGCACGGAGTCTGTCACGGAAGAACCCGCAACCCCGGCCCCGGCGGAGGCTGTCGAGCCCGCCAAGGAAGAACCCGCCAACGAATTTGAAGAAATGCTGAACAAGCAGTCCTTCCGGACTTTGAATACAGGCGAGAAGGTCACGGGCATTGTCAGGGCAATCACCACGAAGGAAGTAGAGGTCGACGTAGGGGCCAAGCAGACCGCCTACATCAAGTTCAGCGAGCTGAGCGACGACCCCAACGCCAACCCCGAGGACATCGTACACGTCGGCGACGAAATCGAGGCCTATATCGTGCGCGTCAACGACGTGGAGGGGTTCGCGGAGCTGTCGAAGCGCCGCCTGGACGCCCAGAAGAAGTGGGAGGAAGTCGAGAAGGCCGTCGAGGAAAAGACGATTCACGAGGGCGTCGTGACCGAGGAGAACAAGGGCGGTATCGTGGTACTCGTCGACGGAATCCGCGTATTCGTCCCGGCGTCGCAGAGCGGCAAGCCGCGCGGGGCTGACCTGTCGGCCATGCGCGGGCAGACGGTGCGCATCCGCATTACGGAGTTCAACCGGGCGCGCCGCCGCGTCGTCGGCTCCATCCGCGCCGTACAGGACGAGGAACGCCGCGCCGCGCAGGACAAGGTCTGGTCGGCCATCGAGGTCGGCAAGCGCTACAGCGGCGTGGTCAAGTCCATGACCTCCTACGGCGTGTTCGTCGACATCGGCGGCGTGGACGGCATGGTGCACATCTCCGAATTGAGCTGGAGCCGCATTAAGGACCCGCGCGAGGTCTGCAAAGTCGGCGACACGCTGGACGTGTACGTCATCTCCTTCGACCCCGAGCGCCGTAAGATTTCGCTGGGCGTCAAGGACCACAACCGCGACCCGTGGCAGGACTTCCTCAACACCTACAAAGTCGGCGACGAGGCGTCCGTGCGGATTGTCAAGCTCATGCCGTTCGGGGCGTTCGCGGAAGTCGTGCCGGGCGTCGACGGGCTGATTCACATCTCCCAGATTGCCGACCACCGCGTCGAAAAGCCCGAGGACGAGCTGTCCGAGGGCCAGACCGTCAACGCGAGAATCACGAACATCGACGAGGAGCGCCAGAAGATTTCCCTCTCGATTCGCCAGGCTTCCCGCCAGCCCTACGAGGGCGACGCCGAATAATCGCCCCCTCCCCCGTTCGCACGGGGGAGTTTTTTTGCCCCGCCGGCGGAGGGCATTCCCGAAGTCACGGGGAGTTTTCCGCGCGCCGCGCGGGGAAAAGTCACATCGTGACGGAGGGGGCCGCCTTCGCCGTCCTGGACGCCTGATAGTGCGTCCCCGCGATACGCGAGGCCTTGTCGCGCAGGCGGTTGATTTCGTCGTAGTGCCCGCAGAGCAATTCGACTAGCGCCGGGTCGAGCGCGCCGCGTTCGGCGTCGCCGCGCAGTACCGCCATACTGTTTTCTTTCGTCATTCCGGCGCGGTAGGGCCTGTCCTCCGTGATGGCCGAGAATACGTCCGCAACGGCCATAATCCGCGCGCCGGTGTCGAGTTCGTCGGCCCCGAAGTGGAACGGATACCCGCCGCCGTTCAGCTTTTCATGGTGGAAGGCCGCCCAGTCGGCGATTTTCTCAAAGCCCCGGACGTTCATCAGAATCAGGCGCGTGTAGTACGGGTGCTCCTTGACGATATTAAACTCCTCATCGTCCAGGGGCGCGGGCTTTTCCAGAATCCGCCGCGGGACTTTCAGCTTCCCCACGTCGTGGAGGTTCCCGGCGATTTCCATCATCAGGCGTTCCTCGCGCGACATCCCGGCCAGCGCCGCCAGCGCCCCCGCCGCCGCCGCTACCCCCGCCGAGTGCCGCGCCGTGAAGGAACTGCGAAAGTCGATAATGCGCGACATTAACTGTGTCAGCACGACGGCGCGCTCCAGGGAAACGGTCGTGATTTCGCCCGTAAAGAACAGCAGGAAGCGCGGGTTGAACAGCACGTCCAGCCAGACGTACTCCCGCTCGCTGACGCGGAGGAAGGCGTCGGAGGCCGCCGGACAGAAGAGCGTGCCGCGGCAGGACGCCACGATGTCGCGGATTCTGCGCGACTGCGTCAGCGCGGGGCGGCGGGCGTCCAGCGACACCACGACCCGGTCGGCGAGGTAGACCACGCTCGAACAGCGCCAAAGGGCCTCCGTCTCCTCGTCCGCCCCGGCGCGGCAGTGCGCGAAACTCTGCCACGGGCACTGGCAGTATTCGATAACGTCGGCGACGCGGCGGAAGTAGGGGAGGCCCCGGAGCATGGACGCGCCCAGGGCCGCGATACGGTGCGCCTCGCGCTCGATGTCGCGCACGCCGCGCGGCTCGTCGTAGAGGATGGAGCCCACGTCGTGGAGCAGGGCGGCGTACACGCACAGCAGGCAGAATTGTTCCTCCATGCCCGTCTCGCGGGCGATTAAATAGGAAAGGTACGCGGTCTGCTCGTGGTGGTTCTCCAGGTCGGCGTTGATGAGGTTCATCGCCTCCGCCAGCGCGCCGAGCAGGGAGCGGATATCGGTAAAGTGGGAAGTGTCCATAGTAAGGCCCGCCATTCTTCGGAATTTGCACGAGTATACCATGTCCGGGCGCGAATGGCAACCCGTATTCCGGAGTGACCCGCGGGGCCTGACCGCTTCGCGCGCGAAAGAACCGCGTACAGTCGGGAGGCTGTACGCGGTTCCGGATTGGGTGTCAGTTGAGGCAGTAGGCGCGGTACAGGAGGGTGTGGTCGGAGATGACGGCCCACTGTCCGGAGCCCTTGCCCGTCACGCAGATGAAGTTCTTGCCGTCCTTGCGGGTGGCGTAGCTGACGGCGCAGTTGCCCGACTGCCGGACGTAGCCCGTCTTCGCGCCCCGGATATCCAGCGTGGTGCCCGTGAAGCGGTCTTCGATACGCCGCAGGAACAGGTTCGACAGCGAGATACCTTTCTTATGTTCGGCGGTCGAGGACGTGCGGAACGTGCGCGCGCTGAGAATCACGCGGCAAATGGAATGGTTCATCGCGGCCTGCATGATGACGGCCATGTCGCGCATGGTGCAGTAGTGGTCGGGGTTGTAGAGGCCGATACAGTTCGTGAAGTGCGCGGTTTTGGAAATGCCGAGTTCCTCCAACTTCTGGTTCATGAGCTCTACGAAAGCCTCGTGAGACCCGGAGATGTGCCGCGCGAGCGCAAGACAGGCGTCGGCCCCGGAGGGGAGAATGCAGCCGTAGAGCAAATCGCGCACGGTGACGGTCTCCCAGCGCGAGAAACCCGCGATACTGCAATTGTTGGCGTAGCAGTAATCGGTGACGGGCTTCGTGATGGTGACTTTGGTGTCCATGCCCTTGACGCCCTCGGGCGTGACTTTAATCAGCTTTTCGACGGCGACGAGGAGCGTCAAAACTTTCGTCATGGAGGCGGGCGAGACTTTCACGTCGGAATTGCGCTCGGCGTAGATGTACCCGGTATCGGCGTCGAGGAGCACGGCGTACTGGCTGCCGATTTCCGCCGACTGCCCCAATGTAATGGTTTTCGCCCCGCGCGCGGGGACGAATTTCTGTGCCGTGCCTCTGGTGGAGGCGTAGTCGGAAGTTTCGCCGGGGAGGAGGTTTTCGGGGTTCTCCGTGAGGGGGTCGACGGTGTCCGCGGCGGGTTTCGCGGGAGTACCGGCACTCGCCGCGGGTTTCGACTGCGACGGCATGGAAGAGGGGTAGGCATAGTTGCCCGTCGTGGGCAGGAGGTTTTCCGGATTCTCGGCGGCTTTGGGCTGGGCCTGTCCGGGGAGGAGGTTTTCGGGGTTCTCGTAGGCGTAGAAATCGGCCTCGGACGGCCCGCCGGAATGGGCGGCCACCATGTCCGCAACTACGTCGGCTTTGAGGGCCTGGTCTCCGACGAGGGTGTCGCCGCCGTCGAACGTCTCGTCGAGAGAGGCGGAGTAGGAAGCGGTCAGCGGTTGGAGTTCCGGGGCGGACGCGCCGTGGAAGCGGGCCGAAATCGCCGAGGAGACCGGGAGCGCCAGCAGTCCGCAGAAGATGAACAGCAACAGGGTCAACTGTTTACGTTGCCGCTCCTTGCGGCGGTGTTTGGCCACGCGCCAGCGGCGGATACGCGCGCGCTCTCGTTCGCGCGCCTTGGATTCGGATTCCATCTTGTCCAGTTCGTCCAGGATTACTTGAAAATCGTCCATAACGCCTCCATTCAGGGATGACCGGGGAAGGGAACGCGATAGGGTTCCGCGCCCCGCTCCCGTACTTTCGTTTCCAGCCACGCCCGGAGGGCCCGTACGCCGTCCGGGGTCCAGGGGAATGTCTCCGTCTCGACCTGTTGCGCCTGTTCAAAGCAGATGTTCTCATAGACCCAGACTTGAATATGGGCGTCTTCCTTTCCCGGCCACGAGAACCGCTCGAAGCGGTACCGGAACGTGCCGACACTGCCGGGGTACACTTTCGCCTTGGTGAAGAAGGAGACGGAGAGGAAATCGAAGTCGGGTTCCATGAAATTCCATCCTTTCGGGTTCCGGGAAACCGGGATATTGGGCCGATTTCCCTAAAAGCCTGTTTATCATACCAGATTTCGCCGGGTATGTCAAACCCCGGACGAAAATATTTCTGTACAAATTTGGCGGCGTGTGCTATGATTTGCCCATCACACGGAAAGAGGCGACAGCGTGAACGGACAGGACTTGAAAACGATGTACGCGAAACTCGGGATTGCCCCGGAAACTTACGACTACGCCGCGCGCGTACTCGACGGACTGCGCGCGCGGTTCGCGGAGATAGACCGCGTGGCGGAGTACAACCAGGCGAAGGTATTGGACGCCATGCGCCGGAACCGTGTCAGCGCGGCGCATTTCGCCGCCACGACCGGCTACGGCTACAACGACGAGGGCCGCGACAATTTAGAGCGCGTCTATGCCGACGTATTCCACACGGAGGCCGCGCTTGTAAGGCCGCAAATCACCTGCGGCACGCACGCGTTGACAATCGCCTTGTCGGCAAACTTACTCCCCGGCGACGAGTTACTGTCGCCCGTCGGCGCGCCCTACGATACTTTAGAGGAAGTTATCGGAATCCGGGAAAGCCGCTGTTCGCTCAAAGAGTACGGGGTCTCCTACCGACAGGCCGACTTGCGCCCCGACGGCACGTTCGACTACCCCGCAATCCGGGAGGCCATCGGGCCGCGTACGAAGCTAATCACGATTCAGCGCTCGAAGGGCTACGCCGTGCGCCCCTCGTTTTCGGTGGCGCAAATCGGGGAGTTGATAGCCTTCTGCCGCTCGGTCAAGCCCGGCGTGAAAATCATGGTCGATAACTGCTACGGGGAGTTCGTAGAACCCGTGGAGCCGTCGGACGTGGGCGCCGACATGGTCGTCGGGAGCCTCATTAAGAATCCGGGCGGCGGCCTCGCTCCGATTGGCGGCTATATCTGCGGTACGGCGGAGTGCGTGGAGCGTTGCGCGTATCGCCTCTCCGCGCCGGGCCTCGGACAGGAAGTCGGCGCGAATCTGGGCCTGATGTCGGCCTTCTATCAGGGGTTCTTCCTCGCGCCGACTGTCACGGCGGGCGCGCTCAAGGGCGCGATATTCGCCGCCTCGCTCTACGAACCACTCGGCTTTCCGTGCGTCCCGGCGGCCCCGGAGACGCGCCACGACATCATACAGGCCGTGACGCTGGGCAGTCCGGAGGCTATGTCGGCGTTCTGCATGGGCATCCAGTCCGCCGCGCCCGTCGACAGCTACGTAACCCCCATCCCCGGCGAAATGCCCGGCTACGACGCGCCCGTCATCATGGCCGCGGGCGCGTTCGTACAGGGAAGCTCCATCGAACTCTCCGCCGACGGCCCCGTCCGCCCCCCCTACGCCGTCTACTTTCAGGGCGGCTTGACGTGGTACCACGCAAAGACCGGAATCTT
>CAMHBH010000020.1 GCA_946183175.1 uncultured Oscillibacter sp.
ATGGCCTTCAGCGCGGCGGGGAGGGCCTGCGGATGTTCGGGGAGCAGGCGGACAGTGGCTATCCGTGTGTCGAACTGCTTCTTGTACTTGGAAATCACGGATTCGCCGATAACCGACGCGCCGTTTTCAAAGGTGGCCTCCAGCCTGACATCGGCGGTCGTGACGGGCAGGACGCGCCCCGTAATGGCCAGTACCTCGCTCATACGCGCGACGGCGGCGTCGAACGACGGCGAAATGCCGTTGAGCGCCGCCAGAAGCAGGTTGCCGAAACTCTGTCCGGCCAGCGCGCCCTCGGTAAAACGGTAGTGCATTAAGTCCTTGAGGACGGATTCCGTATTCGCGAGGGCCTCACAGCAGGCGCGTATGTCCCCGGGCGGGGGCATGCCCAAGTCCTGCCGGAGCATGCCGGAGCCGCCGCCGTCGTCGGCAACGGTCACAATGGCGGAGATGCTGCGGGAATACTGTTTGAGGCCCCGGAGCAGGTTCGACAGGCCGTGCCCGCCGCCGATAGCCGCGATTTTCGGCCCGTAAGTGCGCGGTACCCGGTACGTTTCCTGTCTGCGCGCCATGGAGAATCAGTCCCCCCTTCCCATGTCCCGGTGAACCTCCGTGACGGGGTAGCCCTCCGCGCGCATGCGGTTGGCGATTTCGTGCGCGATAGCGACAGACCGATGGTGCCCGCCCGTACAGCCTATCGCAATCACGAGGCCCGTCTTGCCCTCCTGCGCGTACAGCGGGAGCGAGAACGACAGGAACTCCCCGATATGTTTCAGAAACTCCGCGGTCTGCGGGAAGCTGAACACGTACTCCGAAACCGCCCTGTCCAGCCCCGTGAGGTTTCGCAACTCCTCTATGTAGAAGGGGTTGGGCATAAAGCGCACGTCGAACACGAGGTCGGCTTCCAGCGGCAGGCCGTACTTGAACCCGAACGAAATGACATTGACCGTCATGCCGCCCTTTTCGCCCGATTCCCCGAACAAATTCAGCAACTCTTGCCGGAGACGCGCCGTCGAGATACGCGACGTGTCAATGATAACGTCGGCGCGGTCGCGCACGGGCCGCATAAAGTCGCGCTCCATGCGGACGGCTTCATCAAGGGAGTCGGCGCTGTCGTGCAAGGGGTGCATGCGGCGCGATTCCTTGTAGCGGTGGATAATCACGGCGGGGTCGGCTTCCAGAAAGAGCATGCGGCACGAAAGCGTCTCCATGCCCTTGAGCTTTTCGAGAACCGCGAAGAAGTCGGACGGGCTTTCGGCGGTGCGCACGTCGTAGACCAGCGCCACGCGGCGGTAGCGGCTCCCGGCCACCGCGCAGAACTCCGAAAACTTCAGAATCATGGCGGCGGGCATGTTGTCCACGATGTAAAAGCCCATATCTTCTAAAAAGGAGGCCGTCTTGCTCTTCCCGGCCCCCGACAGGCCGGATATGATGAGAATTTCCATAAACAACGCCTTCTTTCGGAGTAAACGTATCGTCAGGCCTTTTTCCCGGTCGAAGGGGGATAGTTCCGCCTCCGGAACTGTTCAAACATGGCGTAGCCGCCCGCGCGGCACTGCGGACAGGGGTTGACCAACGTCCGCACCAGTCCAAGTTTGTACGGACAGCGCGCGCACGGCGCTTTCAGATATGTGAGTGGATTTTTCATGCCGTAACCCTCCCGCGTTTCCGCTAAGTATTACGCCAATCTACTATTTCCGGCGTGTCCCAAATATAGCGAACACTTTCCCAAGAGGGAAGCCCCAGTTTTTCAAACTATTTTTCGCCGAGGCGGGAAAATAGTGGGTAATTTCTTCAAAAATCCGAATTTGCAAGGGGAGTTGAACGCTTCAAAAAATGTTCGCTATATAGGCGGCGTCTGTTCTTTGCATCTCCTGCCATCTGCCGAGTGCGCCGGGACGTTGCTCTGAACACACGGTAAGCAAAGCTCAATCACCGAATATATGACGTTTATTATATATTGTTCGGAGAAAATGGAACATGCCCCATTTCCTAATCGTGACGCCCGAAAGACGGATTCCCGTTCCCAAGTTGGAGAATTTGTCGTTCAGCAGTTTTGTCAATTTGCTCTCAATGACGCCAACTTTCGAGTCGACACCAACCAACGCGAAGATGACGCTAAGCAATGCCTCAGCGCTATAAATGGTGTCAACTTGCAAAGTGATGTAAATCTTGTAATCGGTTATATGGAATTGAATATCACTTGCCTTGATTCCGAGACTGGAAATTTCCGCATTCAGCGCCTTGAGAACCTCTTTTTTAGCTACAGACCAATTTGCGCCATTCACAAACTCTTTGTTTGCGTCTGCCGAACTGCGCGAATTGACGGAGCGAACATTCTGGAAAAATACGTTATGCACCCACCATTTTGCCGGCCCAGAAAGTTTTCCGGAAACAAAGCGGTCTAATTGACCATAGTCAATGCTGTCAACATCCAGTTTAACCTTTCTGCGCGCCATTGTCATTCCTCCTTAGTATCATAACGACGGCAGGCACTGCGCCTTATTCCAGAATCCGGACTTCCGGTTCGAGCGTGACCCCGGTCTGGTCGAATACGCGCCGCTGTACTTCCCGTATCACCGCGAGAATGTCGGCGCTCGTCGCGCCGTCGCGGTTGATGACGAATCCGGCGTGCTTCTCCGATACCTCCGCCCCGCCGACGCGTAAGCCCTTCAAGCCGCACTGTTCGATAAGCGTCCCGGCGTAATGTCCGGCGGGGCGCTTGAACGTGCTCCCCGCGCTGGGGTACTCCAACGGCTGGGACGCCTTCCGGCGTTGCAGAAGGGTCTCCATTTTGGCGCGGATGTCCGCCGGGGTGCCGGGGCGTAAGCGGAACAGCGCCTGTAAAACGTACGTCCGGGGCTGTTCCATGACGATGCTGTGACGGTAGGACAGTTCCAGCGCGTCCACCGACAAATACGAGATATCGGTCTCGGCGAGGACGAGCGCCCCGGAAAGCGCCTGCGACATTTCGCCGTCGTAGGCCCCGGCGTTCATGCACACGCCGCCGCCGACAGTCCCCGGTATGCCGTGGGCAAATTCGAGGCCCGTCAGGCCGCGCGTACACGCGAACTCCGCCGCCTGACGCAGTGAGCACCCCGCCGCCGCGCAAATCGTGTAAGGGTCGGGGCCGGGTTCCAGCTTGCGCATTTCGCGGGTATTGATAACCAGTCTGTCAAGGCCGCCGTCGGGCGCGAGTACGTTCGTACCGCTCCCCATCACGAACGGCTCCGGGCCGCCCTCCGGCGCGCAGGACAGCGCTAATAGAAATTCCCCGGCGTCTTTCGGGAACGCCATCCGGGCCGCCGGGCCGCCCGTGCGGAATGACGTGTGCCGCTTCATCGGCTCGTCCGACAGCACCTTTACGCCCGGAAATACGGACACCCTACGGTCAAATTCGCTCTTCCAGTCCATACGCGTCCCTCCGCTTCGTCGTCCCTACAGTCTATGCGCGCCCGCCCCGAATAGTCGCGGGCGTGCCTACAGTCCCGCCACTTTGCAACAGTCGCGGACATGTCTACAGTCCCGCTACTTTGCGTCCCGTCACTTTCCGTCGGCGAGACTGTCTATCCGCCGCGCGAGTTCCTCGGCGGCGTTCCCGCCGAATTGACGGTGGCGGTTGTTCATCGTCGCTACTTCGACGATACTTGCCAGGTTCCGCCCCGGCCTGACCGGTATCGTCATAATCGGCACCGGGATGTCGAGAATCTTCGTGAAGTTCGTCTCAATGCCCAGACGGTCATAAAATTTCGTCTGGTCCCACGGCTCAAAGTGTATCACGAGGTCGAGGGAGGTTTCCAGTTTAATGGCCCGCATGCCCAGCAACTGCCGCACGTCTATGACGCCGATTCCGCGCAGTTCGATGTAGTGCCGGATGACTTCTGGGGCCGTGCCGATTAACTCGTCGGAAATGCGCCGCAGTTCGACCGCGTCGTCGGCCACTAAACGGTGTCCGCGCATAATCAGCTCCATCGCCACTTCGCTTTTGCCGACGCCCGATTCGCCCGTAATCATGACGCCCTCGCCGTAGATTTCCAGTAACACGCCGTGCTGTACCGTGAACGGGGCCAGGCGACGGCTCAGGAAGTCGATGGCGTGGCTGGAAAAGTTGACGGTCGTCTCCTGACTTTGCAACAGCGTCCGCCCGTGGGCCTCCGCGCTCTCCATGCACTCCGGGAAGCAGTCGAGGCCGCGCGTGATGACCAGCGCCGGAATGTTGTACTGGAACAGCGAATCGAAACTCTTGCGGCGCTGTTCGCCCGTGAACCCGGTCAGGTACATCGTCTCGGCCTTGCCGATAACCTGTAAGCGGCGGGGGTCGAAGTAGTCGTAGAAGTTCAGGAATTGCAGACCGGGGCGGTTTACGTCCGTAATCGTCAGCGCGGCGGAATCGTAGTCAGTGCCCTTATGGAGTACCTCCAGATTCAGCGCCTCCACAAAGTCACTGATTTTCAGGCCTTTCGCGTTCATGGCAACCCTCACCTTTCAAGGCTTTCCCAGCCTGTCGATTTCCCGCCTATTATATACGAAACTTTCCCGTTCCGCAACAGGTTTTCCAGTTTTTCTCGCGCCACGACTGAAAAAGTCTCCCCCGTTGATACGGGGGAGGCGTTGTGTTGCTAGGCTTCATACGGTTTCAGTCGCCGCGCCCGTACAAAGTCGCGTTTCATGGCGTCCGTCAACGCCGGGGAATCCTCGTCATAAACGACGGGCAGTTTCTTCGCGTCCTCTAACGCTTGCTTCTCCTCCGGGGACAGTTCCAGCCCTTCCCGCAGTTCAAAAGTAACCATTACGTGTCAAACGCCTTGCAATCGGGGTCGGTTGCGGCGTCACGAATCATTTGCAGGTCGAACTCGTCAGGCTCTTCTTCTTGAATCCCGTCCCACGCGCTTTCCGAAATCCCCCGCACAATTTCCCATAAGCGGACAGCCGTTGCCTCGTCCATAATGGTAATTGCGCTCATCAAACGTTCTTTTACGTCGCTCAAAGCAAGCCCTCCTCACTTGTAAACCTGTCCCCGATTGTCAATTCTGACAATCATGAGTATATTTCCGTCACGGTCGAACAATACGCGGAAGTCTCCAACCCGCAGACGGTAATACGCCTGCCCTTTCAACTTCTTCACGTCGCCGCCGGGCAAGGCCGCAATCGCCGCCCTGATACGCCGCTGAATATGTTGCGGCTGACGGTTCAGAAACTTCTCCGCCTGTCTGGAATAAAGGATTCGCGTCCCCAAAACATCAACTCCATTCTACCCCGCCCGTCGGGGCGGGATTTTGCCACCGCGCAGACCGAAAAAATTTAGGGAAATTTGAAAAAAGGTCTTGCAAAGCGGAACAGAACCCGCTATAATAATGGCATAGCGTCCGGGACAGGCTTTCGGGACGCCGGACGCTGTGAAACAAAATAAGCGGTAGGCCGCGCAGTGTTACCAGCACCGCGCAACCCTATGATGAGTAGGCTAATTACTCAACACAACAGACGATTTATGCCTGAACCGCAGGCGTAGTATACCCGTTTTTCCTGAAATTTACAAGGGGAATGGGTGTGGAATCGTTGTGTACAGGCTTGTATTTTATCAGGCGGTGTTGAGTTCACGCTCGGCATCGCTTGTTTTGTTTCGGCGGGACTTCCCTGTAAGGGTGCGCGCCCCTTGCGGCGGGGAGAACTGTTAGATAGTCGGAGGAAACAGGCATTGGATGTACGTACAGGATTTTGACCGGAAAGGAGGAAACAAACGATGGTAAAGACGATGAAGCGCGGCTTGTCCCTGATGTTCGTGCTTTCGATTTTGGTGTCTATGCTGGCGATTCCGGCGGAAGCAAAGGCAAGCGGGAAGTTCACAGGCAACTCTAGTTGCAAAATCACTAAAGACGCTGAAATCACTTCGTATATCACGGGTTTCAGTGGCTATGATATCACCAGTGTTGACATCACTGATGGAGGAAAAGGAGCGCCTTCAATCTCTGGCTTTGATGTTAATAGTGGTGGCTCTTGGAGTGCCGCAGGTGATTTGAACTCTTTATCCATTGCTTTCTATGGTGGACAAAAGGGCACATACACCTACAAGGTCAGATTGTGGAGCGGTTCCAAAAAGTTGGCTACAAAGACAATCAAAGTCGTTAATAGCAGTTCTTGGTAATCTGACTTCAAAAGTCAGGTAACACGGATTTGTCTCAAAAGCTAACTAGCATACCACACAGCAAAAGGCGCGGCCTCCGGAAACGGGGGCCGCGTCTTTTATTACTTCACGGTGTCGAGGAAGCGCAGGAAGGCGGCCTTTCCGGTCTCGTCGCGGCGGTATACTCCCGCGTGTTCGAGTACCTTCGCGAATACGATACCCGTCTCTTTGCGTACAATCTCCGTCGCGTTCTCCGGCGTGAACGCGTACTTCTGACGGAATCCGTCGGCCCAGTCGGCGTGCTTGGCGGTACGCCCGTCGGCGCGCAAGTCGCCGCCGTTCACGAGGCAGTCCGCCACCGCCGAAAGTTCGTCTTTCAGCCGCGCCGGGAGTACCGCAAGCCCCATGACTTCTATCAGGCCGATATTCTCCTTTTTGATGTGGTGCAGCTCGGCGTGGGGGTGGTACAGCCCTAACGGGTGTTCCGGCGTCGTCAGGTTGTTGCGGAGTACGAGGTCGAGTTCGTAGTCGCTCCCGCGCCGCCGCGCAATGGGCGTAATCGTGTTGTGCGGTTCGCCGCCGGTCTCGGCGTAAATGACCGCGTCGGGGTCGGAGTAGGCGCGCCACGCCGTCAGGATGGTGTCGGCCAGCGAAATCAGGCGTTCGGGGTCGGCGCAGGTCAGGCGTACCACCGACATCGGCCATTTGACGATACCCGCTTTCACGTCCCCGTAGCCCGGGAACGTGTACGGCGTCTCGACGGGCGCGCGCTCCATAGCGAACGTATACCGCCCGCCCTGGAAATGGTCGTGGGCGAGAATCGAACCGCCTACAATCGGCAAATCGGCGTTGGAGCCTACGAAGTAGTGCGGGAACTGCCGCACGAAGTCCAACAGCTTCCCGAAACACGCCCGGTCAATCTTCATCGGGACGTGTTGCCGGTTCAGACAGATACAGTGCTCGTTATAGTAGACATAGGGCGAATACTGTAAGAACCACTGCGCGCCGTGTATGGTGATGGGAATCAGGCGGTGATTCTGCCGCGCCGGGTGATTGAGGCGTCCGGCGTAGCCCTCGTTCTCGGCGCAGAGCAGACAGCGCGGGTAGTTCGACGCCGGGAGATTCCGCGCGGCGGCAATCGCTTTCGGGTCCTTCTCCGGTTTCGACAGGTTGATTGTAATATCAAGGTCTCCGTACTCCGTCGGGGCCTTCCACTGGATGTCTTTCGCGATACGGTCGCGGCGGATATAGTTCGTGTCCTGACTGAAACGGTAGTACCAGTCGGTGGCGGCCTTGGGCGACTGCCTGTAAAGCCCCTTGAATTGCGCGATGACTTGCGCGGGGCGCGGTGTCAGGCGGCCCATGATTTCCGTATCGAGCAAGTCGCGGTAGTCGGCGGAGTTGCCTTTCAGTACGCCCCTGCTGTAGGCGTCGTCGAGGAGCCTGTCGAGAACCCCCGCCAACGCGTCGGCCTTGGGGCGTCCGGCGCTGTCCGACGGCAATGCCGGGATTTCTTCCGGCGTCTCCGGGGGCGCGGCGGCGTCGAGTTTCAGCGCGTCCAGAATCGCGTTGAACGCCCAGACGCGCTCGCTTTCTTCAATCAGTCCCGTTTGCAGGGCGTAGGAAATCAGTTGCGAAACAGCCTCGTACATAGTAACACCTCAATTATAGCCGTTGGGGTGGCTCTTGTGCCACTTCCACGCCGAGGACACAATCAACTCCAAGTCGGCGCGGGTGGGATTCCAGCCGAGTACGGATTTGGCCTTGTCGGAGGACGCGACGAGTTGCGCGGGGTCTCCGGCGCGGCGCGGCACGATTTCCGCCGGAATGGGGTGGCCCGTGACTTTGCGCGCCACGTCAATCACTTCCTGTACTGTAAAGCCGATTCCGTTGCCGAGGTTGAATACGTCGCTTTTGCCGCCCTTAATCAGGTAATCCATCGCTAAAATATGCGCGTCGGCGAGGTCGCAGACGTGGATATAATCGCGTACACAGGTACCGTCGCGGGTGGGGTAGTCGTTGCCGTAGACGGAGATTTTGTCGCGTTTGCCGTTCGGGACTTGCAGAATCAGGGGAATCAGGTGTGTTTCGGGGTTGTGGGCCTCCCCGATTTCCCCGGACGGGTGCGCGCCGCAGGCGTTGAAATAGCGCAGGGCGACGTAGCGAAGGCCGTGCGCGACGCCCGTCCAGTACATTTCTTTCTCCATAGCGAGTTTCGTTTCGCCATAGCAGTTCGTGGGGGAGGTCTTGTCGGTCTCCATAATCGGCACGCGCTCGGGTTCGCCGTAGGTGGCCGCCGTCGACGAGAACACAATCTTGTCGACGCCGTGCTCTACCATCGACTTCAAAAGGGAAGTCGCGCCGCCGACGTTGTTGTCGTAGTATTTGAGCGGGTTGGTCATGGATTCCCCGACCAGCGAACAGGCCGCGAAATGAATGACGCCTTCAATCTGTTCCTTCTCGAAAATCGCGTCGACATCCTCCTTATTGCGAATGTCGACCTGATAGAAGCGCGCCTCGGGGCGTACCGCCGCGCGGAAGCCGGTCAGCAGGTTGTCGACGACGACCACGTCGCGTCCGGCGTCGACGAGCGCCGACACCGCGTGGGAGCCGATATAGCCCGCCCCGCCCAGTACAAGAATCGCCATAATGAAAACTCCTTTCCCGATTGCCCTTAAATTTCCGGCTTGATTCCGATTTTATGCGGTTCCTCACTCCGCCACGAGACAGCCGCCCTCGGGGCGAATCCGCGTGACGTGACAGCGGCCCTCCCCGCACAGGGCCTCCATGCCTGTACGGAAGGCGTCCAGCTTCTCCAGCGGCACAAAGGCCTGTATGGTACCCGCGAAGCCGCCGCCGTGTACGCGAATGGCCCCGGAGCCGTCGAGGAGTTCGCGCCCGCGCGCGAGCGTCAGCGGGATTGCCTGTTGGGCCGGGTTCGACGGAGACCAGGCGTTTTGCAACGCGAGTTCCGACGACAGCCCCGACGCGTTGACCAGCGACAGGAAGCGCGTAAAGTCGCCGTCGTCGAGGGCGTCAGCCTCCGCAATCGCGCGGCGGTCGTCGTCGTAGTAGTGCAGGGCGCGGAGTACGGCGCGGTCGCCGCACTTCTCCCGTACTGCCGGAATCGCGGCGCGGAAGTCGGCCTCGGGTACGTCGCGCAGGAACTTTTTCCCGAAATACGCCGCGACAGCGCCCATCTCTTGCGGAATCGCGGCGTAGTCGTCGGTTAAGTCGGCGTGGGAGGACGCCGTGTCGACGATACACAGGGCGTGTCCGGACTTGGCGAAATCGTAGTGGACTTTCCGCACGACGGGCGACGCCGGGTCTTGGAAGTCGATGGCGATACAGCCGCCGACGGACGCGCCCATCTGGTCCATGAGGCCGCAGGGCTTGCCGAAGTAGACGTTCTCGGCGTACTGCCCGATTTTCGCGATTTCCACGGCGTCGAGCTTGCCGTCGCAGAAGAAATGGTTGATGATGTTGCCGATAAGGGCCTCGTAGGCGGCGGAGGACGAGAGGCCGGAGCCGGAGAGTACGTTAGAAGTCACAAAGGCGTTGAAGCCCTTGACTTCATAGCCCAATTCCCGGATTTTCGCCGCGACGCCCCGCACGAGCGCGGCGGAAGTGCCCTTCTCGTTTTCGACGGGTTTCAAGTCGCCGAGGTCGACGAGCAGTGCCGGGTAGCCCTCCGAAAAGACGTGAATCACGTCCTTTTCGTTCGGCCCGGCACAGGCGAGCATGTCCATGTCGACACTCCCGCAGAGGACGTGCCCGTGCTGGTGGTCGGTGTGATTGCCGCCGATTTCCGTCCGGCCCGGGCCGCTGAACAGCGCCGCGCCCTGTTGCGGTTCAAAGTACGTCTGGAACAGCTCCATCAGACGCGTCGCCCGTTCGCGCGCGGCGTCGGGCTTGCCGTACAGCCTCCCGAGCGCCTCGTCGAACTCGCCGTTTTGCAGGTCTTGAAACACGGTTTCACAGGAACGCATAACATCACCTCAAGTTATGGCATTTCCGATAGTTTACTATATTTGCCACGCGGTTTCAAGCTCCTTTTGTGAAATGTTACTATACCGTATGTGTAAAATCGCGGCGGCGGGTGCCCCTCCGCCGCTACGCACGGTGGCGGCTTTGCCCCTCCGTCGCTCGGGGGAGGTTGCCCGTACGCCCGCGGCGGGGGAGGCAAAGAAACCGCACGGAAAAGCCTCCCCCGCGTCGGCGGGGGAGGCGGCCCGGATGGGATTCACGAGACAAGCGGTGCCTCGAAGGCGGCGCACAGCGGGCGGTAGTCGGTGCCGAAGAGTATGACCCGCACGGTTTGGGCCCCGTCACAGAGCGGAAGTACGGCCATTTCGCCTCTGGCCTCCACGGGTGTCAGGCACGCATTCAGGAAGCGGCCATTCCCGTCGAAGTACGAGGCCGCGAGCGTGGCTTCCTCCCGCGTCATCAGCGTGACATTCAGGGAAGCGCCCTCCGGAAGCGCGGTGAGAATCCCGCTTGCGTCGGGCGTGAAATGCGCCGTGTATTCGGCATCGCCCGCGACGGCCACCGGGGCCGGCTTCCAGTAGGCGAAGGTGTGGCCGTCCCTGGCGGGGGGCGCGCCGTCGTAGACCGGGAGCGTACCGGGCGCGACGTTGGGGACTGTTTGCAGAACCGTCCCGTCGTAGTTCCTCCACGTCACGACGCAAGCCATTCTCTCCGGATTCGCCGCCGCGCAGAGCTGGCCGATTTGCAGAAGTCCGTTGCCGTAGGAGGTATCGTAGCCCTCGGGGCCGAGGTCGCGGGCGGTCTGCCGGAGGAGGTTCCGGAACTCGTCGAGCGTCAGGCCGGGGTGTACGGAGAGGGCCAGGGCCGCCGCCGCCGCGACTAATGGCGAGGCGTAGGAAGTGCCGTAGCCGTTGGAGTAGCGCGAGACGCCCACGAAGTACGGGCCGCGCATATTCTGCCCCGGCGCGCATACTTCCACGCTCTCGTTGCGGTAGGAGAAGGACGCCGCGACCAGGTTCACCGACAGCGCCCCCACCCCGATAACCTGCGGGTAGGCCGCCGGATAATTCAGCGGGTCTCCGTCCTCCCTGTGCTCCCCGCTGGTGAGATTCCCCGCCGCCGCGAACATCAGCACGCCCCTGCTGGCGGCGTACTCCACGGCTTCCCGGAGGGCGGGGTAGTCCCGCTCGACGCCGAGGCTCATGTTGAGAACCTGACAGTTCCAGGTATCGACCCCGCCGTAAATCGCGGCGGCAATGCGGGATATGTCGCCGTTTCTGCTCTCGAAGCACTTCAGCGGCACCAGTTCGACATCCGGCGCAAGGCCGGCAATGCCCGTGCCGTTGCGCGCCGCCGCAATCAGGCCGCTGACGAACGTGCCGTGCCCCACATGGTCCGACACGTCATGCCGGGCCTCGTCGCCCTCCGGCACGCAGTAATTCTCGCCGTCCAGAATCCGGACGCCCTCGAACTCCTCGTGCCCCCGGAAAATGCCGGAGTCCACGATGCCGACCCGGACGCCCGCGCCCGTGACGCCCTTCTTGCGCACGACTTCCATACCCAGCGGGGCCTCGTACCAGCGCTCCTCGGAGTCGTAGGAGGCGTCCAGCAGGGACGCGTCGAAGTCGTCCGGCTCGGGGGCGTCGTCGATGGTGACGATGTAGTTGGGCTCCGCGTGGAGCAGGACGCCCGACTTGCGGAGGCGCTCGACGGCGGCGGCGTCGCTGACGCGGTAGAGGCCCGCCGGGGCGTAGACTTCCTCCAAGTCCGGCGGAATCGCGCGGGAGACCGCCGCCGTCAGGGCGTCGGGGTTGAGCTTGACCAGATAGCCGTCGTACTCCGCCGCGGACGCCGCCCCCGTCAGGCACAGCGCCAGTACGCACAGGACGAAAAAGCGTTGTATCCGTTTCATAGGTAAAAGTCACACCTCACTTACAGGGTCTCGATATCGGCGCTGTCCCCGGAATCGGGGGGCGTATCGTCCGGGGACGGGACGGCCTCCGGCTCGGGCTCCTGCCACCCGGCGGCGTTGAGACTGCCGCCCGTCTCCACCAGGTGGCGGTACAGGAATGTCACAATCTGCGCGCGCGTACAGGTACGCTCCGGCTCGAACGTCGTCGGCGTAGTCCCGGCGGTGATTCCCCGCGACACGCCCCAGGCTATCGCCTCGGCGTAGTCCATCCAGGCGGGCACGTCCTCGAACGGGTTGTGATTCCCGGTCGGCGCGCCCGCGAGTTTCCAGAAGTAGACCATCACGGCGGCGCGGGTACAGGGCGTGTCGGGCTCGAAGCGCTCCCCGTCGACTAATCCGCGCTCCGCCGCCCAGACCGCTGGGCGATAGTAATAGACTTCCGGCGAAACGTCGGGGAAGGGGTTCCCGCTCCGAATCGGGGGCTCCCCGGCGGCGCGGTACAGGAACGTCAGAATCTGCGCGCGCGTACAGGTGTTGTGCGGGGCGAAGTTCGTCGGGCTGACGCCGTTCGTAATGCCGCGCGCTATGGCCCAGAGTACGGGCTGGTCGTAGTACGCGCCGGGCTCCACGTCCTCGAAGCGGGCCTCCTCGTAGAGCGCGGAGAGGTACAGCGGCCCCGCCGGCATAAGGAACGTAGCCGAGGCGGAGGACACGCTTCCGCGCGTGAAAGTCAGTCCGGCGGCCCCGCCCCAGGTGAGGAAACGCTGTCCGGCGGGGGCGGGGTCGGCGGTGACGCTGACGGGTACCCCCGCCGGGGCTTCCGTGAAATTCGACGACCCCGCCGTCACCATGACGGGGTACGTCACAGACCAGTCGGCGTTCTCCGGGGCGACGCCCCCGCCGTTGTCGTGGGTGTCTCCGGTGTTGGGGACGGGCGCGGGCGTATCGCCGCTGTCGGGCGCGGACGTACTGCCGCTGTCGGGGGCGGACGTGTCGGGCGTGGGCGTACTGCCGCTGTCGGGCGCGGGGGTGTCGCCGTTGTCGGCGGCGTTGCCGTCGAGCGACGAGTAGTCGACTTCCGTCAGAATCAGGACTTCCTCGGCCTCGTAGGCGTTGCTGAGGTTGGTATAACGGAGCGCCACTTCCCCGTTGCGCGCGAAGGCGTAGGAGCGCTTCCCGCCCTGTACGGTCTGGGCGTAGGGGGCCTTGAAGAAAAGCCAGTCGCGGGAGACGCCTTCCACGTCGCAGTTGGTCAGGTCGACGAGCCAGTAGCGCCCGTTTACCCGGACGTGGTTCCACATATGCGGCCCGGGCTTTCCGTTGCGGTCTACCAGGTCGCCCGTGATGATGTAGGAGCACACGTCGCCAGAGAACGTCGACAGGTCGCACAGGTACTGGAAGGCTTTCGCGTAGCCCTCGCATACGACGTTGGTCGAGGCGTCGCCGTCGAAGACCCGGATTAACTGCCACGGGCCGTTTCCGTAGGCGTCGGAACCCTGTTGCGCCGCCGCGTAGTCGTAGGACACCGCGTCACAGATTGCGTCGCGGTAGGCGGTGAGCTTCTCGAAGTCGGAGCGGTTCTTGTTGGCGTCCACGATTTTCCGCGCGTTGGCGGCAATCGACGCGGCCTGTTTGGCTAGGCCCGTGTCGATTCTGTAATTGTAGTAGCTGTTGTTGTCGGCGCTCTTGGCGTAGTTCTCGGCGACCATCATTTCGACGTCGAGATAGGCGTCGTTGGAGAACGTGAAGCCCTTGTTCTCACTGTACTTGACCGACCAGTGATACGTCCAATGGGCGGCGGCGTTGTTCTCGCCCTCGTAGGACTTGGCGAACCAGTACAGCTCAAACGGACAGTCGACGAGGAGTTTGTCCATGATTGCGGAACTCGACTTCTGCCGGTCGTGCCCGATTGCGCGGTAGAGGGGTTCCCATACGGCGTCCCATGTGGCGTCGGTCAACTGCCCGGAGGCGTCCTTCTGGATGGTCACGCCCAGTTCCGCCGCCGTCCACGATTTGCCGGTGAGGCCCAAATCGTCCGGCGTCAGGCGGAAAATCGTCGATTCCCTGCTCCCCGCCGCGACTTTGACGATGTCCTCTTTGAGGGTGTCGTAGAGTTTCCGGTCGAACCCCTGCAAGTGCTTCCCGGCGGAGACCGACGCGTACCGCTCGACTTCCGGGGCTTTGCGCCGCCCCAGCGCGTAGAAAGCCGCGTCGCCGTCGGCGGAGGCGCGCCCGGTGTACGGCGCGGTCGGCGCGGCGGGAATCCCGGTTTCCGCCGTACGCGTCCGGGTCTCCCCGGCGTCGGACGCAAGCGCGGACGCCGTAGGAAAGGCCGTATCCGTAAGCGCCGCCGCCCGTACCGTCAGGACGCACAACAGTAGACAGAAGAAAGTATAAAATTTGTATTTCGTCACCGCATGTCCCCCATGGCCCGGCCCAGATTCACCATTTCGATGGCCCCTACGGCGCAGTCGGAACCCTTGTTCCCGGCCTTCGTCCCGGCGCGCTCGATGGCCTGCTCGATATTGTCCGTGGTCAGTACGCCGAACATCACCGGCACATTGGTCTGTAAGGCCGCCGCCGCGATTCCCTTCGAGACCTCCGCGCAGACGTATTGATAGTGGTCAGTAGAGCCGCGAATCACGGCCCCCAGCGCAATCACGGCGTCATACTTGCCGCTGTTGGCCATACGGGTCGCAATCAGGGGGATTTCAAACGCGCCGGGCACCCACGCGACGGAGATGTCGTCGGGCGCGACGCCGTGCCGGAGAAGCGTATCCTCACAGCCGCCGAGGAGTTTCGAGACGATGAACTCGTTGAACCGCGCCGCCACAATGCCGACGCGAATGCCTTCGCCGTTGAGCTTGCCTTCGTAGATTTTCATACGGTATCACTCCTTAAAATCGAAAAACGGTCAGTAGTTGAGAAAATGCCCCATACGGTTCTGTTTCGTGCGGAGGTAGAACAAATCGTCGGGGGTGGCCTCCATCTGAATCGGGACGCGCTCCGTAATCGCGAGGCCGAAATCGGAGAGCTGATAGACTTTGTCGGGGTTGTTGGTGAGTAGCCGCATGGTCTTGACGCCCAAATCGCGCAGGATTTGCGCCCCGATATAGTATTCGCGCAAGTCGGCGTCGAACCCCAGCGCGAGATTCGCTTCGAGGGTGTCCATGCCTTGGTCTTGCAGGGCGTAGGCGCGGAGTTTGTTCAGCAGTCCGATTCCGCGCCCCTCCTGACGCATATAGAGCAGTACGCCGCGCCCCTCCTTTTCGATTTGCGTCAGGGCGGAGGCTAACTGCTGTCCGCAGTCACAGCGCAGGGAGCCGAACGTGTCGCCCGTCAGGCACTCGGAGTGTACGCGGCAGAGGATGTTTTCGCCGTCGCCGATGTCGCCCTTGACAAGCGCGACGTGGTGTTCTCCGTTCAGCAGATTCCGGTAGCCGTAGGCGCGGAAATTGCCGTAGCGCGTGGGCAGACGCGTCAGCGCGACTTGCTCCACGAGCTTTTCGTGCCGCTTGCGGTAGTTCTGCAAGTCCCGGATGGTCACAAAGACAAGTCCCCACTCCCGCGCCTTCTGTTGCAATTCCTCCGTGCGCATCATGGTGCCGTCGTCGCGCATGACCTCACAGCAAAGCCCGCACGTTTTCAGCCCCGCGAGGCGGAGTAAGTCTACGGTGGCCTCGGTGTGCCCGTTGCGCTCCAGTACGCCGTGCGGCTTGGCGAGCAGCGGGAACATATGCCCGGGGCGGCGGAAGTCGGAAGGCTTGGCGTCGTCGTCCACGCACTTCATGGCCGTAATGGAACGCTCCGCCGCCGAAATGCCCGTGGTCGTCGATACGTGGTCGACCGACACCGTGAACGCGGTTTCATGGTTGTCGGTGTTGTGGGAGACCATCTGCGGGAATTGTAATTTGCGCACGTACTCCTCCGACATGGGCATGCAAATCAGGCCCTTGGCGTGTACGGCCATAAAGTTGACGTTTTCGAGCGTGGCGAACTCCGCCGCACAAATCAAGTCGCCCTCGTTTTCGCGGGTCTCGTCGTCGGACACAAGAATCAGTTTCCCGGCCCGGAGGGCGTCCAGCGCTTCTTCGATGGTGTTGTAATGGAACATGGGTTTACTCCTTGCTGTTGTCAAAAACCGTTTTGCGCGAGAAATTCGCGCGTAATCGTACTCTGTGCGGGGCCGGAACGGAACAGGGATTCCACGTATTTTCCGATGATGTCCGTTTCCAGGTTGACGCCGCTCCCGGCGCGCCGTACGCCTAGCGTCGTCACGCTGAGCGTATGCGGGATGACCGATACGGCGAAAGTACGCGCGTCGGCCCGGGCGACGGTCAGGCTGATACCGTCGATGGCAATGGAGCCCTTTTCAACGATATAGCGGCGGAGTTCCGGCGGGGCCTCGACGGTATACCACACGGCGTTGTCGTCGCGCCGCACGGACACCACGCGCCCTACGCCGTCGATATGCCCGGAGACGATGTGCCCGCCGAACCGCCCGCCCGCGGGCATGGCGCGTTCCAGATTTACAACGTCACCGGCGGAGAGCTGTCCGAGCGTGGAACGGTCTAAAGTCTCGTGCATAACGTCCGCCGTGAAGCCGCCGCCGTCGACGGTCGTCGCGGTGAGGCATACGCCGTTGACCGACACGCTGTCGCCGGTTTTCAGGTCGGAGAGGATTCCCGCCGCGCCGATGGACAATACCGACGAGTGCCGCCCGCGCGTGACTGTCCGGATGTGCCCGGTCTCCTCGATGATTCCTGTAAACATGGTCACTCCCCGGCGAGGACGCCTTCGACGAGGAAATCGTCGCCTAATTGCGTCGTGGTTACGTCGCGGAGACGGAACGCGCCGTCGGGGGTCTCGACGCCCTCCCCGGCTACCGGAGACTTCGCCGCTGCGCCCCCGAACAGCTTCGGCGAGATGTAGGCCTGTACGCGCTGGACGAGGCCGCGCTGTAAGAGGGCCCAGTTGAGGGTCGCGCCGCCCTCGGCGATGACGCTGTCAAGTTTTTCACTGCCGATACGCTTCATGAGCGCGTCGAGGTCTACGCGCCCGCCGTCGCCGGGAAGCTCCCAGACTTCGCAGCCCCGCTCCCGGAATGCCTCCGCGCGTTCGGTCGACGGTGCCGCCGCCGCGAATATCGTCCGGACTTCGCGCGCTGTCCGTACAAGCTGGCAGTCCGTGGACGTGGAAAGTTTGCTGTCGCAGACTATCCGGACGGGGTTCCGCCCGTTCGCGACGCGGCAGGTCAGTAACGGGTCGTCCGCCACGACAGTCCCGGCCCCCACGAGCACCGCCGCGTACAGGTTCCGGTCACGGTGTACGCGTTCGCGGGCGGCGTCGCCTGTAATCCAGCGCGCGGCCCCCGTACGCGTGCAGATTTTCCCGTCGAGCGTCATGGCGTATTTGAGGATGACGTACGGGCGGCCCGTGCGGATGTAGTGGAAAAACACGGGGTTGAGGGCGTCGCACTCCTCCCGCAGGAATCCGGTCTCGACCTCTACGCCGTGGTCGCGGAGAATCCGGATACCCTGTCCGGCGACGAGCGGGTTGGGGTCGTCGGAACCGATAACCACGCGCGTAATCCCGGCCTGTAAGATGGCGTCGGTACAAGGCGGCTGGTTGCCCTGGTGACAGCAGGGCTCTAAAGTGACGTAGAGCGTCGCGCCGTCGGTGGGGTCGGTACAGTTCCCGAGCGCGGCGCGTTCGGCGTGCAGGTCGCCGTAACGGGCGTGGTAGCCTACGCCCAGAATCCGGTCGTCCTTGACAATCACCGCCCCCACGACCGGATTGGGATTCGTACGGCCCCGCCCGTGTTCGGCGAGCTTGATGGCCAGGCGCATGTAACTGCGCGGCGCGTTGTGTTCGACTTCCGGCATAGTAATCAACCCTCCCGAATCAAAAAGCCCTGAACGGGTGTTCAGGGCTGACAGCATACCTTCTTTTCCGGACTGTGACGCCGGCCCGCGCGGCTATTTATACTCTGTCAGTATACTATAGCGCTTTCGGCTTGTCAACAAATTTTTCCGGCGCGGGCAACGGAGGGACATTTTAACGTCAGGCCCCGGCGAAGCGGAATGCGATTCCGACGGCGGCGGCGAGGACGATAAAGACAATGGGGTGCAAGTCGCGCACTTTCGGGACGGCGTTCGTAAGTACGAGCAGCGCCGCCGCGAGTAAGAGTTGGGGCCACAAGAGGAGGTGTTCGCCGCTGACGGAAACGCGGTTGACGAAGCCGTCCCCGGCGATGCGGATACCCGTCAGGACTTCCAGGAACACGCTCACGCAGGCCGCGCCAATCAGGCCCGTAGAGGCGGGGCGGAGGCCGTAGAAGGCGCGTTCTACCCACGGATTCGCGCGGAAACTCCGCAGGAACGCCGCCACGATGAGTATGACGATAATCGACGGCGTGACTTCCCCGAGCGTGGCGACGAGCGCCCCCGGGACGCCCGCGACCGTAAAGCCGACGTACGTCGCCATATTGATACCAATCGGGCCGGGCGTCGATTCGGACACCGCCAGCATATTCATCAGGTCGGCGTAGGTATACCACCCTGTGGTCTCGCCGATGTTCTTCAGGAACGGCAGGGTAGCCATGCCGCCGCCGACGGCGAATAACCCGGTTTTGAAGAACTCCCAGTAGAGCCTAAGCAGAATCATTGACCGTCACGCTCCGTTCCCACAGCCCGGACTTCCAGGGCTTTCAGGGCCGCGCCCGCGCAGGCCGAGACGAGTACGAACCAGACCGGAGACAGGTTTACCACGACGCTTCCCGCGAGTACGAGCGAGAAAATGACGGCAGTCCGGCGGTCAATCACCGACTTTTTCAGCAGTTTGACCGTGGCGTTGAAAATCAGCACGCACACACAGACTTGTATTCCCGCGAAGGCGTTGCGTACCGCCGGGATGTCGGCGAAATTGGAAATCAGCCCCGCGATAATCGAGATGAACACCAGCGACGGAAACACCATGCCCAAAGTCGCGGCAATCCCGCCGGGAATCCCAGCCTGCTTCTGTCCGACAAAAGTCGACGTGTTCACGGCGATAATCCCCGGCGTACACTGCCCGATTGCGTAGTAGTCGAGAAGCTCTTCCTCCGTGGCCCAGTGGCGCAGGTAGACGACTTCCCGCTGTAAAATCGGCAACATCGCCATTCCGCCGCCGAAGGTAATCGCGCCCATTTTCGCGAACGCCACGAACAAGTCGCGCAGTATTTGCAGACGTTCCCTCGTCATGAAATCCTCCTTTTCTTGCTCTAACATAGCTGTACAGGCCCGTACTTTCACTCTACATAGCCAACAGGCCCGTACTTTTAGCCGTACAGGCCCGTATTCTTACTCTATATAGCCGTAGAGGCCGCGCACGGAGACCTCCCCCGCGCGAATCACGCGCTCCGCCCCCGACGCGTCCCGGACTGTCAGCCCGAATGCCTCGTCCAGCCCTACGGCGTCGGCCTCCTCCCGCCGCCCGTCGGGCGAGATGAGCTGTACGCGCTTCCCGATGTTCACGCAGTCGCGGCGGCAGGCGTCCAGATACTCCGCCAAGTCCCCGCGGCACAGGGCGTCATAGGCGCGGTCGAGTTCCTCAATCAGCGCCGCCGCAAGGCGCGGACGCGAGATGTCCCGTTTGAGTTCCCACGAAAGGGAAGTCGCCATTTCGGCCACCTCCGGCGAGAAATCGCCGGGCGTCTGGGCCACGTTGATTCCGATTCCCGGCACCACGTACGCCACGCGCCCGCTTTCGCCTTCCATCGAAAGTTCCGTCAGGATTCCGCAGAGCTTCTTTCCGTTGAGTACGGGGTCGTTGGGCCATTTCAGCCCCGGACGCGTCCCGCATACCCGCTCCACCGCCGAGCACACGCACACCCCCGCCAGTACGGTCAGCGGCAAGAGGCGCTCCGGGGGCAAGTCCGGGTACAGTAGCACGCTCATGTAGATTCCCTTGTCCTTCGGGGACTGGAACTGCCGGTTCATGCGCCCGCGTCCGGCGGTCTGACTGTTCGCGATGACGACCGTACCGTTGGCCCCGCCCCGCGCCGCGAGACGCTTGCAGTCGAGATTTGTCGAGGCGGTTTCGTCCACGCAGACAATCGTACTGCCAATCAGGCGTACGGGCCCGAGGGCGCGGCGTACTTCCGGCTCCGTGAGGATATCCGGCGCGGCGCGGAGGCGGTACCCGCGCCCGGGGGCGGCGTCGATGTCGTAGCCGTCCTGCCGCAGCGCGGAGACCGCCTTCCAGACTGCCGAACGGCTCAGCCCCAAGCGGCGGCTCAATTCCCCCCCGGATACGGTTTCGCCGTCCCGCAGGAGGTTCAGAATCGTTTCCCGACTGTTCATAGTCCACCACCCCGTATGTCGTAAAGCGGATTCAGTTTACCATGTTTTTCCGGGTTTGTAAACTGTCCATGCGCACAGTTTTTTCCCTTGCGCGCGCGGCGGAATCGTTGCAAAGCGCAATTTCGCCCCCGGCGGTTGACGCGCCCCCGAAAATCGGGTATCATAGGCGCGTCGCGAATCCCCCGAAAGGAGACTTTTCTATGTACGTTTCGCCCCTGTGCCACAACACCCGCCCCGACGGCGAATTACTCCCGCAGGAGAGCGCCGCCTTCGACCTCCTCGAACGCCTCGGAATCGACTTCGACCGCGTGTCCGGCGACGCCGCCGACAATATGGAGAAGTGCGACGCCGTCAGCGCGGTGTTGGGAATGCCCGTCTGCAAGAACCTGTTCCTGTGCAACCGCCAGAAGACGCAGTTCTATTTACTCTGTATGCCGCCGCACAAGCCGTTCCACACGAAAGACCTGAGCAAACAAATCGGCTCGGCGCGGCTGTCGTTCGGGCCGGAGGAAAAGCTGTGGGAGTTGTTGCGCTGTACGCCCGGCTCCGCGACGATTCTGGGCCTCCCCAACGACACCGAACAGCAAGTACGGCTCCTGATGGACAAGGAAACCTATGAGGCCGAATACCTGAGCTGTCATCCGTGTATCTGTACGAGTACGCTAAAGCTGAAAATGTCGGACGTGCTCGGAAAGCTCCTCCCCGACTGCGGGCACAGTGTGACGGTCGTGGAACTGCCCGACGAGTGAGGCGCGCGACATGGAATACTTTCCCGCGCCGCTGGAGGCGCTGATAGAGCAATTCGCCCGGCTGCCCGGAATCGGCGGCAAATCGGCCCAGCGGCTCGCCTTCCACGTCCTCGGACTGCCCGCCGACGAGGTGCGCGCGTTCGCCGCCGC
>CAMHBH010000021.1 GCA_946183175.1 uncultured Oscillibacter sp.
GCCGCCTACTACGCCGCCCGCCGCGCCGACGAACAGGAACTTCAGCACATGGAAAGCCTGCTGTCGCAAATGGAGAAACTTTCCGCGCAGGGGCAGTCCGTGATTCAGGCCGAGCGCGACCTGCACGGCGCGATTGCCGCCGCCGGACACAATCCCCTCTTCGGACACCTCATGCCCGTGCTCCAACACTCGATACAGGAGTACAACAGCGCGTCGCGGGAGCGGACGGGCGTCTTTCTGCGCGACTACCGGGAAATCGTCCGCCACATCCGCAACCGCAACGCGGAGGCGGCCCGCGCCGCCATGTTCGGTCTGATTCTGCTGGCCTACCGCCTCTCCGATATGGAAATTGAGTGAGGGGGGCTTTTCTTGAAGACCGCAAGTCCCCGCCTCGACACCCTCGACACCCTGCGCGGCCTGACGCTCGTCAGCATGACCGCCTACCACGCCTGTTGGGACATCGTCTATATGTTCGGCGTCGACTGGGCCTGGTACCGTTCCCGGGGGGCGTTCCTATGGCAACAAAGCATTTGCTGGACGTTTATTTTGCTCTCCGGCTACTGCTCCCGCCTCGGGAAACATTCCCTCCGGCGCGGCGCGGTCGTCTTCGCCGCCGGGGCGCTCGTCTCCGCCGTGACGGTACTTTTTCTCCCCGGAAACCGTGTCTTCTGGGGCGTACTCTCCCTGCTGGGCGCGTCCATGCTCCTGACGGCCTTCCTAAAGCCGTATTTGTCGCGCGTGCCCGCCGCGCCCGGACTGGCGGCCTCTTTCGCGCTCTTTACACTCTGCTACCGTGTCCCGCGACACGTACTCGGCCCGTTCCGCCTCCCCGACGCCCTCTATTGTAACGATTTCACGGCCTGCCTCGGCTTCCCGCCGCGCGGCTTCTTCTCCACCGACTATTTCCCGCTGTTGCCGTGGCTGTTCCTGTTCTGGTGCGGCTTCTACTTGTACGGCCTGCTGTCGCCGGACGATTCCCGCCTCTGGCGCGTGCGTCTCCCCGCGCTGACCGTACTCGGACGGCATTCCCTGTCCGTGTACCTGCTCCACCAGCCGGTTGTCTACGCGTCGCTGTCCCTGCTCTACGGAGGCCTGCCATGAAACGTCTCGTCCTCGGCATACTGGCCCATGTGGACGCGGGCAAGACCACGCTCTCGGAGGCGATTCTGCACGAGTGCGGGGTACTGCGCGCGCCCGGACGCGTCGACCACGGCGACGCCTATTTCGACAGCGACCCCCTCGAACGCGAGCGCGGCATTACGATTTACGCGAAATCGACGGTGTTTCGCGTCGGCGACCGGGAAGTATTCCTGCTTGACACCCCCGGACACGTCGACTTTTCCCCGGAGGCCGAACGCGTGTTACGTGTCCTGGACTGCGCCGTACTGGTCATCAGCGCCACCGACGGCGTACAGGCCCACACCCTGACGCTGTGGCGGCTACTCGAACGCTTTCAGATTCCGGCATTCGTATTCGTGAACAAGACGGACTTGCCGGGAATCGAACGCGGCGCGCTCATGGCGCAACTCAAAGAGAAATTGGACGGCGGCTGTACGGACTTCGGCGCGGAGGCGGAGAGTATCGCGGAGGAGGCCGCGCTTTGCGACGAAACGCTACTCGAACGCTACCTGGAGCGCGGAAGCGTCACGGACGACGAATACCGCGCCTTGATTGCGGCGCGGAAGCTGTACCCGTGCTGTTTCGGTTCGGCGCTCAAGGAGGAGGGCGTCGGCGCGTTTCTCGACACCCTCTCCCGGCTGGCCCCCGACCCTGTACGCCCGCCGGAATTTGGGGCGCGGGCGTTCAAGATAACCCGCGACGAGCGCGGCGCGCGCCTGACGTGGCTAAAAATCACGGGCGGGGTTCTCCGCGCGAAAGCGCGTATCACGGACGCGCCCGACGAGAAAGCAGACCAGATTCGTTTGTACAGCGGCGTCAAGTACAAGACCGTCGACGAACTCCCGGCGGGGAGTATCTGCGCCGTGACGGGGCTGGCCCACAGTCACGCCGGGGACGGCTTCGGGTTTGAGCGGGGCCGCGCGGGCCTCGTACTCGAACCCGTGTTCCGCTATCAGGTACTGACCCCGCCCGACATCGACCCGCATACCGTACTGTCAGCCCTGCGGCAACTGGAGGAGGAAGACCCCGCGCTCCGTGTCGAACAGGGCGACACGTTACATGTCCGCCTCATGGGCGAGATACAGGCGGAAGTGCTCAAGCGCGTACTGCTCGACCGCTTCAAACTCCCGGTCGACTTCGGCCCCGGCGCGATAGTCTACCGGGAGACCATCGCCGCGCCCGCGGAGGGCGTCGGACACTTTGAGCCGTTGCGCCACTATGCGGAAGTACATCTTTTATTAGAGCCGCTCCCGCCCGGAAGCGGTATCCGTTACGCGACGGCCTGTCCGGAGGACGCGCTGGCGCGTAACTGGCAACGCCTCATCCTTACGCACCTTGCGGAACGGGAACATGTGGGCGTGCTGACGGGTTCCCCCGTGACGGATATCCGCTTTACGCTGTTGTCCGGGCGCGCCCACGAGAAGCATACCGAGGGCGGAGATTTTCGCGAGGCGGTGTACCGGGCCGTCCGGCAGGGGCTGATGTCCGCGCAAAGCGTCCTGTTGGAGCCGTGGTACGACTTCCGTCTGGAAGTACCGTCTGGGCAGGCGGGGCGCGCCCTGAACGACTTCCGGCGTATGGGCGGCGACGCCAACCCCCCGGAGGCGTCCGGCGATACGTCCATTATCACGGGTTCCGCGCCCGCCGCCACACTCAAGGACTACGGCAAGGAAGTCGCGGCCTATACGCACGGCCTCGGACGCTTTTCCTGTCAGGTGTCGACGTTCCGCCCCTGCGCGAATCAGGCCGACATCGTCGCCCGTACGGGCTACGACCCCGAGCGCGATATCGAAAACCCGTGCGGGTCGGTATTCTGCGCGCACGGCGCGGGCTACGTCGTGCCCTGGAACCTCGTCCCGGGTATGGCGCACGTCCAGACCCGGCCCGCCCCCGCCGTACAGCCGAAAGCGCAACCCGTACAAGTAGCGCGGCGCGGCGTCGCGGAGACGGAGGACAAGGAACTACAGGCCATTTTTGAGCGCACTTACGGCCCCGTCCGACAGCGCCGCGACGCCGAAATCAGGGAGGCGCGCCGGGAATCGCCCGCGCCGCCCCCGCCGTCCGGGCCCGAATACCTCCTCGCCGACGGCTACAACCTCATTTTCGCCTGGGACGATTTGAAGGCCGTCGCCCTCGAAAACCTCGACGCCGCGCGCAAGATTCTTTGTGACCTGCTCTGTGACTACCAGTCCATGCGGGGCTGCGCGGTGATAGCCGTATTCGACGCCTACAAGGTCAAGGGGAATCCGGGTTCGCACGAAAAGTACCACAATATCCACGTCGTCTACACGAAGGAGGCGGAGACCGCCGACGCCTTTATTGAGCGGGCCACGTATACGCTCGCGCAGGGGCGGCGCGTGCGCGTCGCGACTTCCGACGGCCCCGAACAGTTGATTATATTAGGCCACGGGGCCCTACGGGTTTCCGCGACGCTGTTCAGAGAAGAACTGGAGGCGGCGAAAATCCGTATTGCCGAACTGATTGCGAAGAACAACCGCCGCGGGCCGACGGGGGCCGTACGGGCCGCGCTGGAGGCCGCCGAACGCGCAAAATCCGGTAAAGAGTGACCATTCCGCCTCCCCTGTCGTCACGGGGGAGGCGTTTTGCCGGAATTTGACAGTATTCTTGCCTTTCCCGCCGCAAAAAACCCACAAAAAGGAAAATTAGCGAACTCGTTTTTTCGTCCAAATGACGGAAACCCCTTGCAATTGCGCACAGCCTTTGCTATAATAAAGCCGCTTTGATGGAGCTTCTTTCCCTCTGAAATTACATTTTTTTCCGAAAGGTGGTATGCCCATTGAAAAAATTACTCCGGCTTTGTACGGCGTTGACTCTGTGCGTCCTGTTCTGCCTGACCTGCGCGCTCGGAACCGGAGCGGACGCCGAATCTACCGCGAACGCCGACAAACTCTATTCCCTGCACCTGTTCCGGGGCACCGGGGTCGACGACGACGGCTCCCCGATTTACAGCCTTGACCGTACCCCCACCCGCCTACAGGGCCTTATCATGATGATTCGTTTCCTCGGAGAAGAGGAAGAAGCTCTTTCCGCCCCCATCGATTCCCCCTTTACCGATGTTTCCGGCGACGGGGAGGCCTACGTGTCCTACGCCTACAACCGGGGCGTGACCAAGGGCACGACGGATTCCACGTTCACGCCCGGGGCGACCCTCTCCGCCAATGCCTACCTCGCGTTCCTGCTCCGCGCCATGGGCTACAGCGAGGCCGACGGCGACTATACGTGGGCGGATATCTCGTCGTTCGCGTCCTCGCTGGGAATCCTGTCTGCCGCCGACGCCGCCTCCATGGACGCCAACGGCCTCAACCGCGGCGACATGGTGGACCTGAGCTATCACGCCTTGACCTGTCCGGTCAAGGGCGGCGAAACCACCCTCGCGCAAGTCCTGCTGGAAAAGGGCGTGTTCACGGCGGAAGAAGGCCGTAGCGCCGGGGTTCTGCCCTCTTCCGGACAGTCCGCCCTCCCGGCCATGCCGTGGGAGGCCCCCGCCGACGCCGAATCTGCCGTAGAGTACGAAAAGAAGAGCGTCCGCACGTCGGAGGGCCTTGTCACGGCGCACGTCCTGACGGTCAACACCCGTAGCCCGAAAGTCAGCGTCAAGACCGCGCTCGTCGACAATCAGCTCGGGCACACGGCGTCCTTTACGAAAATCGTGCAGAACTCCGGCGGGGCCGTGGCCGTCGTCAACGGCAACTTCTTCAATTCCTACAGCGACTTCCAGACGCCGATAGGCCACGTCATGTCGGGCGGGGAGTTCCTGTTCGGCAACTCCGGCCTCTCGTCCATCGGCTTCGCCGACGACGGGACAATCTACGTAGGCCGCCCCGCCGTATTCACGCGCCTGACTTCCGGCGACGACGAGTGGTCTGTGTACGAAATCAACACCGCCGACCAGGACGACAGCGCCTCCGTACTCTATACGCCCGCCTACGGCGAGCAGGTCACGATGAAAAACGGCGGCTGGGCCCTGACCGCCGACCAGGGCGTCATCACCGAATTTTACTCCGTCAGCGCGGGCGCGGTCATCAAGATTCCTCCGGAGGGCTACGTCGTCTACATGGGCGGCGGCTACTCCTCCACGCCCTATTTCCGCATTCCGCAGAAGGGCTCCCCGATTTCCACGGAATACTATTTACGTGTCGCCGACGAGGAGGGCTTCGTACTCGACGGCGTGCGCGAAATGGTCTCCGGCGCGCCGCGCCTGGTCAAGGACGGCGAGACCGTCACGGAACTGGAGGCGGGCTTTACGGAGTCGCGCTTTACGACGGCTTCCTCGTCGCGTACCGCCATCGGCGTCGACGCCGACGGAAAGCTGTTGCTGATTTCGGTACCCGCCGGGGCGACGATTCAGCAAATGCGCGAACTGTCGCTTTCGCTGGGCTGTGTCGACGCCTTCAACCTCGACGGCGGTGCCTCCAGCGCGATGTATTACAAGGGCAGTTACCTGACTGTCCCGAGCCGCGAACTGACCGTGACCCTGCAAATTTTCGTGGACGAATAAAATCAACAACTTTTAACTAGAAGCGCGGGAAACGTCGCCCGCGCTTCTACTGTGACAGGAGACTTTCCCCATGCCAGACAGACGAAACGCCCTGCCGCCCGCCGCCGATTCCGCGTCCGCGCTCCGACAGCGCCGCTTGACGGCCTTCCTGTCCGCCGCGCTCTGCGCCTTCGCCGCGCACGGCTTCCTGTTTACCAACGAGTTCTTTTCCCACGATTCCGTCTCCTACTTCAACTACACCGAGTTCGGCTTCCGCTTCTATACCGGAATCGGGCGCTTCCTGATTCCGGTCTATGAGGCCTGTAAGGGGCCCGTCGCCGCGCCGTGGCTTATCGGCCTCCTGTTCACGCTCTGGATGGGCCTTGCCGGAATCGTCGTGACGGATTTATTGGCAATCCAGACGCCGACCGGAATCGCCCTCGCCGCCGGATTACTCTGTACCAATGTCTCCGTCAGCCTCACGGGCGCGACCTACGTCTACTGTATGGACGAGTACGCCCTCGCCCTGCTCTGCGCCGCGACTGCCGCCTTTCTATTCCTGCGGGGCGGGCGGCTGTCCCTGCTGGGCGTACTCCCGCTGTTGGCGTCGCTGTCGCTCTACCAGCCCTATATCACCGTGACGGCGGTATTGTGCCTCCTCGCGCTCCTGCGCGACGCCTCCGACGGACGCCGCTTCCGTACCGTCCTCGCGCGCGGCCTCAGCGCCCTGACGCTGTTGGCCGTCTCTTACCTCCTCTACTCCGCACTCTGGGCCGCCCTCCGTACAATCGCCCGGATTCCCCAAACGCGCGACGTGGTGTCCCTCCGCGACTTCGGCCCGCTCGCGCGCCTGCTCTCCGCGAACTCCGCCTTTTTCGGCTTCCTGTTCCGGCCCGGCGTCGTACTCGGCCCCCTGCGCCCCCTCGTACACGGTGTGCTCCTCGTACTTCTGCTCTGGCGTCTGCTCCGTACCCTCACCAACGGGCGCGTACCACTCCCGAACCGCCTCCTGCTACTCGCCCTCGCGGCGCTGTTGCCCGCCGCGCTCTACTCCGTCGCGTTCGTCATGCCCGGGGAGGCGCACGACTTGACCGCCTACGCGCGGGAGCTGTTCTATTTACTGCCGCTGTCCTTACTCGACGCCCCGCCGCGCCGGAATCCGTCCGCCGAACGCGTCGCGGTGTGCGTGTTGCTGTCGCTGTTGCTGTGGCACCACGTCGTCTACGCGAATCAGGCCTACATGAAAAAGGACTTCGAGAAAACGTCGACGCTCATACTGGCGGCGCGAATCGTCGACCGGATAGAGGGCGTCCCGGGCTACGTCCCCGGCGAAACGCGCGTGGCCTTCGCCGGACGCTTCGACGACAACGAACCCCTCGACGCGCCTTTAGCGGCCTTCGACGGCTTCCGGACGCAAACCGGCCTCTGGCACGCCCACGCCGCGACTTACAATATGGGCCGCTACCTGACGGAGTACCTGCAATACCCGCTCAACTGGGACAAGGAATCGGGGGTAGTACGCTCCGACCTGGCAAAAGCTATGCCGGCGTTCCCGGCGGCGGGAAGTGTGCGCATGATTGACGGCGTAGTCGTCGTGAAACTGTCGGCCTAGGGAAACTTTCCACAAATCCGGAAAAATTGTGGAAAATTCTCAACAAAAGCGCCGTTTCTGTGGAAAACTTTCGGGAAAGAGGTGAAACTGTGGCGCTGATATCGGTAGTCGTACCCTGCTACAACGAGGAAGCGGCGTTGCCGCTGTTCCTGGACGCCCTCCGGACTACGGCGGCGGAACTGCGCGCCGGGTTCGACTGCGAAACCGAACTGGTGTTCGTCGACGACGGCTCCCGCGACGGTACATTGTCCGTACTGCGCGGGGCCGCGCGCGCGGATTCGATGGTGCATTACCTGTCGTTTTCGCGCAACTTCGGCAAGGAGGCGGCGATGTTCGCCGGACTGCAACACGCCCGCGGCGACTACGTCGTGATAATGGACGCCGACTTACAGCACCCGCCGTCGATGTTGCGCGAGATGGTGTCGGTACTGCGCACGGGGGAATACGACTGCGCGGCGGCGCGGCGGGTGTCGCGGACGGGTGAACCGCCGTTACGGAGTTTCTTTTCGCGGCGCTTCTACCGCCTCATCAACCGCATTTCCGACACCGAAATCGTCGAGGGCGCGTGCGACTTCCGCATGATGTCCCGGCGCATGGTCGACGCGATTCTCTCCCTACGGGAGTACAACCGCTTTTCCAAGGGGATTTTCAGTTGGGTGGGCTTCCGTACAAAGTGGCTCCCCTTCGAGAATCAGGAACGCGTCGCCGGCGAAACGAAATGGTCCTTCTGGGGGCTGTTCGTCTACGCCGTACAGGGAATCGTCGGCTTCTCGACTGTGCCGCTTGTACTCGTCGCGCTGTTGGGCGTGTTACTCTGCCTCGGCGCGCTCCTGATAGTGGTCTACATCATCGTGAAAACGCTCTTATTCGGCGACCCGGTAGGCGGCTGGCCGTCTATGGCCTGTATGGTGATGTTCATGGGCGGCGTACAGCTCTTTTGCATGGGCATTCTGGGGGAGTACCTCGCGAAAACTTACTTGGAAGTCAAGCGGCGTCCGATTTACGTCCTCTCCGAGACCGACGAGGACAAAAAAATCGGTGAGTTTTGAAAAATCCGCTTGCAATCCGGCGCAAAGTCTGCTATGATTACGGGTACGCCGTCGCGGACGGCGTCGCGATTATGGGCAAAGGAGGCGCGCGAAATGGCAAAGTGTGAATTTTGCGATAAGGGCGTAACATTCGGAATCAGGGTTTCCCACTCTCACCGCCGTTCCAACCGGACATGGAAACCGAACGTCAAGCGGGTCAAGGCGATTGTGGACGGGTCTCCCCGTCACGTCTACGTATGCACCCGGTGTCTGCGCTCCGGCAAGGTCACGCGGGCAGTATGAGCGACACAAAAAAGGAATCGCTGTGCGAATTACGCCGCGATTCCTTTTTTGTCGCCGTTATTGCGCTATCGGCTGGAAGTCCAGACGCAACGTCATTCCCAAACCCGCCGCGAGACGTTTCAAGTCTGTCAAAGTCGGGTCGGCGTTGCCTTCCTCCAGACGCACGATTTCCGCCGGGGAAATGCCCGTCGCTTCCGCAAGCTGTTCTTCGCTGAACTGCCGCGCCGTGCGGCCCTCGATAATCGCCCGGATAATCTGGAACTCCGGTTCCAGCGCGTCCCACTCGGCCTTAAATTCCGGGTTTTCCATTTCTTTCGCAATCACTTCATCTAAGGTCAGCATTCCTTTTGGCCTCCCTTCGCTCATAGTCGGCACGGTATCGCTTCGCCCGTTCGATTTCGGCGGGCGGGGTCTTGGGCGTCTTCTTGGTAAATCCGTTGGTCAGGACAATCAACTTTCCGAGCGTGAAAAAGTACAAAACACGGGTAATATTCCCTTCCTGCTGGGCGCGAATCTGAAAAATCCCGTCTTTCAAATATTCGGAGTACGGCATACGGGCTTGTGCGCCTTCTAATTCCAGTACAGAAGCGGCTTTATATATCCGCGCTCTCATTTTCTCCGAAAGAGAACTGACAAAATCGTATGCGGGTCTAGTGCCGTCCTCTTTTTCGTAGAAAACAACTTTGAATGATGACATATCCCTCACCAAACTTTCGCCTTTTATTATATTCCGTTTATTGCGATTGTCAACGCTTTGACGCTGATTTTCTAATCACGGGGCGCGGGTACCTGTGTCGGCCCCGCGCCCCGTTCACTGTAAGCGCACATTCTCCCGCTGAATGCGGAGCTTGAATTTCGCCTTAGTAGTCGTAGTCGTCCTTGGGCGGCTTGCGGCTCTCGTAGTTGTCCACGGCGTCCCGGTATTTGTCGTAACTCTCCTTCGGAAGTTTGCCGCTCTGGTATCTATCCTCCACCCTCCGCTGCATACTGTCCGACGCCATGTAGTCAGCGACTTTGCCCAGAAAGTCTATCAATGCCATATTGCCCTCCGTTTTCTCTTGCGCCAATCGGCAAGTCCGGGGCGCGGGCGCGAATCCCCATGTTCCGGTACCTGCGCCCCGCCGTGGTAATTTCCTGCTGTGGAGATTGGTTTACCGTGTTTCTGCCGTTGTCAGGAGATTCTCACCCACTCAAAGTAGTGCTTTTTGTCAGGGCTATTCTTACAGCCCATCCGCGGTGGAGGCGGGGAGATTTTCGGCGGGCCGCCGCTCTGAGTGCCAGACTGGGTAGAGCCGCCATTCATTCCGCAGTACTTACATCTCGACGCGAATTTCGGTGTCATTGTGCTTTACCTCCTTTCTTCCTCGTTTCGTATACGTCTGACAGTTGGCCTAGACCATCCCTGTCCGAAACAAAACAAGCGGTGCCGAGCGTGAACTCAACACCGCCTGATACAATCAGACCATGACACAACGATTACACCCCGATTCCCGGCTTGTAAACTCCCGGGGAAACGGGTATACTATGCCCTACGGTACAGGCATAATCGTCTGTTGTGTTGAGTGATGATGCCACTCATCATAGGGCTGTACGGTGCTGGTAACACTGCACGGCCTGCCGCTTATTATGTTTCTGTCAACGGACGCCCTGCGGCGTTCGTTGTGCTTGTATTATGACGGATAGCGGCGGAAATTGCAAGCGGTTTTTGTCGATTTCCGCGCGGGAAGTAAAAATTTGTCGAGGTGTCCAAAATCCGGGGGAATTTTTGGACATCCCGACAAAACATTTACAGCCACGTCGAGCCGAGCAATTCGTCTTTGCGGGCGCGGCCCATGAGTTCGCCCGTGACGCCCCGGATATCCCGCCCGCGATAGAGTACCTCCCACGCACAGCGGCAAATGGGCATATCGACCTCCTCGCGCTCCGCGAGTTGCCGGACGCTTTCGGCGGCGTAGTAGCCCTCCACGACGGCCCCGATACTCTCCAGCGCCTTTTCGACGGGCATACCCTGTCCGATAAGAATCCCGGCGCGGCGGTTGCGGGAGTGCATGGACGTACAGGTTACAATCAGGTCGCCCATGCCCGCCAGCCCGCTGAACGTACGGCGGCTACCGCCTAACTGTTCGCCGAGGCGCGTCAGCTCCGCCATAGCGCGGGTCATGAGTAAGGCTTTCGTGTTATCCTGATACCCGAGGCCGTCGCACATCCCGCAAGTCAGCGCGACGACGTTCTTGAGTGCCGCCGAGAGTTCGACGCCGACAATATCGTAGCTTGTGTAAACGCGGAAGTAGGGGTTCATGAAGGCGTCTTGTACGGCGCGGGCGATGTCTCCGGACGGCGACGCCGCCACACAGCCCGTAGGCAGACGCAGTCCGACTTCTTCGGCGTGCGTCGGCCCCGACAGCGCCGCGATTCCGCATACGCCGTTGGTGGCCTCCCACAGAATTTCGCTCATACGCTTGCAGGTATGCCGTTCGATTCCCTTCGACACCGAGACCAGAACCGTGGATTTGTTCAGGTACGGCGCGATTTTCTCCCCGGTCTCCCGGACGGCGAACGACGGTGCCGCGCATACGACCAGCTCCGCGCCGTCGAGACAGTCGAGCGTGTCCGTGACGCGCAGGGCGTCGGGGAGTTTGACGCCCGGGAGTAGCGGATTTTCACGGGTTGTTTGCATTTGGGCGGCCTTGGCGGGGTTGTGAGACCATAGGAATGTCTCGTGCCCGTTGTCGCAGAGGACTTGCGACAGCGCGGTACCCCAGCCGCCGCTCCCGACTACGACCGCTTTCATAGTTTGTCCCCCCTGGTGCCGGATTCGGGGGGCCTGTCCGGGGATTTGTGGCGGAACGAGAACTTGTTCTCGTTGTGGTGTATGAGGCGCCCGATATTGGAGCGGTGTTGCCAGACGACCAGCGCCCCGGTGACGAACGCGAGGACGACGGCCAGCGGGAATTGCGGGTAGCAGTACCACGAAATAAAGGGGAAACTGCTCCCGGCCCACAGGGAACCCAGGGAGACGTAGCGCGTGAGGGCCGTCAGCAACAGGAAGCCGCCCCAGACGACGACCGCGACGCGCCAATCAATCATAATGGCGAGGGTGCCGCCGGAGAGAATGCCCTTCCCGCCCCGGAAGTGGAACATACACGGGAACATATGCCCCAGCAGGCAGAACAGCCCCGCCCAGTATTTGGCGACGACGGTATCGCCGATGAGGAGCGTCACGGCCTTGACGGCCACAATCATTTTGAGCACGTCGCAGAGGATGACGGCGAGCGTCAGGACGCCGCCGAACGTGCGGTAGAAATTCGTCAAACCGGCGTTGCCGCTTCCGTGGTTGCGGATGTCGTCGCGGAGGATGTACTTCGAGACGACGACGGCCCCGTTGAAACAGCCGCACAAATACGCCAGTACGGCGGTCGGGAGAAGAAAGACCGCGAAATACAACAGCCAATCGAGTAAACTTACGGGCATACTCAAACCTCCTTGTCACGTTTCTGCCGGACGGTCAGCACAAGCGGGGTCGCGTCCAGCCCGAACGTGTTACGGATACAGTTTTCGAGATAGCGGCGGTAGGAAAAGTGAAAGAGTTTGGTATCGTTGCAGAAGGCGACGAAACGCGGCGGATTTGTGCCGACTTGCGTCATATAGTAGATTTTGAGGCGGCGGCCCTTGTCGGTAGGGGGTTGTACGCGGGTCTGGGCGTCGGCTAGGACACTGTTCAGCGCGCCGGTCGTGACGCGCGTCCCGGTCTGCCGCCAGACTTCCCGAATCGCCGGGAACAGCTTCGGCACGCGCTGTCCGGTCTTGGCCGACAGGAATACAATAGGCGCGTAGGGCATGTAGGCCAGTTCATTCCGTATATCCTTCGTCATGCGCTCCATGGTCTTGTCGTCTTTCTCTACGACATCCCACTTGTTTACGACGATAACACTTGCTTTTCCGGCGTCGTGTGCCAGTCCGGCTACTTTGGTATCCTGTTCGGTGACGCCCTCGGCGGCGTCGATGAGAATCAGGCACACGTCGGCGCGCTCTACGGCCATTGTGGCGCGGAGTACGCTGTAGCGCTCTACGGATTCCTCAATCTTTGACTTGCGGCGAATCCCGGCGGTGTCGATGAAGATATAGTTCCCCTCGTCGCTGGTGTACGGCGTATCGATTGCGTCGCGGGTGGTTCCGGCGATATCCGACACAATCACGCGTTCCTGTCCGAGAATCCGGTTGACGAGCGACGATTTCCCGGCGTTGGGCTTGCCGATAACCGCCACGCGTATGGCGTCGGGTACGGTATCGGGGGCGTCCTCCGGCGGGAAGTGCGACAGACACGCGTCGAGCAAGTCTCCGGTGCCGTGCCCGTGTACGGCGGAGACGGGGATAGGTTCCCCGAGGCCGAGGTTGTAGAACTCGTAAACATCGGGGTTTGTGGGGCCGGTGGTGTCGACTTTGTTCACGGCCAGCACGACGGGCTTGCCCGACTTGCGGAGCATTTCGGCTACGTCCTCGTCCGCCGCCGTCATGCCCGTGCGGATATCCGTCAGGAATACGATGACGGTCGCGTTGTCGATTGCGATTTGTGCCTGTTCGCGCATGAAGAGCAGGATTTCGTTATCGGTATTGGGTTCAATGCCGCCGGTGTCGACGAGGGTGAAGGCGCGCCCGTTCCAGTCGCTCTCGCCGTAGATACGGTCGCGGGTGACGCCCGGCGTATCCTCCACGATGGACAGGCGCTGTCCAATCAGGCGGTTGAAGAGCAGGGACTTCCCCACGTTGGGCCGCCCGACGATGGCTATCATAGGTTTCATGGGTATTTCCTCCTTTCCTTGCGTTGTCGGTGCCATAATTGGCAAGGCGTGTCGTGGAATGGCGGGATATTTCTTTGTTCGGAGAAAAAAACAGAGGGAAGACGCGCTTCCCTTCCGTATCCGCAGATTGGTTTACTTCGCGGCGGCCTGTGCGGACTTGACTTCGCGTCCGTTGTACGAGCCGCACTCCGGGCACATCCGGTGCGGCAGGCGCATTGCGCCGCATTTCGGGCACTTGACGAGCATCGGAGACGCCAGTTTCCAAGTCGCGCTGCGGCGCTTGTCGCGGCGGGCCTTCGAGACTTTCCCCTTCGGAACAGCCATGGGATTCCCCTCCTTTTATATGATTCTTTACTTTCTTTACGATTCTTCGGGCGCGTCGAGCAGGGACGCCAACGCCGCCCAGCGGGGGTCGGGTTCCGGCGCACAGCCGCAGGGCCCCTCGTTCAGATTCGCCCCGCAACGCGGACAAAGCCCCTTGCAGTCCTCGCTACACAGGGTTTTGGTGTCCATGCCGAGCACGAACGCCGTCCGGGCGAGTTCGCCCGCGTCTACTTGTCCGTCCTGTAGGAGTACAAGTTCCTCGTTGTCGTCGTCGTTCTCCAAGGATTCGACGAGGACGCAGTGAAATTCCGTACTTTTCGGCACTTGGAGCGGCTTCCCGCAACGGTCACAAGTAGCGTCCAGCGTGGTATCGGCGGAGAGTTCCAGCGACAGCACCCCGGCGCGGTTGCGCACGGTTCCGGACACCTCCACCGGGCGCGTAATGGGCCGCTGTCCGGCGAAATCCAGGTCTGACAAGTCCAGCGACAGCCGGAAGGACATCGACTGACCCGGCGCGTAGAGAATGGGCCTCACGTCCAGCACTCCGGCGTCAGGGCAACATTGGTTATTATACGGGATATCCGCGCGCTTGTCAAACATTTTTTTCACCTTTTTTTTCGTCGGGCGCGTTCCGGAGATAGGAGCGCAGGAGCGTTTGTAACAGCTCGTCCCGGTCGATTTTGCGAATGAGCGTCCGGGCGTTGTTGTGGTTGGTGATGTAAGTCGGGTCTTCGGAGAGAATGTAGCCCACAATCTGGTTGACGGGATTGTATCCTTTTTCTTCCAGAGCCTGATAGACAATGGAGAGTATGCGGTGGATTTCCGCGTCCTTCTCCCGCACGATACTGAACTTTCTGGTAAACTCGTCCATATGCTGACACCGCCTTTCCCACGCCGCCTGAATGCGGTCTCCCATAGTATACCCGTTTTTCCCCGGCGTGTAAAGCATTTTCTGTCGGATTTTATAAAAGCACGGGGTATTCTTCGCCCCTCCGCCTAAATACGAACCCTCTCCCGTGTCGCCACGGGGGAGGGCTTTTGTCAGAACGGACAGGTTTTTATTCCCGTGTCACAGGAGAGGGAGGGGGAATCAGGCCGCCCGGTTTACGCCTTGGTCTCGGCCTCGGTCAGGTGCGTGACCGGATACGACTTCGCCTCTCCGCCGGGAGGCGTCACCAGGTGCGCCATTTCCACGTCGTTCAAACTCGTCAAATACGGCGTCTGCGTACAGCTCTGTAGCGCGGCGGCCTTCTTGAACTTCTCCACGTTCGCCGTGCCCGTCGCCACGGGGGTAATCGTCCCGGCCCCCGCCACACAGCCCCCCGGACACGCCATGCCTTCCAGCAGGCCGCCCGGGTACTTGCCCGCCTTCGCCATCATCATCATTTTGCGGCACTCGCGGAGGCCGTCGGCGCGCTGGATTTCTACTTTGCGCTCGGGGGCAAGGTGCGAAATCGTCTCGGCGACCGCCGCCGCCACGCCGCCGCTGACCGCGAATCCGCGCCCGAATCCGGTACCGTTTTCGAGTTTCTCTTCGGGGTCCTCCTCGATTTTGGTAAAGTCGATTTCCTTGGCGTCGAAAATGCCCTGCATTTCCTCGAACGTCAGCACAAAGTCAACGTCGGAGCGAATCGTGCGGCGGTTGGCCTCCGACTTCTTCGACGCGCACGGCCCGACGAATACGACTTTGCAATCGGGGTAAAGCAGTTTCACCATACGGGCCGTAATGACCATGGGCGTCAGGGCCATAGAGATATATTCGCTCTGCTTCGGGAAAAGCTTCCGGCACATCATGCTCCACGCCGGACAACAGCTAGTCCCCATGAACGGCATTTTCTCCGGGACTTCCTCCAAGAACGCGTGCGCCTCCTGTACGGTACACAAGTCGGCACCGATAGCGACCTCGACCACCTCGTCAAAGCCTACTTCTTTCATCGCGGCGCGGATTTTCCCGGGCGTGGCGTCCTTGCCGAACTGTCCGACGAACGCCGGGGCGACGCAGGCTATGACCTGTTCGCCGCGCTTGATGGCCCGGATTGTCTGGTAAATCTGGCTCTTGTCGGCAATCGCGCCAAACGGGCAGTTGACGAGGCACATACCGCAGTTTACGCACTTGTCGTAGTTGATTTTCGCGCGGCCCATCTCGTCCGACTCGATAGCGTCCATGCCGCAGGCCGCCGCGCAGGGCCGCTCAATCTTCGATATCGCCCTGTAGGGGCACTGCATGAAGCACTTGCCGCACTTGATACACTTCGACTGGTCAATGTGGCAGTGCTTGTTCTCGTCGAGGTAAATCGCGCCCTTGGGGCACACGTTCTGGCAGGGGTGCGAGATACAGCCCTGACAACTGTCCGTAATGCGAATCTGCTTCGTCGGGCAGGCGTTGCACGCGAACGGGATAATATTCACGAGCGGCTTTTCAAAGTGTTTCTTGGAGGCCGCGTCGCCCATCTCGTCCATTTCGTCGACGGTCGCGCTGATAGGAAGCTGATTATTGGGGTCCTGCATATTCAGGCCCAGCGCCAGCCGGATACGCTCTTTGATAATGGCGCGTTCGATGAAAACGTCCTTGCGGTGCTTGGCGACTTCTCCGGGGATGAGCTTGTAGGGAATCATATTCACCCGCGACAGGTCGCCGCCCTCGTAGGCCAACAGCGCCACTTCCTTGAATACGCTTCGGCGGATATCGTCCACCGCACTGTGTACGCCCCTCATATATGTACCTCCTTCATATAGCGCGCCGGACGCGCTCCGGCGTTTCCCCTGACGGCTTCATTATAACGGAGGTTGTGCGGATTTGCAAGCGGATATTTCCACCGGACGCGAGAAATTGTAGAAATCGCCGGGACAACAAAGCGCCCTGTCTCCTCAATCGGGGACAGGGCGCTTTCCGTTTGAATCCCTCATAGGGAAGGTATGACTTCGGATGGGCCGGTGTCGTAGCACAGTTTATGCTTGTTGCGTTTTAATCCCTCATAGGGAAGGTATGACTTGTTATGACCTTAGCGAAGACTATTCCGTCCAGACGAGCGTCGTATTGTTTTAATCCCTCATAGGGAAGGTAGCCTTCTGTAAAATCAGGTGGGCCGTGGACTGTATGATTTCCCGACAGCGGTCAACCTCCGCCTGTGAGAAGCCGTACACGTCCTGCCACACATACCCGGGTAGCCAGCACGTCGCATAATGGAAGCAGTCTTTGGCGTCGGGCTTTTCCATGTAAACCTTGACCTGTCCGTCGGGGTACATTTCCGAGTGTACGATTTCCGTCCCGTCGTCGAGCGTCAGAAACGGGTACATCAACACGACCGCCTCCTTTTAGCGCGAATCCCTCATAGGGAAGGTATGACTGGGATTCTCAACGTAGGAACTCATACTCATACTCATAGGTTTTAATCCCTCATAGGGAAGGTATGACCAAATCTCAACAAGTGGCTGACGCGTATGTGGTTCTGAAATAGTTTTAATCCCTCATAGGGAAGGTATGACAACAGGGAAATCGCGGGGTGTAAAGGCGAAAACTTGCGCGGTCAGCCACGTTATACCCCAAAAAGTCGGTCGGTGCCTGAGCGGGAGAACCCGCAAACCCGCATGGTTGAGCCATTCCTGAATTTCCAGTTTCTGTAATCGACATCGACCGACTTTTTGACCCGTTTCCGGTCGAAATCCGTTTACAGCGACAAAGAATCTTCTTGGAATGGTGAGATTATAGCGGATTTTGTCTTTCCTGTCAAGTCTTTTTTCGCGGAAAGGCGTCAAAAAGACCGACCGACTTTTTTTGAGCGGAAATCGAACGGGCGTTCACTTACTGCGGGCCTGTAGGACTTGCGTCATTTCCTGCGCGAACAGCCGCGCGGAGAGTAACGCTTCTTCCGGGGAGTTGCCCGCCGCGCCGACTTCCACCAACAGCGAACCCGTCGTGGCGTGCTGGTTGTAGCGCGACTTCCGCAACAGCATGGGGCGCATGAGCGTGGGGTAGTCGGACAGTATTTGCTCCTGTATGGCGACGGCAAGTTTTAGATTCTCCATCCAGCGGGGATGTGAGAGGCCGCTTCCGTCGCTTCCCATGACAAGCGTCAACTGCGCGGCGGTGCCGAGGCCGTCGATTTCGGAGACGACCTTGTAGGGATTCCCGGCGGAATCGGCGATATAGTCGCGGTGCACGTCGAGCACGAAGCGAATGGAGGGGTACTGCGCCAGGTAGCTCTCAATCGCGGACAGGGAGCGGTCATAGGAACCGCTGTAGTCTGGGTAGTCGTAGAGGGTGCGGTCGTGGAGGACGGAAATCCCGGCGTTCTCGAATACGGAGGCCATTTCGTCGCCGACGCGCACGACGCTGTAGCGGAAATCGGTGGTGCGGGAATCTCCCCACCAGACGAGGGACGTACCGGGCGCGGGGGTGTAGGCCTCGCTCCCGTGGGAATGGAGTATGAGGATTTGGGGGCCGTCGCCGGATAATTCGGCGTCGAAGGTCTCGCGGAGTTCGGAGACGTTGAGCGGCTGTTTCCTGCTGGAACTGATGTAGACGCGTCCGCTGACAATGTAGCCGTCGGCGCTCTTGGGGACGAGTGTCCGGGCGCGGATACCGTTGTCAACTTGCGGAATGGGTTCCTGTACGGCTTCCTGTAGGGGAATGGGGGCGACGGGTTCGGGCGGCGTGTCGGGTACGGGTTCGGGGGCGGGTTCGGGTTCGGTGACAGATTCTGTATTGTTCTCCGGTTCGGTGACAGCTTCCGGGGGCGCGTCGCCGGGTTCGGCCTCGGGGAAAATCGCGGCGTTGTCGCGGGCGGAGTACAACAGCGGCGTCTCGGAGAGCGCGAGGCGCGCGGCCACGGACAGTCCGGACGCGGCGGGCGCGCCAAATTCCAGACGCGCGGCGGCGTCGCGCAGGGCCTGCGCGGCGGAGGCGGCGTTCGGACTTCCGGCGGTCACGCTGACTGTCCAGAGTGTGCCGATACTCAACAGCGCGGAAAGTACCCGGCGGGGCAGGCCGGGCGGGGCGGATACGTTCATGGGCTTCACCTCTCCGGACAACCTATGCCGGAAGCGTCCGGAATATGACGCGAAATTTGCGTTGGTTTGACACGGGGAGGCTTTCGCGCCGTGCGGGGGAGGGGGATGGCCCTACCGGGGAGGCGGGGCGGCGCTCAATGTTCGCGCATACGGTAGCCGGTATCCTCGTCAATCATTTGCAACATGATGTCGGCCATGTCGGGGTCGAACTGCGTCCCGCGCCCGCGGGCAATCTCGTCGCGGACTATCCGCTGGGACAGCGCCGCGCGGTAACAGCGGTTCGAGCTCATGGCGTCGTAGCAGTCGGCGACGCAGATAATCCGGGCGATTTCCGGGATGTCGCGCCCCGACAGCCCGTCCGGATACCCGCCGCCGTCGTAGCGCTCATGGTGCCAGCGCGCCCCGATGGACAGCCGCGGCAGTTCTGAAATTGTCCGTAGAATCTTCTCTCCCTTGACGGTGTGCTCCCGGATGACCTCGAACTCCTCTTCCGTCAGGCTTGAAGTCTTGCTGATAATCTCGCGCGGGATTCCGATTTTCCCCACGTCGTGGAGCATGGCGGCGTAGTAGATATCCTCAATCTCCTGGGGGTCCTTGCCTATGCGGCGGGCGATTTCCCGCGAATAGCCCGCCACGCGGCTGGAGTGGCCGTTCGTGTAGGCGTCCTTGGCGTCGATGGCCCCCGCCAGCGCGAAAATAATCTGTTTCGTCAGGCGCTGTACCTTCCGCGCGCTCTCCATGTACTGCGCCGTCCGGCGGTCGACTTCCTCGTGCAGGAAGTTTTGCAAACGTTTCAGTTCCAGAATCCGCTTGACGCGCTCCCGGGCAATCTCGGCGATAAAGGGCTTGCGGATGAAGTCCACGGCCCCGGCGCGAAAGAGTTCGAGTTCGGTTTCGTTGTCCTCCGCCGCCGTCGTGAAGATAATCGGAATGTGGCGGCAGTGTTCCAGCTTCCTGATTTCCCGGAAGGTGTCGAGGCCGTCCATGCCGGGCATGTACAAGTCCATGAGAATCATATCGGGGACGGCCTGTTCCAGAAAGTTGAGGGCGTCCCGTCCGGAGGCGACGCACTCGACCCGGAACTGTGACTCGAACGCGTTCCTGGTCAAAGCGCGGCTCATGGGCTCGTCGTCCACGATTAACAGCAGGCTCGCGGTGGTCTCCTCGAAGGCCTCGCGCACGGTACGGAGGAGCACGTCGGGGAGGCAGGGCTTTTGAATGAAGCGCGCGGCGTGGAGGCGTGCGGCGTCGCTGAGGTCGGACTTGGAATTGGACGCCGTCAGGAAGATGACTTTAATCTTGGCGATTTCGGGGATATTCCGGACGCGCCGCAAGACTTCCAGGCCGTCCATCTCGGGCATTTCGATGTCCAGCAGGAGCAGGTCGAACGGGATTTCCTGCAAGAGCTCAATGCCGGAAATGCCCGATTCCGTGGTCACGACTTCATAGCCCGCGTTGTCGAGAATGAACTTTGTCAATTTCAGATTCATGGGCTCGTCGTCAATAATGAGAATGCGTTCCATGTCGTCCCCCCGTCAGCGCAGGAGAAGCACGGACAGTTTCTGCCGCAGTTCCCCGTAGCAAATCATACAGGGCCCGTGCTTCCTGCGCAATTCGTTCACGTCCTCGCGCTTGCCGGCCATTTCGAGTTCGAGCGCGCGTTCGGAGAGCTCTTTCGCCCCGATAATCTTGGCCGTACTTTTGAGCGCGTGAACCTGTACGGTGTAGTTCCTCCAATCCTCTTGGGCGAAGAAGGACTGTATCTGCCCCATACGGTTTTCCGATACGAAAGACAGTAACATCTCCCGGTAGAAGTCCGGACTGTTGGCGCAGAAGAGTAACGCGCTCCTGGTGTCGAGAAACGTCAGCTTTTCGAGCCAGTTTGCGTCGTCGGTGCCGGATTCGCTGTCGGAAGGCGTATCGCCGGGGGCCTCCGGCGCGGCGACAATCCACTGTGCCAGTTCGGGCCTCGTGTGCGCGGCGATGACGCGGAGCAAGTCGGCCTCCATAATCGGCTTGGACAGGTAGTCGTCGAAGCCGAATTGCAGATACTCCTCGCGCGCGCCGACTATCGCGTTGGCGGTCATCATAATGACGGGGGTCTTGAGGTTCAGCGAATGCTTCATCGCGCGCATTTTGCGGAACGTCTCCAGCCCGTCCATTTCCGGCATCATGTGGTCGAGCAGAATCAGGTCGTAGCGCTTCTGGGTCGCCATTTGCAGACACTGTACGCCGCCCGTCGCCGTCTCGATGTGGATTTTGGATTCCTTGAGGAATCCGCGCACAACTTTTAAGTTTAACTCCACGTCGTCCACGACGAGAATTGTCATGTCCGGCGCGGTAAAGATTTTCTTTTCCTCGCGGGCGGCGCGCTCCTCCGCGGCGGACGCTACGTCGATATTCCCAATGGCCTCCTCGCCCTGTACCAGTTGCGGAATCGTGAC